>JBEBHV010000092.1:0-7357 GCA_040080715.1 Rickettsiales bacterium | reverse complement strand
AAAACAGAAATTTACTTAGTCATCTAATAATCTAATTATCTAATCATCAAACAACCCTCTCCACCAGCATTTTCTTAATCTCGGCAATTGCCTTAGCAGGATTCAAACCTTTCGGGCAGGTTTTCGCGCAGTTCATAATCGTATGGCAACGATAGAGCTTGAACGGATCTTCAATTTCATCAAGCCGTTCACCAGTAAACTCATCACGGCTGTCAATAATCCAGCGATACGCATGCTGCAAAATCGCAGGTCCAAGATAGCGGTCAGAATTCCACCAATAGCTGGGGCAAGATGTAGAACAACAAGCGCATAAAATACACTCATATAACCCATCAAGCTTTGCCCTATCTTCCGGCGATTGCAAACGCTCACGGTTGGCAGGCTGCGGTGTGCTGGTTTGCAACCACGGTTTTATCGATTCATATTGCGCGTAAAAATGCGTCATGTCAGGAACTAAATCTTTGATAACCGACATGTGTGGCAGCGGATAAATATTCACGTCACCTCTCACCTCATCAATTGGCTTGATGCAGGCGAGAGTGTTGGTTCCATCAATATTCATGGCGCAGCTACCGCAAATTCCTTCGCGGCAGGAACGGCGGAAAGTAAGCGTTGAATCAACTTCATCCTTGATTTTTATCAGCGCGTCCAGAACCATTGGCGCGCAATCATCCATATCCAGTTCGTAACTGTCCAGCCGAGGATTTTTCGCAACTCCTTTATCATCGACTTCCTCAGGATTATAACGGTAAATATTGAATTTTTTAACGCGCTTTGCCGCCGTTTCCGCTTTATATGTCTTTCCCTTTCCAACTCGGGAATTTGCAGGAAGCCTGAATTCAGCCATAACATATCCTATATAAATTTGAGGGTTAGAGATGTGCGTGAATAATAATGATTTTCTGATACCAATCAAGTGCTAAATACCGCCATCCTGTGAGGCGCGAAGCGACTGCACAGGATCTCATGCAATTAAAACATATCCTGTGCTAAATGCTTCGCATTTCCACAGGATTATTCTTACTTAAAATCTGGAATTAAAGGTATATTATGTTCGCGCTTATAATTAATTTCATAAATAGTTTTCTGTAATGCCACGAACCGCTCCGCATGCGATGGATGAGTAACCGAATTATAAATTCCTTCAGGGTCTTCAATCGACATTTTCCGCCACAGATTCGGCGCAGTTTTCACATCATATCCAGCCCGTGCTAAAACATATATCCCGATATAATCTGCTTCTTTTTCAAAATCCACGCTATAGCTCAAAGCCCCGATTTCTGTTCCTGCTTTCGTAAACTCACCACCAGTGTTAAGCCCTTGCGAATCAGCAATTGCATCCACCGCCAAACCAAGTATTTTTCCAAAAGTTGCGTTTTTATTTTGTGCGGCTACATGCCCCATCAGGTTATGGGCAAATTCATGCGCCATAACCGCCGCCAGCTCATCATCACTTTCCACAAAGCGCATCATGCCGGTAAAAATAACAATATTTTTACCATCCGCCGTAGCATTTATATCCTCATTGCGCACCAGCCGGAAATAATAATAACAGCCTTTTTTCTGCAAATGCACTTCAACACATATTTCTGCACCAGCTTTTTCAATACGCTCACCCACAGTCTCAAATTGCTTGCGCATATTTTTTGGGTTTTTCCAAGCTTTAGGCTTGCCTCCGCGAGCAACAATTGCGTCTACCATACGTTGCTGGTTTGATTCCTCATCATGCACTTCCTGCTTGTTTAACTCAGGACTATAGGTGGTTGGAGCCTGACAAGCTGTAAGACCAACACAAAATGCAAGGTAAAATAATTTACTAAAAAACTTCATGGTTATTCCTCCAGCATACTTTGCGCTACAGCTTCGGCAATCTTAATGCCGTCGATACCAGCCGATAGAATTCCTCCGGCATATCCTGCTCCTTCGCCTGCCGGAAACAATCCTTTGGTGTTTATACTTTGCAATGTTTCATCACGCTTGATACGGATTGGAGAAGATGTACGGGTTTCAACACCAGTCAAAACCGCATCATCCATATCAAAACCTTTTATCTGCTTGCCAAACACAGCTATTGCCTCGCGAATTGCAACAATGGCGTAATCAGGCAGGCAGGAAGAAAGATCGGTCGGCGTAACATCAGGTTTATAGGAAGGGATAACTCCGCCAAGACGAGTAGATGCCCTGCCTGCCAGAAAATCCCCAACCCTCTGCACAGGAGCTGCATAAGTTCCGCCACCAGCGATAAAAGCTGCTGACTCCCACTTGCGCTGTAAATCAATGCCGGCCAGCACCCCGCCCGGATAATCAACCTCCGGCGTAATGCCAACAACAATACCGGAATTAGCGTTACGTTCAGCCCTTGAATATTGACTCATTCCATTAGTTACCACCAGATTTTCTTCGGAAGTGGCAGCAACCACAGTCCCACCCGGACACATGCAGAAACTATAGACATCGCGCCCATTACTGGCATGATGCACCAATTTATAATCCGCAGCACCAAGTATGGGATTACCGGCATCCTTCCCAAAACGGGCAACATCTATAATCGATTGCGGATGCTCAATACGAAAACCAATGGAAAACGGTTTAGGCTCGATATAAACGCCTCTATCATACAACATCTGGAAGGTATCACGCGAACTATGACCAATGGCAAGCACCACATGATCGGCAGCAATATGTTCTCCACTTGCCAGAACCACACCCCGCACACGACGATGTCCATCACCGGATGTTTCTATATCAATATCGGTTACGCGTGATTCAAAACGATATTCACCACCAAGTTCCTCGATGGTTCTGCGGATATTTTCAACCATCTTTACCAGACGAAATGTTCCTATATGCGGATGCGCTTCAGTCAGAATTTCCGGTGGTGCTTCAGCCTTTACAAACTCATTCAGAACTTTGCGTCCAAGATAGCGTGGATCTTTTACCTGACTATAAAGTTTACCATCAGAAAATGTTCCCGCTCCACCTTCACCATATTGCACGTTAGATTCGGTAGTCAGAACAGATTTTCTCCATAACCTCCATGTATCTTTGGTGCGTTCGCGCACGACCTTGCCACGCTCCAGAATAATCGGACGAAATCCCATTTGCGCCAATAACAATGCGGAAAGCAGCCCACATGGCCCAGCACCAATTATCAAAGGACGTTTTGCAAAATTATCCGGTGCTTTTGCCACAAAACGATATTCAATATCCGGAGTATTGTTGACATGGCTGTCGCCTGCAAAACGCTTAAGCAAAGCTGCTTCATTCTTCACCTCAACATCAAGCGTATATACCAGCAATATGGCAGATTTTTTTCGGGCATCGTGCGCCCGCCGGAATATATTGCAGGAAATAAACTCATGCTCCGGAATGCCTAACCGCGATATCGCTGCTTTAAGAATAGCTTCAGGCAGGTGATCGAGTGGAAGTTTTATTTCTGTAAGACGAAGCATTATATTATTAATGTCAGATCGTTAAAATGTCAGATCGTTAAAATGATTGGGGAACTAAGTCAAGCTCCGTCTGGCGTAAGCCAGCCGAAGCTCGAAGAGCGTGGCTGGCTGGGGGACTAGGACTCGAACCTAGATTGACGGAGTCAGAGTCCGCTTTCCTACCATTAGAAGATCCCCCAATGCCCCGTAAAATGGGAGGGAAATCTACAAATATTTTGTCCCAGATGCAACAAATAAATATGATATTCAGAAGCATCTATATTGTTGCCTAAATTAGGCACTTGCCAAACAAGCCAATAATAATTAAATATAATTTGCATTCCTCGGTAGCATATCATTATGAACAGCTCAAATAAAAAAGACCGGCTTATTGAGTCCGCCGCAGTTCTATTCCACCGCAATGGTTTAACGGCAACGTCGCTTGCTGACATAGCCAAACATTCTGATATTCCTATAGGAAACGTTTATTATTATTTCAAAACCAAAGACGAACTGGCACTAGCCACACTGCTTAAACGCCGCGAACATTTCATCGCCGAATATACGCTATTTTCGGAAAATATCGACAATCCACGCCAACGGCTGATTGAAGCAGCCAATTACTATTATAAAATGCGCGATGATTATACGAAATACGGTTGCCCAGTTGGCAAAATAATTAATGATACCGATCCGGAAAAAGAGCAGATCGCGCAAGCAGCATCCCTGATATTTGCCGATTTTGTCGCTTGGGCAGGCGCGCAGTTTGAAGAACTGGGACATAAACAGAACGCAACCCAATATGCAATTTCACTCATGTCTGGAATTCAGGGCGCGACCATAATGGCAAAAACCTTCCAGAACCAACAGATATTATCAACTGAAATCGCCCGCCTGATAGAATGGCTGGAATCCATTCCTAACCGCAAAATACAGCTTGGGAAATTCGCAAATATCCAAATCAGCGAAAATATTTAGGAGCAGCCGCCCTCTGCAAACGGTCATTTATGGCAATGCCCAGACCACGGTCTGGAATTTTCATAACCGCTATTGCTTTTGGATTTTTTGCATCAAGCAGGCGCAGCATACGAAATAAATTCGCCGCTGCTTCTTCCAGATTTTCGCTCTCACTTAAATTTTCTATGATATTGCCCTCACCCGCAACATATATGTTGCGCCTCGTCCCAGTGGTAGAGGGAAAAGAAAACGGCTTGCCAAATGCCAGCAATGCCTCACCATCTTCTATACTATCTGCATTCATCCGGAGGTTTGCATTCGGTGCGTAATGGCTTTTCAACATACCGGATGCTTTGATTTCATCAGAATTATATTTACCTATCTCAATATATTTTTCCAAATCCTCACGGATTATTTTTCCGTGGCGGAGTATAGTTGCCGGCATTGTGGTCAGATCAACTATGGTTGACTCAATGCCGACCATGCACTCGCCACCATCCAGCACCATAAGATCATCACCAAATTCATCGCGCACATGCTGCGCGCAAGTCGGGCTTACCCGCCCCGATTTATTGGCACTTGGTGCCGCCAGTGGCAATCCTGATTTTTCCAGCAAAGCAAGTGCCACAGGATGCGCTGGCATACGGATCGCGACAGAATCCATCCCTGCACTCACCAGTAATGATAATTCACAATGCTCTTTACGTGGCAGAACCATAGTGAGCGAACCAGGCCAAAATTTTTCCGCAAGAATCTCAGCGCGCTCATTCCACTGCACATATTTTTTTGCCGTATCAATTGAAGACACATGCACAATCAGCGGATTGAAACTCGGGCGTTCCTTTAGCGCGTAAATATCCGCAACTGCCGTGTCTGACAGGGCATTGCCCGATAGCCCGTAAACAGTCTCGGTGGGAAAGGCGACCAAGCCGCCACCTTTTAGCATCGCTACAGCGAAGTCTATTTCATTATCTGGTGTATTTTTTTGCATATTATACTAAATATAGTTGTTATAAGAATAATAATTGGTTATGGTACTTCATAAATACACTTAACGACAATAATAAACTGCATTAACACGGGGGAATTAAATGTCAAAAGTCATCACAATCGCACAACAAAAAGGTGGAGCAGGAAAAACCACTCTGGCAGCGCATATCGCCGTTGCCCTCAGCCAGAAAGGCAACCGCGTGGCTGTGATCGACATCGACCCGCAAGGCAGCCTCACTCATTGGCATAAAATCCGCGAAGAACGCTTTGGCGAAGGCTATACCGGACTCACTTTCACTGCCGTTTCCGGCTGGCGGGTTGGCGGTGAAGTTACCCGCCTGCGCCGTCAATCCGATTACGTGATTATTGACAGCCCGCCACACACGGAAACTGAAGCCCGCAGTGCCATCCGCAGTGCTGATATAATTGTTATTCCAGTGCAGCCCAGCCCTACCGATTTATGGGCGACCAAAGCAACTCTGGATCTGGCAAAGCATGAAAAAATTCCGGTGCGGGTGGTGCTGAACCGCGTTGCCGCCAATTCCCGCCTCGCTCAGACTATCGCAGCAGAGTTGCCTGAACTTACCAAAACAACTCTTGGCAACCGCGTTTTGTTTGCCGCCGCTTTAATGGAAGGACGTTGTGCAACCGAGGTTGAACCAACAAGTGCCGCTGCTCAGGAAATTAAAGCATTGGTGAAAGAAATAACTGCTCTAATAGCTGACCCGGTGGAGGAAGAGGAAGAAGTGGCAGTGAGCAAAAAATCCAGCAAAAAACCGCGCAAGGAAAAAGAATTAGTTGAGGCTTAATTTTTGTCTTAGTTTTTCCTATATATAGGTTAGAATAGGCATTATAAACAACTGCACTATTTTCCATGCCTGATACTAAAAAAAATATACGAAAACCACGTGGAAGACAGCCACGTGATTTCGCGCCACATATCTCCCCCGAAAAGGCACCACCATGTAATATAGAGGGTTGCAGGGAGGCTGGTGTCTATAAAGCCCCGAAATCACGCGAGCAATTAGAGGAATATATCTGGTTTTGTCTAGAGCATATACGCGAACGCAATAAAGAGTGGGACTATTTTGCCGGAATGCAGAGCGAGGAAATCGAAGCATTCATCCATGATTCGGTGACTGGTCACCGCCCGACCTGGAGTCGTGAAAGCCGACTGCGCGATAATTATTATACGCTGCAGGATAAGCTCTATGAATTCCTGAATGGTTCTAAACCAACTCCCCCGCAACCACGCATCCCCAGCAAAACTAGAAAAGCATTAGCAGTTATGGAGCTGGAACATAATTACACAGTGAAACAACTCAAAAGCAACTATAGAATGCTGGTAAAAAAATATCATCCAGATGCCAATAAAGGCGATAAAAATCATGAAGAAAAGTTTAAAGAAATTACTACCGCCTATAAATATTTATTGCAGCAATTATCAGAAAAATAATGTCTTTTTATGAGAGTATTTTATTTATTTCTTGACATAAATACTACCTACAGTATACATTCCGGAATTGTGATTTTTTCATCATAATTTTTCAACTCAATTCAAAAAGGGGTTTGTATGTTAAATAAGTTTTTATTCTCCGCTGCTCTGATTGCTTCAATGTCCCTGTCGTCACTTTCTTTTGCAAATGAATGCAAAGAAGATAAAGATTGCAAAGATGGAAAAGTTTGCATTATGGCTGTAACACCTCATGTTTGCAAAGAGCCACAAGCTGCCGGTGCTGCTTGTAAGCGTGACGCTGTTTGCGCTTCCAAGAAATGTGATATTCCATCTGGTAAAGATGCAGGAACCTGCAAATAATTCTATCTGAATTAAAATCATATGGGGGTAGGAAGCCAAGCTTCCCGCCCCTTTTTATTGTTTAAACCTACATATAATTCTTATTTGAAGATACGCCCGCTTCGCAGCAAAAAATCGGTCTCTCAGACTCGATTTTCATAGTAATTCTGTATAAGAATTATAC
>JBEBHV010000091.1:0-7370 GCA_040080715.1 Rickettsiales bacterium | reverse complement strand
GGACAGGCCTTTTTTCTTCAGCCAGTTCATGGCTTCTTCCATATTACCGGCATTTTCAGTTAATGCTTTGCGGCAATCAAGCATGCCTGCGCCTGTTGCTTCGCGGAGATTTTTAATCATTTCTGCGGTTACTTGTGTCATTTTTTTGTTCCTTTTTGGTTTAGGGTGGCTAGCGGTGGGTGGACGGTGAATAGTGAAGAAAATTCTCCCCATCCACTATCCACAAATCACCATTCACTATTTCTTTCCCGGTGTCTTTTTAACCATAACGGTTGGTGCTTTTTTAGGAGCTGGAGCTTCTGTTTTGCGCCCACCGCGACCGGATTTTTTGCCTCTTTCAGCATTATCAGCTTCATCTTTACCCTCAGATGCCAAATCAAGTTCCGCTGGTGAAATGATTGCTTCAACATTTTCCGACGCGCCAATATCGCGACCGGATTTAGTAATGCTTGCCTGAATTCCGCCGAGAACAGCATCGGAAATCAAACGGCAATACATGCGAATCGCACGGGTCGAATCATCATTGCCCGGAATCGGATAGGTGATGCCGTCAGGTGTGCAGTTGCTATCAAGTATGGCTACGATAGGTATTCCCAGCTTCTGCGCTTCCTTAATGGCAAGATCTTCCTTGTTGGTGTCGATGATAAAAATCAAATCAGGACGACCACCCATATCTTTAATGCCACCCAGTGAGCTTTCCAGCTTGTCGCGGTGACGGCTCATAGAAAGCAATTCTTTCTTGGTAAAGCCGTTATCCGGTTTAGAAAGTTGCTCTTCAAGTTTGCGTAAAGTCCTGATGGAAACCTGAATGGTGCTCCAGTTAGTGAGCAAACCGCCCAGCCAACGTTCATTGATATAATATTGTCCGCAACGTTTTGCTGCTTCAGCCACATGCTCGGTTGCCTGACGTTTTGTGCCTACAAACAAAACACGACCGTTTTGCGCGGTTACGTCACGTACGGCAGTGAGTGCCTTATGCAGAAGTGGCACAGTCTTGCCAAGATCTATAATATGAATATCGTTGCGTGTACCAAAAATAAATGGTGCCATGCGCGGATTCCAACGTTTGGTTTTATGACCGAAATGAACGCCAGCTTCGATAAGCTCGCGCATGTTAAATGCGGGTAGAGACATAATAAAATCCTTTTTTCCAGTTAAACCTCGGCTGTGTGTTGTGACTCCTCATATATATAGAGTATATAAGGACACTGGATGGTATCTCACGCACCGCGCCAGAACCCGTCACACAACCTGTGAATTTCCTCTCATTATTAAGAAGAATTGGCTGTTTACAATAGATTGTAAGGATTTGCAAGGGAAAATAGTGCCAGTGGCATTGCTTACTCAACCACTAATCTTGGTGACTCTGATTCCTGCCGCCTTTTCAGGATACTTTCCCGCCAATCTCCTGGTTTTACAGAAGATTTTACCAGTTTATTCACCGATGTTTCTTTTGTTCTTGGTGAGCTTTCCAGTTTTTTCTGTGCCTCAACCACCTCAGATTTAATGACAGGCGCAGGTTTAGGCGGTTTGCCCTGTTTCATATCGGCAATGCTTTCATTAACCCAGTCAGCCCGTTCCTGTGATATGATGTTCGCTGCAACATATTTAGGCAGGCGTTCCTGCAGGGCTGCCCAATAAGAATTTTGCTTTTCTTTTATTTTATCTGCTTTTCCGACATTTCCCAGCTTACCTATTAAACCATTGACCCTGTCAAACATCACTGAAGCCGGGTTAAGCCCCATATCGATTAGCAGTACTTCAAGCCCTGCGCCGGTAAATACCTGTTTCATAGTATCGGTTGCTTCTGCGCGCTTGTCTTTAGGGATGCCGCCTTCCTGCCAGTAATGGTCGCGCACTTCATGCACAGCGTCAGTGAATTGTTTGATGTGCTTTGCGGTAAGCTGTTCTTTGAAAATCGGCCCTAAAATGCTGTAAGCAATATATTCAATTTTCTCCGGATCTTTTGCCGGATTTCCCACGGCATAATTGGCAAGGTAATAAGCACCTTCTTTTAAGCGCAAATAAGAATCGGTGGTAGCTCCGGAGATTATTTTATTCAGACCGCCAACAGTGGTATTACGATCCTGCATGCTGGTGATGCGACCAACCATTCCGGTTGCGTAATTTAATCCGGGAATAGGAATAGCCCAGAGTCCCGACGCTGAGCCGAAAATTCCTGAAGATGCAGAAAGCCAACTCCAGTTTTCTCCCTGTATGTGCGATATTTTGGTCAGGTAATCTTCAAGGAACTGCGGATCTTTATTTTTTTCCTTGGCGTTTTTATAAGCTATATCGGTGCCTATTTTAACACCTAAAAGACCGCCCAAAGAATAAACAGCAGCATGCGCATAACGGATGCGTTTATTGCGCGGCGTTATATCCCTTGGGTCATAATTTTTTATTATGCCGTGAATGGGTTTAAGAAATTGTGGAACGTTAGTTACTTTTGAACCGTCAAGTAGTTTGTGTCCTGTAACTATATTGGCAATAGTTCCCGTAATCAATAAACCGAAAGAAAGTCCGAGTGCGCTATACCAGCGGTTTTTTGGTTCATTGGATAGTGAAGCTTCACCAATCCATTTTAATAACGCCGGCGGCGGAGTGCCCTGGTTTTTATATTGTTGCTGATGCAGTTTAACTGCATCATAAACATATTCAGCCACAGTTTTCCCCTCGGCACTTGGGCTTTCGTGTTGAGTAGGTGCATTACCTGAAGTTTGCTCGATTGGTTTATCTTCAATTATGGGAAGAGTAGCCTTAGAAGTAGATGCGATCTGTACAGGGTTTTCCATAGATTACATAGACCTCTCTGTTGAGGCGTATAGAGAATCCCGTTGATTGATCAGGCGTTTTTTGAATGCTTCGGCTGTAGTATCTTTTCCTATTCCGACTTTTCCTGTTACTTCTTTAAAGGTACGAGCCACCCACGATGAATTGCCAAGACTTACATCTTCAAGTTTTTGGCCAAGATTTTCGTGCAGATATTTATCGAATCCATAAAGATCCACTTTTCCATTTGCATTAAGTGTAAGTTCAGGGTCGCCAAATATTTTATGCATCTTTTCGCTAACAGCTTTTATAAGTGGCTCGCCACTTAGTGTTTTGCTATGTTCATCATAAACACTTTGAAAAGTATTATGGATCGTATTAATTGCTTCCTCTTCTTTTGCCGGCGTATTCAGGCTCTTGGGGAGTATTGGCTTAACAGCTCTTGCCATGAAAAGTTTTGCCCAGTCTTTGCTGACCTGTCCACCTGAGTTTATCGCGGATTTTACGTAAAATGGAACTTTTGCTATACGCTCAACAAGAGCTTTGGGAGGCGCAAGATTGCCGCCGGAATGATTTGCAATATTATTGGCAGCACCATTTCTCAGATAAAAGCTAGTATTAAGTCCTATGCCATAAGGAAACACCAGCATGGAAGCACCAGAGCCGCCACCGAATAAGGAGGTAAAAAAGATTGGCCAGCCAGCTTGGGCATATTGAGTTGCGTTTTCTGCCTGCATTATGGAAAGGATGGTTTTAGGATTCTTAGCTTTGGCAAAACCTGATGCGCGGTTATTGAAGTGAAAAATAGACATGCTGCCTGTTACTGTTCCCAGTGCCGCGCCTATGGCTGGCATAGTCTGGTAAAGCACTTTTTTCCACTGGTCGCTTGGCGCATCAGAATGTGGGTTCCAGTCGATTGAATGATGTAAAAAACGTACTATAACCGGGTAGTCTTCACGCTTGTTATCAACAAAAACGCCTTCGGAAGTCTGGTCATTACCAAAGACTAAATCGCGTCCTTTGTCGAAGGCTTTCCATCCCAAATACATGCCACCGGCAGCGGCTGCCCTGTGCATAGCAGGGAAGGTTTGTTGGGCGTGACCGTTGGTTGAGATAAATTTCCCAACGTAATCCGAGGCACTCATAGCTTTGCCCGTTATGTTACTCTGCCAGCTCATGCGCTTTTGGTTCTAGATTTTTCATACAAATTTTTACACAATATTCCACCTTCTAAAATATCACGCGGAACTCATCGGCTCAATAGCATATCGCTTGCAAAACAAAAGTTTAACACAACTGTCATAAAGGGGATTTTTATCCCCTAAAAACCGTTAATTATTACGCCACTGTAACAAAAGATTCACAAAAATCGGAATGGATTTAGTAGCACCTAGTTTGGAGGCGTGGTATAAATAAACTATGATGGTAAAAGTGTGGGTTTTTCTGGGTTTTTACCGTCATTTTATGGGATAATATGGGAATTTATGGTAGCGTGTAAAATTTGAGAAAATATGGATAAGCTGTTGTCTGATAAAGATAAAGACAATGAAGTTGGCAAAAAAGACGGTATTTCTACCGCGTCGCCAGCAACGGCTTCTGCTACGCCTGATTCCAGTGTATTAAAAACAACAACTAGTGGCTATAGCCCTGAATTATCATATAAAAACTGGGAAGATGCAGAAAAAAATCTGCGTTGGGATTCCACGCCACAGGGCAGAGCAGCTATCCGCCTGTTTTCCCGTGGTGTTTTGGGTTCCGTTGGCTTTGCGCTTGGCAGTTGGTATGTAGGTCGTGGTGGTGCTATGTCTGGCTATTCAGCCAACATGAAACTATCTGAGATAAAATCATCTAAACCTCTGCAATATATTGCTAAATCAATTGATACCTTTGTCGGAAAACCGATAACATTTATCGCCAAATCATTTGGAAAAACTGAGGCGCAAGCTGCAAATCTTGTAAATTTCCGCCCTACCAATAATGGCGGAAGGTCTCTTGGGCATGAAGCCGTTGTTGTTACGTTCGATTTCTTCTGCGCCAGTGTATTTGATGCGTTTGGGCGCGACATAGCTAACATTATGGATTCCAAGGTAAAGCATGATTGGAAAGATGAAAATGGCAAAATAGATTACAAAAAAGCTTTTAAAGAAGCGGGAAAATCGGCGTGGCGTTATGTAAGCTATAACGGTGGCGAAGATTGGGCAGTATCAGTGCCTTATTCTTTTTACTTACGCGCACAGCGCAATTTTATAAATAAACACAGCCCTGGTTTTGGTTATGATTCCGATCTTGCCCGTAATGGGGGTAGTTTTAAAATCGATAAAGACGGCAAGGTAACCGGCAATTACAATCTGGAAGGCATGCTTGACCTGCAAGGACGCTTTACGGTGTATAATATCGGCACGCTGATGTATCGTGAGGTATATAACCATATCGCCAACAAAATTCATGGTCTCAATACCACGCTTTATGGCAGTGCTTCGGAAAAGCAAGATAAAAAACAAACTATAGGCGAAAAGATTAGCGAGCCATTTAAATGGGTTGTGCGCTCAATTATAAAAGGCGGGATTTATATGACTCCTGCCGTGCCTTTTTTCCATGTGTTCCGTACCCCGCAAACCACCTATAGGGGGCTGCTTATTAATCCAGAGGCTAACACTGCTATAAATCCTCCCGCTGGGTTTGATCATTATAAACAAAATGTAGGTAATCCGGTTATTAATACTATCGGTCGTGGGCAAAACAAAATTCGTGGTTGGTTTAGCGATTCTGCCGTGGGCAAATTTGGATTAGATAGGCAAGATACTAACACCTATATTAATTCGGCAATGTCCTATACTCCATATATGTATGCCAAAGGTGAAGCGGCAAGGTTATGGGATGATGGGCGGATGGATGCTTCGCTGGAGCGCATGATTGATGGAGCAGCAAAATTAAATGCCAGTGAGTTTAAAGCCGGAGCATCGGAAGTATGGCATTCAATAATGAAAAAGCCATTTGCGGATGAAAAACGCGAAGCATACGCGCTTAAGCGTATCCGTGAAGACGAATCCCCTGCCGACAACTTGACTAAAGAACAGGCGCGTTTGGATCAGATACATGACATTTCCCAGTCGCCACTGTCATGGAAGGAAAGAGTAGTGCAAGGTCGTCCTTCGGAGAAAGATGAAGATAAGGAAAAATTTGATAAACATTTTGGCAAGCAATACAGCTACGCCGATCAGGAAGCTATGCGCAAAGCTCTTGTCGAGTTGCAGCCACTCACCAACTCAATTCATTAGATTATTCCGCTTTAAAAGCCTGCAAACCGGTTATCGCCCTGCCAATAATCAGGGCGTGAATGTCGTGAGTGCCTTCATAAGTATTCACGCTCTCTAAATTCATAACGTGGCGGATGACATGATATTCATCTGATATGCCATTGCCTCCATGCATATCGCGTGACACGCGGGCAATATCCAGTGCTTTACCCGCCGAGTTACGTTTTATAACCGAAATCATTTCGGGTACAGATTTATTTTCATCCATCAACCTTCCCACCCGCAGGCAAGCCTGCAAACCAAGCGCAATGTCGGTTAGCATATCAGCCAGCTTTTTCTGAATAAGTTGATTGGCAGCCAGCGGTTTGCCAAATTGCACCCGCTCAAGAGTATATCGCCGTGCTGCTTCAAAACAAAATTCGGCAGCCCCCAGCGCACCCCAACCAATGCCGTAGCGAGCTTTATTCAAACAGGAAAACGGTGATTTAATCCCGCCACTTTCAGGCAGGATATTTTCCTCCGGCACCAACACATCTTCCATAACGATGCTACCGGTTGCCGAAGCACGCAGAGAAAATTTACCCTCAATTTTTGGCGCGGAAAGCCCTTTCATGCCTTTATCAAGAATAAAACCTTTAATAGTACCGTCAGGAATTTTGCTATCGCCAAAAACTTTCGCCCAAACCACAAACACATCGGCGACTGGTGAATTGGTTATCCAGTTTTTTGCACCGCTTAAAATATATCCGTCAGCCACTTTTTTGGCTCGGGTTTCCATACTGGATGGGTCAGAACCATGATTAGGTTCGGTAAGACCAAAACAACCAATAAATTCACCGCTAGCAAGTTTCGGCAGGTATTTATCTTTTTGTGCTTCGCTGCCAAAGCTATAAATCGGATGCATAACCAGGCTGGATTGTACGGAAAGCGCGCTGCGATAACCCGAATCCACCCACTCGATTTCTTTGCATATAAGCCCTGCAGCAACATTGCTAACCCCAGCACAGCCATAATTTTTAATGGTTGCGCCAAACAAGCCAAGTTCACCCATCTCACGCATGATTTCCACATCGAAACGTTCATGGCGATTTGCTTCCAGCACTCGTGGCATCAGCTTATCACGGGCATAAGACCGCGCTGATTGCTGCACCATGCGCTCTTCATCGGTGAGTTGTTCAGAAAGCAAAAATTGACGGCGTCAATCTTCAGTGCAAATAGGTTAGGACGGATTTTGACATCGACGCCGGGATAGACCCCCTTTCACTTCTGAAATTCGCGACTATTTTGAAACAATTCCCGGCCACTGTCTGAGTTTTATTCAGTCTCTCTGGGGCACTAGGG
>JBEBHV010000302.1:0-1548 GCA_040080715.1 Rickettsiales bacterium | reverse complement strand
CTCCCAGAGGGAGAGGGAATTAAGGCAGGCTCTCCCAGAGGGAGAGGGTTTTGCGAGATAGGTTTAACTATCTGTTTTATTTAGTTTTTTTATCATGATGCTTGCGCGCTTTACGCAGAGTGCGCTTGTCTTTACGAATTTCTTTGTGAGATTCACGAATATCCTGCCTGTTTTCGCGGATCTCCTGCCTTAATTCGTGATGTAAAGCGCGAATGTGATGGCTATCGGCTGCTGCGGAACCTCTTTCTTCCGGTGTTCTAGCGTAAGCTGAAGAAGAAATGATTAATAGTGAAGCTAAAATTAACGAGACTTTTTTCATAGATATAATCCTTGTTTTTAAATGAATATTTTCTGGGATTCATATGTTGTTTAACGAACATATTAGGCGCAGACCGTATAACATAACGATAATTTTTTCAATGAATATATATTTGTTGAACGATAAGACAGTGTCTATACAGCTTAATTCACTTCTATAGCGTCATCATTATTTGGGATATTGTCCTCAATAATTTCCTGTTGTTCAGTTGGTTGCGGTAGAGGTGCCGGTGATTTCTGCGGGATTATTTCGACACCGGCATCCATCTGCTGAATCCTGAGCAAAACGTCACGGGCAACAGGAGCTGCTGCTGACGCTCCGCCACCACCATGTTCAATCGCGACGCAACAGGCATATTTGGGCTTGTCAACCGGAGCAAAACCGACAAACAAAGCGTGATGCCTTGCCTCCCATGGAATCAGGCTCTGATTCTGTCCGCGTTGTGTAATTTTTCTTACCTGAGAAGTTCCGGTTTTCCCACCCATCATAAAGCGTATATCGCTGATGCGCTTTGCATAGGCTGTCCCATGTTCATCATTTACCACTGCTGACATCGCCTCTAAATTAATTCGCATCAGATCTGAGCTTAATCCCATATTGGCGAATTCCGGATTTTCTTCACCTTCAGGCACGAACAGACGCGGAGCTACTTTTTTGTTACTTGCCATGCGCGCCATCATGACCGCGAGCTGCAAGGGTGTTGATAATACATAACCCTGTCCGATGGCGTAGTTGATTGTGTCACCGCCACTCCAGCGTTGCTTATGACGCTTCATTTTCCATTCCGGTGTCGGAATGTTCCCAGATTTCTCGCCGATGATCCCTATGTCATGCAACTCGCCAAGACCGAAGCGATGCGCCATTGCCACTATTTTCTCCGTTCCCAGTTTCTGGGCGGTGGTATAAAAAAAAGTGTCGCATGACTGCTCAATCGCTTCGTGATAGCGCATTGTGCCGTGCCCACCTTCTTTCCAGCAATTGAATTTATGATCGCCCAGATAGAAATGACCGGGGCAGAATACTGTACTGGCAGAGTTGATGATCTTTGCTTCAAATGCCGCCAGTCCCACTATCATTTTAAAGGTAGAGCCTGGCGGATATTGTCCGGTGATAGCTTTGTTGAGAAGAGGTGATTTTTTGTCGCCGGACAGCTCTTTCCAATAGTCGCTGCTTATTCCTTTACTAAAAATATTAGGATCAAAAGCCGGCATGGAAACCATGCTAAGGAC
>JBEBHV010000004.1:0-31068 GCA_040080715.1 Rickettsiales bacterium | reverse complement strand
TTTTCATATATCCTGCCAGATATTCAGCCTCATCGCCAGCACCAAAGAAAATATCAGCACGCACCGGCGAGCGAATCGCGCCACCCGTATCCTGCGCAACCATAAGGCGACGAAAGGTGGTTGCTCCATAATTTCCCGGCAGCTCAGTTTCCATATAAAGCGGCAGCCCATAAGGAATATATTTATTATCTATGGCTATGGAGCGTTTAGGTGTAAGCGGCGCACCAATTGAACCGACCACTATAGGTTTATCAATTATTTTGAAGAATACGTAAGACGGGTTACGCTGCATGAGAGAAATAGCCTTATTGGGATTCTCGTAAAGCCACTGACGGATAGTAAAGAAATTTATTCCATCTTTTGGCAGATAGCCTTCATCACCCATAATCTTGCCCAGCGAAACATATGGGTGACCATTCTGATCGCCGTAACCGATACGCAGTTCCCTGCCGTCTTTCAGCCGGACGCGCCCGCTTCCCTGTATCTGCATGAAAAACAGCATAACCGGATCATCAACCCAGACAATTTCCAGACCACGCTTTGCAAGAGATCCCTGGTCAATTTCCGCCCGCGAATAGTAAGGCTTCTGGTTTTTTAGCTCGGGTGGGGCAGCGTAAAGAGGGTATTTATAATCCCCAGCTTTGCGCAATGAACCATATAAAACCGGCTCATAATAGCCGGTGAATAAACCCTGCTCCTTGCCATTATTAGCAATACGGTAAGGTACAAAACGCCGTTCAAAAAATTCGCGCGCCTGCATGTTATTCATTGCCTGCCCGGCTTCATTGCATAAAGAGCCCCAGAGCAATGAGCTTATATCAATCCTGCTATCACTGGTTACCGGACGCGATTTAACCGCCAGAATAGAGCAGGAATTTTTAAATGTTTCCAAGGCTGCAAGATGATTATCATATTCCCAGCCGGTCAGCTCCGCAAAGCCCACCTGCCTCGCCTCAAAATGATCCTGCTTAATATCAGCACAGCCAGAAGCCATTAGTAAAAGACCAAGACCTAAATATATGTTCTTACGCAACCGGAAATTCATGTTTCGATTATCTTCCAGTTCGGATTCTTGGAAGTTATATCGCGCTCAAGCACCCACTCATCAATCACATGCTGTACATCCGATGGATCACCACTGACAATATCGCCAGTTTTAGCGCGTTCAATGGTCACCTGTTCACTTTCAAAACGCACCGCAATACGAGCAATATTCCTATCAAGATCAGCCCGGAAAATTTCCTTTACCTTGACTGAAAGCAAAGTAGTCTCCTGCTTATTTTCCTGCCTTTCCCGTTCCTCGATATGGCGCAGGAAATCATTATATATTTCCTGAGAAAGCAGCATGGAAAGCGTCTGTTTGTCACCTTTAGCGAAAGCATCAAATACCATCTCAAATGCCATTTTTGCACCCTCAACAAAGCTTGTGGCATTAAATATGGGGTCTTTGGCTTTAATATCCTTTATTGCCTGCAAAACATTGCTATCACTTATAGTGGAAATATACGGATCCATATCAACCACAGGCTTTGGTTTAAACGATTTATCGCTTAACTGGACAATCGGATCCGTATCTTTAATCACGTTTATTTTAGGTGGTTGCAGAAAATCCGGTTTATCATTATCGGTTTTCTGACCAAGTATACTACGCAGCCGGAGCAAAATAAATCCTGCAACCAGAGCGAGAATTACAATATCACCATATGGGAATCCTTCAGACATAGAACTACAACTCTTTTGTTAAAGATTTTTATAGAAATCAGACCATGTATATGTTTTATTGCAAAGCAGAGCAAATAAATATAACAAAACTAATAAAAAAAATATCCAATTCAGAGGAAAATTATGACGGAAAACACTCCATCGCCAGAAAAATCTCCAAGCTTCACTATTAAAGGGCAATATGTTAAGGACATTTCATTTGAAAGTCCAAATGCCCCGCAAAGCCTGTTTGCAACCAATACCGCGCCAAAAATCGAGGTTAATGTTGAGCTAAAGGCACAAAAACTGCAGGATGATATTTTCGAGACTACCCTGCATATAACCGTGCGTTCAACCAATGAAGGCAACGCGCTTTTCCTTGCCGATGTGGCTTATGCCGGTATTTTTGAGATACATAACGTTCCTCAAGAACACATAGAGCCTCTGGTTATGATTGATTGCCCGTTCGTCCTGTTTCCTTTCGCCAGACGGGTTATATCTGATTTAACCAGAGATGGGGGTTTTCCTCCATTAATGCTTGATCCTATTGATTTTCATTCACTTTATATGCAAAATAAGGAACGCTTAAAAGCCGGGAATGTGGGTTAATGGTCTTGTTTATTCATCAATTCCCTGATTATTCATGTTTAACTCATTCTGGAAATAAAGGGGGCGGAAAAGTTAACCTGTGGCAATCTGGCATCAGTTTAACAAAAACATGCGCTGAATTCACGGGTTTTTGTACAATTTACCTGACAATCGGCTGTCTGCTAGGCTATTAGGTGTAGATTCTGTCTGTGCATGGTGTAGGAAATATTTAGGTTGCGTTCGGGGTATTGTTTGGATTATCTTCCGAATTCAAATTCTTGCTTCGTGAAATACAACTAAAACATTGAATGCTAACTGGTACTGGAATTATAACTTTAAAAATAGAGGATACTGCTCATGATTACCCTTAAAAAAGCTTGCCTGCTCGCAACTGTAAGCCTTATGCTCGCTCCAGCTGGTGTTTTTGCCGCTGAAGCTGCTAAAGATGTTGTTAAAGATAAAAATAACAACATCGTCCGCAATACTTTTGGCAATTGCGTAATAACCAAATGGGATTCTGCTAACGATGAATGCGTTGGCAAGCCTGCAATCAGCAAAGAAATGTTGAACGTATATTTTGATTTTAACAAATCAACTTTGAACGCTAAAGAGAAAAACAAACTGGATAACGTTTCCAAGCTTATCAAGGAATCAAAAGAAATTGAATCTGTTGACATCGCTGGTTATGCTGACAGCATTGGTAAGAATGGCTACAATAAGAGGCTTTCTGCTAAGCGCGCTCAGACCGTGAAAAGCTACCTTTCTAAGAAAGGTCTGAAGACCCGCAACTTAAGTGTTGAGTCTTATGGTGAAAGCAAACCAGTTACTAACTGTGATGCTAACCTCGCTAGAGCAGACCTGATCAACTGTCTGGCAGAAGATCGTCGCGTAGAAATTAAATTGGTTACGAAAAAATAGTCGATAACCTTTTGATTAAATAAAAAGGGCTTCCAACTGGAAGCCCTTTTTTTATCATCTCCCAAAAATGTAAAAAATCTTTGCGATTATCTTCACAAACTGCTTGTCATCTGCTAGGGTCTGGACTCATTAACTTTATGGTCTGTCACGAGAGCAATTTTTACTCGGCTACTTCCAGCCAAAGGGGGTTTTTCAATTTGCTGAGCATAAGCTTATGAGCTTCTTCTTCCTCAGCAGAAATGTTAAAAGCTCTGTTTTCCAGTTTTATTTTATCTGTAACTATAAGCTGGCTTTCAGAAACTAGTGATTTACTGCTTATATCCAATAAGAGAGCAGACTGCCTGCCGCCCATTAGCTCTAAATAAACTTCTGAAAGAAGTTCGGCATCGAGTAATGCTCCATGTTTGGTGCGCTCGGAAAGGTCGATATTAAAACGTTTGCAGAGCGCGTCCAGATTGGCTGGGCTGCCCGGAAATTTCTTGCGGGCAATAAGGACGGTATCAATTGTCCTTTCCATGGAGATGGCTGAAAACCCAAGCCTGTCCAGTTCAAAATTCACAAACTTCATATCAAAGGCAGCATTATGGATAACCAGCATGGAATCAGCTATGAATTCCATTAATTCATCTATCTTTTCAGCAAATACCGGTTTATCTGAAAGAAATTGCTCAGATAGCCCATGCACTCGCAAAGCTTCCGGCGGTATAACACGCTCAGGATTGAGATAGGTGTGGAAAGTCTTTCCCGTACGCAAACCATCAATAAGCTCAACACAACCAATTTCTACTATGCGGTGTCCACTGAAAGGATCAAGTCCTGTAGTTTCAGTATCTAAAACAATTTCACGTTTCATTGTCTATATTATTCCTTTATATGGCTAACTAACTGCTTCACTGCTCTAAAGCTATAGCCCTTCCCAAGGCCAGTTGGTATAATAAAATCAGCACGATTACGTTTTTCCAGATCCTGCATCTGGCTGGCTATTATTTTTTCGAATCTTTCTGCAGTCATTCCCTGCCGCACCATAACCCGCTGTTTCTGGATGAAAGCAGGAGCGGAAACCACTACCGTGAAATCCACGCGTTCATGTCCGTTTGTTTCAAACAAAAGAGGAATATCAAGAACCACAAATTTTGTGCCAAGATTCCTCATCCTGCGAACAAAATCATTTTCCATTTCCTGAACTAACGGATGTAAAATATTCTCTAATTTTATAAGTTTTTCCTTGTCGGCAAAAACTATTTTACCAAGAATTTTCCTATCAACTTCTTCATCTTTTATCGCCGAAGGAAAATGTTTTTTTATCAGTGTAACTGCCTTCCCGCCCCTGCCCATTAATTTATGGACACAGGCATCGGCACTACATGTTTTCGCACCAAGCAGTTCAAATTGCCTGGCTACGGTGCTTTTTCCCATTCCAATACTGCCTGTAAGACCAATAACAATCATGATTTAATACCCGCCAGTACATATTGTCTTAGCTCTTCCGTCACTTCGGGTTTTATGCCAAACCAGGCCTCAAAAGCCGGAACTGCCTGATACAGCAGCATTCCCAGTCCATCGACAGTAGGGTTTCCCCGCGCTTTTGCCTGTGCAAGCAGTGGAGTTATAAGCGGCGAATAAACAATATCAGTAACCAGCGCGGTTTTAGGAAGCAACCATAAATCAATCTCGAGCGGCTCTTTGCCTGTCATCCCTAAGCTGGTGGTGTTTACCAGCAAATCAGTATTTTCTAATATCTCACCGCGCTTTTGCCAATCGACTACAGATAACGGATGACGGATGACGGATGACAATTCCTCGGCGCGCACTCGTGAACGGTTAGTAATTATGATTTCTTTAAAACCAATCTCTAACAAAGCAAAAATCACTGCCTTGGCTGCTCCGCCTGCTCCCAGCACAACTGCTTTCTTCGTTCCGGTAACAGAGGTTCTTATATTCTCAGCAAAACCGTAAGCATCGGTGTTTTTTCCAATCAACTTTCCGTTTTTATTAATAACTACGTTAACCGCACCTATCTCAGTCGCTATTTCGTCAATATTGTCCAGTAATTTTATTACACTCTCTTTGTGTGGTATAGTTAGATTAACGCCGGAAAAATCATTATCACTGCGCAAATTATGGATAAATTCTGCTAGGTCTTCCGGCCTGACTTCATAGTGTTTATATTCACCAGCAATATTATATTTCTTCAGCCAGAACCCATGCAAACGCGGTGACAGGCTATGCCCCACCGGGAAACCAACAACTCCCGCTTTTTTAATGCTTATCACCGGAATTTTCCACAGATTTATACAAATTTTCCTGATGTTTTTTAATGTATTGCACAATAGTTGCCGCCGTTTCTTCCACCGAACGTTTGGTAACATCAATCACCGGCCAGCGATGCTTGGAAAAGAGCTTCCTCGCCTCGGCAATTTCACGCTGCATATATTCCATGTCGATATAATTGCTATCACCTTCCTGATTCAGCGATTGCAAGCGAGTTTTTCTTATCTGCTGCAACCTTTCCGGGTTAATGGTAAGACCGACTATAAGTGGTTTTTTCAGGGTTTCCAGACTCGGCGGCAATGGACAATCCAGAACCAGAGGGATATTTGCCGCTTTATAGCCTTTATACGCCATATACATACAGGTTGGTGATTTTGAGGTGCGCGATACTCCAAGAATAATAACATCGGCCTCCTCCATCTCCCAATGCCCCTGCCCGTCATCATGTGCCAGGGCGTAATTTATTGCATCCATGCGCGTGAAATATTCTTCATTAAGTTCATACTGCTTACCAGTCTGGGCGTGGCTTTCCACACCAAAATAAGCTGATAGCTCGGAAACCACTCCTGATAACACCTCAATACAAGGAAGACCACGCTTGGTACATTCCATTTTCAGCATGTCACGTAGAGCAGGATCTACCAGAGTATACATCACTGCCCCGGGATTTTCACGTATTTCCTCAATAACCTTATCCATCTGCGCCTTGCTGCGCACCAATGTCCAGCTGAACTCCTCAGCGTCAATATCTTCGAATTGAACCAGCGCGGCACGGGCAACACTTCCTACAGTTTCCCCAGTGGAATCAGATACTAAATGCAGATTGAATTTTTTCATTGTTTTACGGTTCATTTATAATTTTGTGGATAAGTTTTGTGTATTCTTTGTGCTAATTTGTGAGTGATATTTTATCCAGAATTCCGGCATTCATATGTCAGTTTTTATACACATGCTGATAAGTTTAACTTAACTATGATAAATAGCTTAATAAAATTTGTTATCCACATTTTTCTTACATATAATATTTTTTTATTATTTAAGTAGAATGAAGAGCTTAAATAAATTATCACATATTTTATCCATAACAAGTTTTTGATTGCTATTCTGTTGATAAAAATGTGTTTAAAAAATAATCCCCGAAAAACCTTTGATAACTACTACTACCATTAAAAAGATACTTATATGATTAATAATAGTAATGATTTCATATCATGCCTGAATAAAGATAATATGCATTCAGGTAAAAGGGCTTTCTGGTTCATGCGTCAGGCTGGCAGGTATCTTCCTGAATACAAGAATATTCGTAAAAATTTCAGTAATTTTCTGGAGTTTTGTTATAACCCAGAGGCAGCTTGCGAGGTTACATTACAGCCGATTAAGCGATTTGACATGAGTGCGGCTATAATATTTTCTGATATATTGGTTATTCCTGATGCTCTGGGTGTTGATGTTAAATTTGCAGAAGGTCATGGGCCGATATTAAAGCCGGTTTCAGATATTTCAGAGTTATCAAAAAATAATTTTAGGGAAACTTTAGAACCGGTTTATGAAGCTATAAGATTTACTCGCAGGGAACTGGCAAAAGATAAAGCGTTGATAGGTTTTTGCGGTCTTCCCTGGACTCTTGCCTGTTACATGATTGAGGGCAAGGGAAGTAGGGATTTTTCTTCAGTGCGTCAGGTAGCATTCAGGAGAAAAGAATTTTTTTCTGAACTTATCACAATACTTAGCGATGTGATTATAGAACACTCACTGGCGCAGATAAAAGCTGGAGCGCAGGCAATTCAACTTTTTGATTCATGGACTGGAGTACTTAGTGAGCAGGAATTTTATGATTATTCGATAACTCCAAGCAAAAAGATAGTATCTGCCATTAAGCAAAAATATCCAGATGTTCCGATCATAGGATTCCCACGTATGGCAGGGAGCAAGGTGATAAATTATGCTAAAGAAACCGGCGTGGATGCGGTAAGCTTTGATGGGTCAATATCACTTTCAGTTGCCAAAAATGAGTTACAGAAATATGTAATAGCTCAGGGAAATCTTGATTCAGTGCTGCTTGCTGAAGATAGGAATGAAGCTTGCATACAGTCAAAGAAAATCATTGAAACATTAGGTGATAAATCCTTTGTATTTAATCTGGCACATGGTATTTTGCCACATACGCCAGTTGATAATGTTTCTGCCATTTGTGATATAATAATGGCAGATTATAAATAAATTGCCATTATTATACTAATATGGCATAATGTGGGTGTGTAATTATATACCCATTCCAACTGAAGAGTTGGGATGGGTATATGAAAATCGAGACCGAAAGTCCGATTTTTCGCCGCGTAGCGAGCGTACGCACTTCAAGAATTCAATTCTTGAGGTGCAAAAGGTATATTGCATTATTCAGGGGATGATATGGGAAAAATTGGTGATGGAGGAAGAATTGTTATTCCAGCGGAAATCCGCAAGGATATGAAAGTAAATTCTGGTGATAATATAATGTTTTATTTTAAGAATGGTGAGCTTAAAATTTTAAACCCGAAAGAAACTATAGAAAAAATAAGGACTAAAGCAAAAAAACTTAAAAAGCCCGGAGAAAGCGTAACTGATGAATTTTTGAAGTCACGTAAGGAATATAGCGGAGATTTATGAAGAAATTTTCTTTAGATTCTTCAGCTTTTATAGCTTATATTTTTGATGAAAAAGGTGCGGATGAAGCTTATAAATATTTATATAATTCAATAGTATCATCAGTAATTTATTGTGAGTTCATTTCACTTATGACGGAGAGAGGATTCACTATTGACGAAGCAAGAGAAACAGTTGATTCATTTGGAATTGAAATTATAGATTTTGATGAAACTCAAGCTGTACTGGCTGCTGAACTTCGTAATAAAACCAAAGTAAAAGGTTTATCGCTGGGAGATAGAGCCTGCCTTGCTCTTGCCATAACTAAAAAAATACCTGTTGTCACGGCTGATAAAATTTGGTCAAAGTTAGATATTGGCGTTAATGTTAAACTGATAAGATAATAAAATAAGTAGTAAAAATAAGTAGTAAAAATGAGCAAAAAAACAGCAATTATCTTGTTTAATATTGGCGGACCTGACGAAATAAAGTCTGTAAAACCATTTTTGTTTAATTTGTTTAACGATCCTGCGATTATAGATTTGCCGAAAATGTTACGTTTTATCGTTGCCAAGATAATTTCTGGCAGGAGGGCATTAAAGGCAATTGGAATTTATAACAAGATTGGTGGTAAATCTCCTCTTCTGGAGCTAACCAACGAGCAGGCAAAAGCACTTGAAAGAAAACTGTCAAGAAATAAGGATTCTGAATATAAAGTATTTGTTTCCATGCGCTACTGGCATCCGATGAGTGATACTGTAGTAAAGAATGTAAAAAATTATAATCCTGACCATGTAATCTTACTGCCACTTTATCCGCAATTTTCAACCACCACCACAGGCTCTTCATTTGCTGATTGGGAAAAATCGGCAAAAAACGTGAATCTGGATGTGCCAACTACTAAAATATGCTGCTATCCGGCAGATTTAGGTTTTATCACTGTCCATGCCAAGCTGATAAAGGATGCTTACTGGAAAGCCTCGGAAAATGGAAAGCCCCGCGTTCTTTTTTCCGCGCATGGTCTTCCGGAAAAAATAATTGAAAAAGGTGATCCCTATCAATGGCAGGTGGAAAAAAGCGTGTCAGCTATTTCTCAGGTTTTAGCCATAGAAGATCTTGATTACGTTGTCTGTTACCAGAGCAAAGTCGGGATGCTTAAATGGATAGGACCTTCCACTGAAAGTGAAATAAAACGAGCGGCAAAAGATAAGCTGCCTATTCTTATGGTTCCGGTAGCGTTTGTTTCCGAACATTCAGAAACTCTGGTTGAGCTTGATATTGATTACCGGCATCTGGCAGAAAAACAGGGAGCGATAGGTTATGTCCGTGTGCCGACGCTGGGAGTTGAGCCGTTATTTATTGAAACACTTGCTGATTTATGTCTGAAAGCCGACAAGGAAGAGAAAATCTGTTCTTTCAGCCATAATCATTTCTGCCCGCGACCTTTTGAAAAATGCCCATATGCTGTGCAGGAAAAAGAGAGGGCGGCGTGAGTGGGGAATTATACCACTGGATAAAAGCTCTGCATATTATCGCGGTTATCTCGTGGATGGCGGGAATGTTATATCTGCCACGCCTATTTGTTTACCACGCGCAGATGAAAGCTGGTAGTGAAGCCTCAGAGATGTTGAAAACCATGGAGCGCAGGCTGCTGCGTTATATAATCAATCCGGCGATGATTGTGACCTGGGGAGCAGGAATCTGGTTGATTTATTACACTAATGCCCTTGATGTTGCGCAAAATGGCAAATGGATGCATTATAAGCTTACCTTGCTGGTTTTTATGCAGATAGCGCATGCAGTAATGGCGCGCTCACGCCGTCATTTCGCTAACGATAAAAATACAAAATCAGCAAGATTTTATAGGATACTCAATGAAGTCCCCACAGTTCTTATGATTGGTATTGTTATTCTGGTGGTAGTGCGACCTGTTTAATCGCTTGTCATCCTGAGCGAAGCGTAGCGGAGTCGAAGGATCTGTAAGTTATAAACCCTTTGCAAAGATTTCTCGTTACGCTAGAAATGACAAAAATATGGAAATCTCAAAAAAGAAAAAAGCCTATAAATATGGAATAGCCGCCGAGAGAATAGCGGCTATTTTTTTGCGGTTTAAAGGCTATAGGATAATTGCGCAACGATATAAAAATCCCAAAGGAGAAATTGATATTCTGGCGGTGAAAGGGAAAACTTTGGCGATTATTGAGGTGAAAGCCAGGAAGAATTTCTCTGATTGCGCCTATAGCATACCCTACTGGAAACAGAAGAAAATTCTGGGAGCAGTTGAATGGCTGATGGCAGGTGGTGGGAAAATCGCTGGACTTGCGGGTGTGAGTGAACGTATTATACGTTTCGATGCAATATTAATTGTACCTAGAAAATTACCAAGACATTTGAAAGATGCGTGGAGGATGTGATGCGTTTAATAAAATTATCTGTGATTTCCCTTTCAGTTATTGCTTTATCGGGCTGCGTGCCGCTGGTTATAGGCGGTGCTACAGAAACGGCAGTGGTGGTGGCGCAGGAGCGTTCGGTAGGAAATGCAGTTGATGATGCGGCAATAGTGCTGCAGATAAAGAATCTTTATGCCAAGCAGGATTATAAGGATCTTCTCGCCAATGTGGAAATCAAGGTGGTTGAAGGTCGGGTGCTGCTTACAGGCAATGTCGACAAACCGGACTCGCAGATAGAGGCGGTTAAGCTGGCATGGCAGATTGGTGGCGTAAAAGAAGTTATCAATGAGGTGCAGATTAATGATAAATCTGGTTTCTGGAATTATGCTAAGGATGTGTGGATAAGCACGCAGGTGCGCACCCGCTTGTTGTTCGGCAAGAATATTCGCAATATCAATTATTCGGTGATTACGGTGAATCAGGTGGTATATCTGATGGGTATCGCCCAGAGTCAGGAAGAGCTTAACCGCGCAACCAATGTGGCGAGCGCAACCAGCTATGTGCAGCGAGTGGTAAGCTATGTGCGTCTGAAGGATGATCCGCGCCGGGGCTATTTGCCGAATTAAGAAAAAATTTAAATTTATCTAAAAGGAATTAATTATGAATGATCAATTATTTGCTCGTATAGAAAAAGATATTAAAGAAAATGATGTTATACTATACATGAAAGGCTCAAAGGAAATTCCACAATGCGGATTTTCTGCCACTGTGGTTCAGGTTCTTGCGCGTTTGGGAATTACGGATTTCAAGGATATAAATGTTCTACAGGATAAAGAAGTCTGGCAGGGTATAAAGGATTTCAATAATTGGCCTACTATTCCGCAGCTCTTTATCAAAGGTGAATTTGTCGGTGGAGCTGATATTACCCGCGAGATGTATCAAAGCGGAGAATTGCAGGAATTGCTAAAATCAAAAGGTATTGCAATTAAAGAAGATAATTAATAGGGAAATTAGGTTTAGCTATGCCACTTCGCGTTGCCATACAGATGGATCCGATAGAGTCAATTAATCCGAGATTTGATTCTACTTTCTTTTTAGGAGTTGAAGCACAATTAAGAGGTCATGAACTTCTGTATTATCAGCCACATAATCTAACTCTTAAAGAAGGACAGGTTGTTGCTACTGCATATCCTATAAAATTATATCCGGACTCCATACCGCATTATGAATTGGGAAAAGCCACAATACTAGATTTAAGCACTATGGATGTAATATTGCTTCGTCAAGATCCTCCCTTTGATCTAAATTATTATACAAATACGCTACTTTTAGAACGGTTGCAGCCTAAGGTTTTGATAGTGAATGATCCAGCAGTTGTACGTAATTACCCAGAAAAAATGATACCGTTACATTTTGCGGAGTTTATGCCCCCAACTATAATTACTACAGATCGTAAATTACTTCAGGAATTCTGGGAACAGCACGAGGATATTATAATTAAACCACTGTACGGAAATGGTGGAAATTTAGTATTTCACGTAAAACCATATGAAGAAAATTTTCTTTCCATACTTGAGGCGAGTGTCAATAATGCAAAAGAACCAATTATAGCTCAAAGATTTATATCACAAATTTATGAAGGTGAAATCAGGGCAAACTTTGTAGATGGGGAGATTACAGGTGTATTCCTTCGCACCCCTGCAAAAAACCAAATTAGAAATACAATGAGATCTGGAGGAGTATATTCTTCTGGGACATTGACACCTTGTCAAAGTAGAATATGTGAACAAGTTTCTAATTATCTGAGCGAGCTTGGCGTTTTGGTTGCCGGTATTGACTTAATAGGAAATTATCTCACAGAAGTAAATATTACTTCTACAGGAGCATTTAGAGTTGTGAAAGACTTGGGGTTAGGTGATGTAGGGGCGATGTTATGGGATGCCATTGAGAAGAGAGTTAATCATTGATTATCGAGGCAGTCAGAAACAATTAAATATCCGCGGTTACATGTCTTATCTAAGGTACACATGCTTTGGTAAAATTTCTCAAGTGATATCCAGAACCATGGCTGTGAACAACCATTAACATCTAATATAAGGCAGGAATCGGTTTCAGGGTGATAACCAGCAATAGGTGAGAAATGTCCTGCGCCAGCCCTATTAAATTCACTTCCATCGAAGTTAGCAATAATAAAGGACTGAGTAGATGTGACATTTGCAATTACATCACGCCTAAAGCCCTCTATGTCCTTTACAGAAGAATCTTGTGCATGGATGCAATTAACATCAGACGTATGCAATCTAAGAATTTTTTCCAAATCTGTTAAATTAAGCCCAAGATTGAAATCCTGTAGCTCACCATTAGAAAAGACATGCTTTTCTCCCTCAATAACTTTCTTGTTTTTTATTTTATTTGATTCATCATCCAGAAAAGTCAATTGATTATAATAATTAGGCTTTATTCTATGATTTCCGTTTGGTACTTCCACATCTGGCTCATTCCCTAAATTAAGACTCTGCCTACTACTCTTTAGAGCGTTTAATACTATTACAGAACATGCTATCCCGCAATAAGTAGGCTTAATTTGATGCTCGAATAAATGAGCTAATGCAAAAAAAGCCTTTGTGTATTCAGATTCAAATAATCTTCTTTTCCCTTCTTCTGAATTCCAGGGAATCATAAATTCATTAGGGGATGGCATAGATAAGATTAAATTATACACCATTTTTTGAGAATGGCGAGCTGTTGTTTTGGTGTCCCATAGTTAAACCTAAATTCGCATTCTTTCAAGAACAAATGGAAGCTGCCAGATTTATAATTTCTTATGTCCATATTTCAAAAACAACCTAGGATTCTGCAATAATAGTAATTATTATGCAGATTACTTCTTAGTCAATTCTTATTTCAGAAAGTGAGGTGTTATCTGAAATAAAGCTTTCTTTATGTCAGAAATAAAAATTGCCTATAAAAACAGCTACTTATTACTGTTATTACGACCAAACCCAATAAAAGCCGGATTTTCAAAACCTTCTTTGCCATATAGAAACGGTTTGCCGTCAGCGGTTTCCACGCGCCCACCAGCAGCGTTTAATATAGCATGTCCGGCTGCCGTGTCCCACTCCATAGTCCTGCCGAAGCGCGGATAAATATCGGCACTGCCTTCCGCCACCATGCAGAATTTCACCGAACTCGAACCGCTTATTACTTCCTTTATATTCAAAGTTTCCAGATAGGCGTTGGTAGCTTTGGAAGGATGCGAACGGCTGCGCACAACGGTTAAGCCGTCGTCCGGAAATTTACGGGTTTTTATGATTTCCGGCGTGTTACCGCCAATTTGTTTATAGGCATTATCCCCGACCATACCGAAATATAAAATATCCTGCGGTGGGCAGTAAATAACCCCAAAAACCGGCAGGTTATTTTCGATAAGGGCGATATTTACCGTAAATTCCGGCTCACCACGCACAAAACTACGCGTCCCGTCCAGCGGGTCTACCAGAAAAAAACGTTTATGTTCACTGCTGCCCAAAATTTCATCTTCCTCGGCAATAATGGGGATATGAGGCGCAATAGCAGTCAATTTTTCTATTATATATTTGTTTGCAGCAATGTCCGCTTCGGTAACGGGGCTATTATCAGATTTTTTGTTTGACGTATAACCATCTGAAAAATAAACCATAATAATATGTCCAGCCTCACGCGCAATTTCGCAAGCTGAGACTAGATATTTGTTATAATCAGTGCTATTCATCTGGGTATACTTACAATCTTAATTTATAGAAGTATTTACTCATGATTACCTCCTACTTGCAACAACAGAGCGCGCATCTTGCCAAAATCATTTCTTCCCTGCCAAAGAATGCCGATAAAGATTTTTCTTATTTTGTTTCTAAGTTTTATGCAAAATTGCCAGTTGATGATCTTCTCGCATTAGAGCCGGATAAGGCAATTGCCTTGGCAAAAAATGCGTTTGAGTTCATGACGGAGCGTAAAGGCGATGCACCGAAGATCCGCATTTTCACTCCCGATAAAAAACAGCACGGTTACGAATCAAGGCATCTGGTGCTGGAGCTAATCAACTATGACATGCCTTTTCTGGTGGATTCTCTGTCGATGGAGCTGACGCGCCGTGGCTTTACCATTTATACTACCATCCACCCGATAATCAATGTTTCGCGTGACAAGAACGGAAAAATTTTAACCATAAGCGATAAGGGCGACAAAAAGGAATCACTTATCCATTTTGAAATTTCTTCCATCCCCGATGGTACGGAGAGTGACCAGCTGATACAGGATTTGGATTGGATATTGCAAAATGTCCGTGCCTCAGTTGAGGATTGGCAAAAAATTATGGAAAAAGCCAAATTAGCGGCTGATTCTCTTAAACTTGGTGGGAAGGCAACAAGTGCTGATTCAATCGATGAAGTTCGTGATTTCCTGGAATGGATAGTAGATAAAAATTTTATATTTCTTGGTTATGCTGAGTATCAGTTTTTTGATGGCAAGGGTAAAGAAGTGTTTTCGGTTATACCGGATTCCAAGCTTGGCATTTTAAAACTGACCGATGAAATATCCCCGCGCGGGATAGAGGCAATGCCACTGGAGCAACGCCATTTCCTGCTTATTCCGCAACTCATTGAAATAACCAAATCAAACCGTCGTTCGCTGGTGCATCGTTCAGTGCCGATGGATTATATAGGTCTTAAGAAGTTTGATAAAAATGGTAATGTCGTTGGTGAGATTCGCTTTTTAGGATTATTTACTTCCAACGTCTATTACCAAAGCACGGAGTCGATTCCACTTATCAGGCGCAAGGTTGCCCGCGTTCTCGAACGTTCGGAATTTGAACCAGCCAGCCATGACGGAAAATCCTTAAAAACAATTCTGGAATTCTTACCGCGCGATGAAATTTTTCAGATGTCCGATGAAGATATGCTGGAAACAAGCATGGGTATTCTGGCACTGGAATATAAGCCGACAGTGCGGATTTTTGCGCGCAAGGATGTATTTGAGCGTTTTATCAGTTTTATGATATTTGTTCCGCGTGAGAGGTTTTCTACTGAGTTACGCCGTCAGATTCAGCAGATTATCGAGCGCGGTTATAATGGTATCAGCTCATCATTTTCCACGCAGATTAATGAAGCACCGCTTGCTCGCCTTAACCTGATTATCCGCACCACGCCCAATGATATTCCCAAAGTTTCTTTGCAGACGGTGGAGCAGGAAATTGCCAAATGTGCTTATAAATGGTCGGATTTGCTCAGTGCTTCACTTGCGAAAAAATATGATGAAAAAACTGCTGAGAAATTTGCCCATACTTACGGTGATGCTTTTCCCCAAAGCTACATAAACAGTTATGATTCGGATGCAGCAGTAGCCGATATTGATAAAATAGAGCAGGCCGTAGCTTCGAAAAGCCTTGCGCTTGAACTGTTCTACAGGAAAAGAGAGGCTGATCAGAAAAAAGATCAGACTTTTCATTTAAAAATTTACAATCCCAATGAAGAAATAGCTCTTTCCGACATACTTCCTATGTTGGAAAATAGCGGTTTCAGGGTTATTGAGGAGCATCCATTTTTAATAAAACCACAAAATGAAAATAATGTGGCTGTATGGGTGCGTGATTTCCGTCTGCAACATATAAGCGATGTACAAATTGATTTTGCAAAGATCAAGCCGCTACTTGAACAAGCCTTACTTAAGGTTTGGCGACAGGAGATGGAAAATGACCGGCTTAACGCACTTATTTTGAAAGCCGGACTCAATTTCAGGCAGGTTACGCTGCTTCGGGCTTATGCTAAATATTTGAAGCAAGCTGGGTTTGTGCATGGGCTTATGGCAATCTGTCAGGCTTTCACTGCCCATCCGCAGATTGTAAAAAATATTGTGGAGATGTTTGAATCACGCTTTAATCCAGCAACCAGCAACCAGCAACCAACTCCTGATTTTGAAGCGCAACTGGCGCAAGTAGAAAGTGCGACGCATGACCGCATATTACGCCGTTATATAGAATTGATTGGCGCAACACTGCGCACCAACTATTTTCAAACAGGTAGCGATGGTAAAGACAAACCGGTTCTTTCCTTTAAATTTAATTCAGCCAGCGTTCCTGATCTGCCAAAGCCAGTGCCGTATGCTGAGATTTTTGTCTATTCACCAAGGGTGGAGGGCATCCATCTGCGGGGCGGGAAGGTTGCGCGTGGGGGCTTACGCTGGTCAGACAGACCTGATGATTTCCGCACCGAAGTTCTGGGGCTTATGAAAGCACAGATGGTGAAAAATTCGGTTATTGTGCCGGTTGGCTCTAAGGGTGGTTTTGTTCTTAAACAAGCTCCAACTGCTCGAGATAAATTGCAGGAAGAAGGCATTGCCTGCTATAAACTATATCTTAGCGGACTCCTTGATATTACCGATAATATAGTGGGCGGGAAAATAATTCCGCCTGAAAAAGTGGTTCGCCATGATGGTGATGACCCTTATCTGGTGGTTGCTGCCGATAAAGGAACAGCCAGCTTTTCCGATATAGCCAATTCAGTATCTGCTGCTTATGGTTTCTGGTTGGGAGATGCCTTTGCTTCCGGTGGTTCGGTTGGCTATGACCATAAAAAAATGGCGATTACCGCTAAGGGCGCGTTTATTTCCGTTAAACGTCATTTTGCCGAGATGGGTGTGGATATAGACAGTGAAACTTTTACCGCAACCGGCATTGGCGATATGGCTGGTGACGTGTTTGGCAATGGTATGTTGCTTTCAAAAAATATGCGCCTTGTTGCAGCGTTTAACCATCTGCATATTTTTATTGATCCAACTCCAGATGAAAAAACCAGTTTTACTGAGCGCAAAAGATTATTTGAATTACCGCGCTCCAACTGGACAGACTATGATAAAAAACTTATCTCTAAAGGCGGTGGTATTTATGAACGCAGCGCAAAAACCATAAATTTAAGTGATGAAGCACAAGCTGCTCTGGGTGTAAGCAAAACGACTTTAACGCCAGATGAACTTATTCGCGCTATTTTGCTTGCCCCTGTTGACTTGCTGTGGAATGGCGGTATCGGAACATACGTTAAAGCGCAGGATGAAAGCGATGAGCAGGTTGGTGATCGTGCCAATAATGCGGTGCGGGTAAATGGCGGTGACCTGCGTTGCAAGATTATCGGTGAAGGCGGAAATCTTGGCTTCACCCAAAAAGGCCGTATCGAATACGCCCGAAACCAAGAAATTGGGGGTGGCAGAATAAATACTGACGCGATAGATAACTCTGCTGGTGTTGATTGCTCAGACCATGAAGTTAATATCAAGATCGCTTTCAGCAGTGAAATTTCCAGCAAAAAGCTGACGTTAGAAAAACGTGACGCGTTACTTGCTTCCATGACTGATGAAGTGGCTGAGCTGGTGCTTAAAGATAATACTTTGCAAACTCAGGCACTCAGCATTGAGCAGGCACGTGGTGTTAAGCTTATCGACTCGCAAATTCGTCTGATTCATCAATTGGAAAAGCTTGGATTACTCAATCGAGCAATTGAGTTTTTACCTAGTGATAAACAGCTTGCCGAGCTTAAAACCGCAGGCAAAGGTCTTACCCGACCAGAGCTGGCGGTTCTCCTTTCTTACAGCAAAATGGCGCGTTATAACAGCCTGCTTGAATCAAATCTTCCTGACGATGAATATTTCGTTTCTGATCTGAAACGATATTTCCCAAAAGCCATGCGTGAGGAATTCGCTGCTTCAATTGAGAAACATCCTTTGCGACGAGAAATAATCGCAACCCTCATTACTAATGACATAGTGAACTATGCAGGCACGACCTTCACCTTCAACATGGCGGTAGATCTTAATGTTTCGATGCGTGATGTGACCGCTGCTTATATTATAGTGCGCGATTTATTTAATTTGCCAGAGATGTGGAAAACCATAGACGCAAAAATGGACACAACAGCGCAGATGGAAACTATTTTCAGCATCCAGAAATTTGTTGAACGCTCGATTTTCTGGTTGCTGCGTAATGTCCGCCTGCCGATTAGCATATCTGAAGTTATCAAGGATTTCGCGCCAACTGTTAAAGATATGAAAGGCAGCCTAGAAGAGTTAACCTCAGTCTTTGATATTATAACCATTGCCCGTGGCACTAAGAAGAAAGAAGCAGATGTGGCAGTGATTTATGCAGAAATTGGTAGCAAACTACATCTGGATTGGCTGCGGACTTGCGCCCAGAATATCAGTATGGATACTTATTTTGACAGGCTGGCAGCGCAGGCAATTCTTGGTGATTTCTATGATGAGCAACGCCGTCTGGCAATATCAGTTATAACAGGCGGAAAAACCTTTGCTGATTGGCAGCAAGACCGGCAGGAAGCCCTCACCCGTTTCGATAGCTTTATTCTGGAAATAAAATCTGGGGAAATTATCAATCTGTCGAAATTGATGGTTGCCCTAAATCATTTAAGGGTGTTTGTTTAATGCCTGAAATGCCTTATCCCAGTAAACACCATTGCGATGTTGTGTTTGTCGGCGGCTTCTATCACTTCAGCATCACGCATTGAGCCACCCGGTTGGATGATTGCGCTAATTCCTGCCTCAGCTGCCATCTCCACATTATCAGCGAAAGGAAAAAATGCGTCTGATGCTAGAACACAGCCTGTTGTTTCAAGTCCTGCTTCTTTTGCCTTCCAGCAGGCGATGCGCGTGGAGTCAATACGGCTCATCTGCCCTGCCCCGATGCCGATGGTTGCGCCATCACGGGCTAAAACAATAGTGTTGGATTTGACGTGCTTGGCAATGGTGAAGGCAAAAACTATATCTTCCAATTGCGCTTTTGTGGGAGCTATTTTAGTTACGGTTTTCAAATCGTCTTTAGTAATAATTACGTCATCTTCCTGATATAAAAACCCGCCAGAGATGGTTTTTACGGTCATCTTTGCGCTTGGTTTGCTGATATTTCCTGAAAGTAGTAGCTTTAATTTTTTGCGATTGGAAAGCGTCGAGATTGCTTCCTCATCGGCATCTGGCGCAATCATCACTTCCAAAAATAATTTGCCGAGAGCTTCACAAAATTCTTTGGTCAGAGGGCGGTTAGTGGCGATAATCCCGCCATAAGCCGATACCGGATCGCAGGCGAGAGCTTTAGTAAATGCTTCAACTATATCGTTGCCAACAGCCACACCGCAAGGGTTAGCGTGTTTTACGATTACTACCGCAGGCTGCTCAAATTCGCGCACCAGCTCAAAGGCGGCACTAACATCATTCAGATTGTTATAACTTAATTCCGTACCTTGCACCTGCTTTGCACCAGCGATCGTACCAACCACCTCTCCTGTGGCGTAAAAAGCGGCTTTCTGGTGCGGGTTTTCACCGTAATGCAGGGATTGCTGTAATTTTCCGGCTAAGGTAAGATTTTTGGGAAATGGGGTTTCATTTTGTGTGTTAAACCACCCACTTATCGCAGCGTCATAAGCAGCGGTTTTGCTATAGGCTTTAGCAGCAAGGAGTTTGCGGGTTTTCAGACTGGTTGCTCCACCGCTTGCCTTCATTTCTTCCATTACAGAAGCGTAATCACTTGGATCAGTTACGATGGTCACGAATTCATGGTTTTTTGCAGCACTACGCACCATACTTGGCCCGCCAATATCAATATTTTCAATACATTCTTCAAAGCCCGCGCCCTTTGCTACGGTTTCCTCAAACGGGTAGAGATTGATAACTACCAGATCAATGGCAGAAATATCATGCACGCTCATTGCTTTTTTATGAGCTTCATTGCTACGGACAGCAAGCAATCCACCGTGAATTTTAGGATGCAGGGTTTTTACCCTTCCATCCATAATCTCAGGAAATCCGGTATGGTCAGAAACTTCAGTGACGGTAATACCAGCATCACGCAGGGCTTTAGCTGTGCCGCCGGTTGAAAGGATTATTATATTTTGTGAAGCAAGAAATTTGGCAAAGTCAAGCAGACCGGTTTTGTCAGAAACAGAAATAAGTGCGCGTTTAATAGTCATATACTCTTCTCAATTTTTATTATTAATGGTGAATGCTGCGGAGTACAGCTTCCGGGTTATGTGCTATAACATTAAGAAGAACCAATGCTGCCCCTTTTGGCTCTCTGCGTCCTTGCTCCCAATTGCGAATGGTCGCGGCACTAACTCCAAAAGCCGCCGCGAATTTATCCTGCGATAATCCAAGTTTGGAGCGGGCTTTTTTTACATCAATATCAGGAATTTTGATTTTGTGCATTTTCCCACGCTTTTTATCCCCGTCGCTATATGCCAGAATATCTTCTAGGCCGCGTAAAATGCTTTTTTCTGTTTCATTAAAACTTTTCATTTTTCTTATCCTTTTTAGTGCACTATTTTTTGCCTTTATTTTTGTATTTTTCTATTATAATTGGCAGTAATTTTTGGTAATGATTGTAAAAAGCTTTGCTTAGATTTTCCATCTCGTTTTTGGCAAACCCAGTAATCAGAAACACAGGAATACTGCTATCATGATAATAATGGATTATACGAAATCCACCAGACTTGCCTTTTCCATCTCTTGCAAAGCGGAATTTACGCAGTCCTCCAGAGCCGGGAATAATATCACCTATTTCAGGATTATTTGCTAAAATCTCTACAATTTTAAATACATCACTTTCAGAGAGATGCTTCTTAGCAAATGCCCTAAATTCAGATGATTCCAAAACAGAAAAATACCTATCCATGAAAGGATTATACGCTATTGGCGTATAGAAGCAAGTGCAATTTTATCTGTGCAATCTTATCTCTTTGCCTGCGTAAATTCAGGAACCAGCTTTTTTAGCATATCCAAAGCAGAAGCGGAGTCGCGTAGTTTACAGGCATCATACAGAGAAGAAAAGGATTTTTTCAGGGTTTTCAGGTCAGTTTCCCGTGGAGAAGCCAGAAAAATCCCTTTATGCGAGGTTTCTACAATATTTTCCGAAAGATGAAACAATTCTTCATATAGTTTTTCACCGGGGCGCAAACCGGTAAATACAATGTCAATATCAGTGTAAGGCTTAAAACCAGCCAGCTTTATCATTTGCAGGGCAAGATCCAGAATTTTCATTGGTCGTCCCATATCCAGCACGAAAATATATTCCTGCTTGGTCTGCATATCACGTCCCAGCACCGATGCTTGCAATACCAGTTCAACAGCTTCGCGCACCGTCATGAAATAGCGGGTCATTTCCGGATCAGTCACAGTAATAGGACCGCCGCCCGCCAGTTGTTCATTAAACAACGGCACCACCGAACCGGTAGAACCAAGCACATTACCAAAACGCACAGTAATAAATTTTGTATCAGTGGTTTTAGCTGCTTGTTCCTGCTGTCCCATTGCCTGACAGAAGCTTTCAGCAAGGCGTTTGCTTGCACCCATAACATTGGTCGGGTTTACCGCCTTATCAGTAGAGATCATAACCATGGCCTGAGCCTGATGCCGCAGACAGGCCTCAGCGATATTCCGCGTACCAAACACGTTGGTAAGGATGGTTTCTTCGATATTATATTCAGCAATCGGCACATGTTTTATTGCGGCGGCATGGAAAACCAGTTCCGGCGAATGTTTCTCAAAAACCTTTTCCACCTGTTCTTCAGCACGGACATCACCAAGCACGCAAACCAGTGGCAGGTTTGGAAATTTTGCCCTGAGTTCACGCTCAATCTGGTAAATATGCAGCTCGCTCAGTTCCATGATAACCAGTTCTTCCGGTTCGTAAGAAGCTATCTGCCTGGTTAATTCCCCTCCTATTGTCCCTCCGGCACCGGTAACCAGAACGCTCTTTCCCGCAACTAACTTACGCATCGCTTCACGGTCAAGAACATGCTGCGAGCGTCCGAGTAAATCCTCAACAGCGATAGGACGGATATCAAGCTTTTCCTTTATTCCCTGTTTGAATTCACTAAGTCTGGGCAAGCGGGCAAGTGGTATTCCCAGGCTATCAGCAATATCAAGTAACTGGCTCATATTTTTACTGGAACCATCCTCATCGCTTACGATCAGCTTTTGTGGCTTCAGACCCTTACGCGTAAGTTTTTTAACAATAAGCGGAATTATATCGCTACCCCCATAAATAGGGACACGGTGTATCGTACGCCCCTTTTTGGTAGTGTCGTCATCAATCAAACCCACCACCTCATAAGCGGATTGATGATTACGCTGACTATTGCGGATAAATTGCTCGGCTGCATCCCCCGCCCCTATAAGCAGAACTGGAATTTTATGGATTTCTTCAGCTGTAATTTTCCAGTTAATGGTGTGATCTTTAAGGGCACGATAGATAAAACGAGGCCCGCCGAGAAGCATTATAAGCAACATCCAGTTGATGAATAACACCGACCTTGGAAGCCCACTTAATCTGTTAAATATAAACATTAATACGGCAAAAATCAGTATTGAAAGAGTAACGGCTTTTATGATGGTAGTCAGGTCACGCATAGAAGCATAACGCCATGAACCGCGATAGAGGCGCATATATATGAAAACCGTAATGCACACCAAAGTAAGGGTGACAGTCCCAATTAGTAAATAAGGAAAAGAATCGGTTATCTGCTCATCGCCAAGGCGAATATAGACAGCCAGCAGAAAACTTACAGATGCCATGATGGTATCATGCAAGGTTGCTACAAGATTGCGCAGTGATCTATCAAATTTATAATTGTTCATGTGAAGATTTATTAGCGATACGTGCAAAAACCCATACTAAATTAAAAACCATCGCATAGGCAATAAGCAGATTGAAGATAGTCATGCGTGGACTGATTAATATTTGCATTTCTAAAAAAATCAGCAACATGTTTATTCCGGTTATCATCCGCACAACCCATTTAGGTGAACTGCTGGCTCTCACCGCACGTAGGCAAAAAAGCTTTTTTACTACTGCATTTTTTGCAATTTTTTCGGAAAATGGCCGGTTAAAGAAAGTAACAAAACTGTCAGCAAGAAAATATGCGGGAAGAATAAAAGCTGCTTCGGGATATCCTTTGCTTGCTGCCAGCAGCAGAAGGTATCCGGCAATAAAACCCATCGGCACACTGGCAATTTCCCCGCCGTGAACTTTTGCCGGATAATGGTTCCACCACCAGAATCCAATACCTCCCATCGCAATAATCAGTGCCTGAATTGACAGTGAGGAAGAAAAGGTTTCATTCATAATTGTTATGGCAACTAGACCAGCTCCTATGGAAATTATCTGTACCGGCAACATACCTTCCAGTTTTTCCAGCTTTTCAAAGCTGTAAATTATCCATAGCCAGAATAGTAGAGCGAGGGTTTTATCCAGAAAACCCGGGAGCAAATCAGAAAATATTGTACCATGAAAACCGATAAGAGGAATGGTTATGGCAATGATTCTTACTATAAGTGCTACCACCCGGGGAAAAGGCATAACATTACCCAGTAGCGGCAGTCCGGTCAGTAAAAAAATTGAAGCTATCACAGCGTAGTTAGTTCCAGCTCCTAACAACCCGATAATAATTGCAAAAACAAGTGCTATTCCACCATTTTCCGGTGTTGGCATTTTACGTTTTCCGGTTAATATATCGATATTAGGTGAAACTGCACGTTGTTGTAGTGTTAGTATCACCAGTTTCGTACCCACCAGCGAAATAAAAAATACAGAAAAAGCCAGAATAATATTATATATCATCCGCGTCTCCCGAATAGCGTCTCAATATCCTTGCGCTTAAGCTCAATATAAGTCGGACGACCGTGATTGCACTGTCCCGAGCGTGGAGTCTGCTCCATCTGCCTGAGCAGCGCGTTCATTTCAGAGATATTAAGCACGCGACCAGCGCGGATGCTGCCGTGACAGGCGATGGTGGAGGAGAGATGTTCTATTTTTTCACGCAGAGCAAGTGTCTGCCCGTATTCACTGATATTATCCGCCAGTTCCTTGACCAAACCATGCACATCAATTTCGCCAAGCATTGCTGGAGTTTCGCGGACAATAACTGTTCCACTGCCGAAAGCTTCCATCATAAATCCAAGCTCCAGCAGCTCATCTTTTCTTGAAATAAGGGCATCTGTCATGCTTTCACCTATTTGTATTATCTCCGGTATCAACAATTTCTGCCTGGCAATATCCTGCTTTCCCAGAGATAGGTTCATTTGTTCCAATACCAGCCTCTCATGCGCCGCATGCTGATCGACAATCACTAAACCGTCAGCAGTTTCCGCCACAATATAGGTTTTATGCAACTGGCAGCGAGCAGCTCCGAGAGGATAATTCCTGAAGTCAGTATTCTGTTCGTAATTATTTTCGCTATGGCGTGCCAGTGGTGGCAGCATGGCTGGCGGTATAAATGATTCGGTGTATGGTTGCTTTGGCTGTGCTTCAAATGTGCGTCCTGCCGTTTCGTGTAAGCTGGCGAACGCCGGTTCTCTGACCGCTTTGCTATAGGCATAAACAGGAGAAGCAGAGTAACTTTCCGTTACGGCAGAAAAACGCTCCAGTGCTTGCGCCCCAACCGTATTGGAGGCGCGAAAGCCAGAACTTGCCAGGGCATTTCTTATTCCGCTTACGATCATTCCACGAATCATCTGACTATCACGAAAACGCACTTCAGCCTTGGCTGGATGAACATTTACATCAACTTCTTCACGCGGAACGTCAATAAATAATACCACTACCGGATGACGATTATGCGCCAGCACATCCTGATACGCACCCTTCACCGCACCAAGCAGAAGGCGATCGCGCACAGGTCTTCCACCGACAAATAAATATTGCTCGGATGATGTTCCACGGTTGAAAGTTGGAAGAGCTGCAAACCCTGTTAGGGTAGCGGACTCACGCATGAAAGATAATGGTACAGCATTTTCGGCAAATTCTTTGCCCATAATATCACGCAGACGTTCTATTTTCTGGCTAACAGAATTAAATTTTAATGTATTTTTTCCATCTGAGGAAAGGGAAAAAGCAACATCAGGGTGCGACATGGCCAGCCTGCTTATTATATCAGCGGTCTGAGTAACTTCGCTACGCTCGGTTTTTAAAAATTTAAGGCGGGCGGGCGTAGCATAAAATAGATCACGGACTTCTATTGAAGTTCCAGTCGTCAAAGTTGCCGGAACTGGTTCGCGGACATCACCACCTTCTATGCTTATCTGCCAGGCATTATCGCTACTTGCCGTACGGCTGGTGATGGTCATACGGCTTACCGAACCTATAGAAGGCAAAGCCTCTCCTCTGAATCCGAGAAAGCGTATATCGAGCAAATCGTCAGAAGGGAGCTTGGAAGTGGCGTGCCGCTGTACAGCCAAAGCCAGCTCATCCCTGGTCATGCCTTTGCCGTTATCAGTAACCACTATGCGGTTTTTGCCGCCCTGCTCTAAGATTATGTCAATGCGCGTGCTGCCGGCATCCAGCGCGTTTTCCACCAGTTCTTTCACCACGGAAGCCGGGCGTTCGATAACCTCGCCGGCGGCGATACGATTAATTAAAGTAGGTGGTAAAACCCGGATCATTGCTCGTTTCCGGCAATCAGATATTGCCGGGTCAGCTTTTTGCTTTCCTCAACCGCCGGCTGGTCAAATGGGTCTATTTCAAACAGGAAAGACATGAACATTATCTCCAGCGTGAAATGCATAATTAATGCCCCGAAATGTTCCGGATCAAGCTTATCCATTTCAATAAGTCTTACCGGACAGCGGTTATCAGCCAGTGTTTCAAAAGTTGCCCGTTGTTGCGCCGCCATGACATCGCCAAGGGTTTTACCATTAAGATAATCCAGTTCCGGGCGATTTTTCGGCACTTCAATTTCATCGCCGGTGCCTTCGCGTTTCAAGGTAATCATATGGAACAGCTTATCCTTGGGACCACTTAAATAAAGCTGCAACTGGCTGTGCTGGTCGGTGCTGCCCATGGAGCAGATTGGTGTTGTGCCTTTACCGTCTTTGCCTAAGCTTTCTGCCCAGCACTGGCGGTACCACGCCGAAAATCCAGAAAGACGCTGGCTATAGGGGAGCATAATGCTTAAGTTACGACTACGTTGATAAAAACCATATTGTATCGCCGCGCCGATTGCCGGTGCAAATTCTTCCGGTCCCGATGCTTCTGCAAGCTGGGTAAGCACTTTCTGCGCGCCACTGCGCAGTGCCTTAATATCAATGCCAGCTATAACGGCGGGAAGTAAACCAACATTGGTGAATATTGCAAACCTGCCACCAATATCTGTTTCGTGATCAAGCACCCGAACGTCATATTCACGGGCAAGCTGGCGCAGCGGATTCTGACCTTCACGCGCTTCCGGTTCGGTTATAATGATCATCTGCGCGGGAAGTGCCGTGCGCCCTATGGTCTTCTTTATGCGTCCGATTATCGCATAAGTCTGAGCTAATGTCTCAAGCGTTGTTCCGCTTTTGCTGATGACAATAAAACAAGTATTTTCAATCTGGATTCTTGCACAAATATCATCAAGCATATCCGGATCGATATTATCGAGAAAATCAAAGCTCGGCGCGGCTGATGGGGCAAAAGCAAGCAATGTCGCACCGCTTAGGGAAGAACCGCCGGAACCGATAACCAGCACATGGTTAAAGCGTTTACGGATTCCTTCCGCTAATGTTTCCATGGATTCAAAATCATCAGTGCGCGCGGTGATGTTAAATATCGGGTTGGCTTCCGTAAAACCACCTGATTTTATTTTTTCAAAACCGGGTTTCAGCGAGGTAATAAGTCCAGACACCTCTTCCCGACTCAGACCGTGCACCCCGATTTTATCCTGCATGCAATAATCAGTTATTTGACGATATAGCATCATGGCTATTTAGTTCCATCCAATTTTGGGTTTCCTATCATAAATATCTGTAATTTATCAAGTTGCACTAGGCGTTTTGCCATTTCACCAACTTGTTTTACAGAAACTGAGTTTATGAGATTATTACGTTTATCCATATAGTCAATTCCCAGATTGTATAGCTGCATAACAGTAAGGAAATTCACAATGCTGGAGTTACTATCCATATTCACGGCAAAAGAACCTACAATAAAGCGTTTGGCACCTTCCAGCTCTGTTTCGCTTACTCCATTTTCAGAAAAATTCTTTAATGTCTGCTTTAACACAGAGATTGTTTCCTGTGCTTTTTCATTACGTGTTGCAACCTTTCCAACAAACACCGCAGAATGCTGCATAGGAATAAGAGACGAGTGAATAGAATAAGCAAAACCACGTTTTTCACGGATTTCACTGCTGAGTATCGAGGTAAGCCCACCGCCTCCCAGCAGATAATTGGTAACATAGCCGGTTATGTAATCAGGATCGTCACGCTTCAAACCTTCCAGCCCGAAATTTATAATAGTTTGCGGTATATCCTGACTAATAAGAGTTATCTGTTTGCTTTCCCCCGGAAGCTTAACTTCCTTAAGGGTTACATCAGGATTATAAGACTGTGGCAGCTCAGCAAAATTTTTCTCAAGCAAATCGGCAAGCTCAACTTCGCTTATATCGCCCACCACGCTTATAACGATATTACCGCCGGTCAGGTAGCTTCTGGTAAAATTCTTCAGGTCGTTTTTATCCAGATTTTCTATAGTTTCCAGAGTGCCGAGCTCCGGCTTGCTATAGGGATGGTTAGAAAAAATCCTTTCCTGCCATGCCCTTGACAAGCGATACAGGGGTTTTTCCTGTTGCTGCTTGATAGTAGAGATGGTTTGTTTCTTTATTCGCATAAAAGAATCATCATCAAAACGCGAATTCTGGATAGAAAGTCCAAGATAGGAAAAAGCTTTCTCCTTATTTTCGCTCAGCGTATCCATGCTGGCGTAAAAATTATCTTCATCGGCAGAAAAAGACAGTTTTATTGCTTTTTCTTCCAGAGCCTCAGTGAAGTTTTGCGAATCCATATCCCCAGCCCCATCGCTAAGTATAGCTGTGGTCATTGCTGTCCGCCCCTCTTTCCCATCCGGATCATAGGCAGTACCACTTTTCCTGAAAGCAATCCTTGTAGAAATTATGGGTTGCGAATGTTCTTCCACCAACCAGGCAGTAAGACCGTTCTTAGTTTTTATTTCCTTAACTGTGGTCGCAAAAGCAGTACCGGAAAATAAAAGACAGGTGCTAAAAAGCAGAAATCGGAACATAATCATTATTTGTCACCTTTCTGCATAGCATTTTCTGGAAGCAACAGAGCAGTCACACCCTCTTTCTCTTTTAGAGTGTTCTCTGCAGCGGCAAGCACCTGCTGGACTGAAATATTATCAACCAATTTTGACCAGTCTGTGAAATAATTAACAGGCAGGTTAATCATCCTTATCCAGCTCATAATGTTAGCTACTCCGGAAAGACCGTCGCGGGCATACACTATTTCCGCTTTAAGCAGGGTTTTAGCACGTGTAAGCTCTTCGCCCGTCAGACCGTTTTTGAGAAAATCTGCCAATTCTTTATTAAGCTCTTCTTCCAGTTTTTCTGTATCAACTCCCTGATCAGGAGTAATATCAATGGAAAATTCGCCAGGCCCACGGCTAAAACCATTATAATTAACATCGACTGCTGAAGCTAATTTTTTCTCAGTTACCAGACTACGGTATAGCCTGCTGGTTTTGCCGCCACCCAACACATGCGCGAGCACGAATAACGGTAAAGCATCTTCTTTTTTTCCATAACCCAAACTGGAAGCAAAATAGATGCGTGATAATTCCGGCTGTATAACTTGCGGATGACGCATTACTACATGCCTGTTTGCGCGTTGTGGTGGCTCATCAGTCCAGATGCGTGCGGAAATTTGACCTTTTGGTATGTTACCATAATATTTTTCAGCAAGAGATTTAACTTCCTGCGCCGTAACATCGCCACTTACGATTAAAATCGCATTACCAGGATGATACCACTTCTTATGGAAATCCATTACATCCTGCTTGGTCAGACCGTCCATTTCATGCTGCCAGCCGATAACCGGCAAGCGATAGGGATGATTACGGAATAAAATGGCATTGACCTGTTCAGCAAGCAAAGCATCCGGATTATTATCAATACGCATCCGCCGCTCTTCGATAATCACCTGTTTTTCTTTTTCCATGTCAGTGTCAGAAGCTGTAAGACCATTCATCCGGTCAGCTTCCATTTCCATAGCCAGTGGCAGGTTCTCTTTGGAAATATTGACGTAATAGGCAGTAGCATCATAACCGGTGAAAGCGTTCTGTTCACCTCCATTCCGCGCGATAATTCTGCTATATTCACCGGATTTATATTTATTGGTACCAAGGAACATTGCGTGTTCGTGGTAATGAGCAAGACCGGACTTGCCACGTGGATCATCAGCCGCGCCTACTTTATACCATAAAGTATGGTTTACCGCAGGAACGCGGTGATTGGGTATGACAATCACCTCCAGACCATTTTTCAGCGTAAAGCTTTCTATGTTCGGAGGATTTTCTGCATAGGAATAACTCGGAAAGCAGGAAATAAAAAACAAGCAGGCAATATATGAGAATTTTTTATAACTATTACTTCCCATTTTCTCGGCTTTCTGTTTTTTTTCTACATTTTTACTAGTCACCATCCTAAAATATTTCCAATAAGACCGCGATCCTTGTCTTTAACTTCCGGAGTCTGCCCCGTGGTTACGGGTTTGTTTGCAGCTTTATTATCTTTAATTCTTTTAGATTCCTGCTCGGCGTTTACCAAAGTGTCTTTCTTCTCAGTAGTCGAAGTGAGGTTACTCCACCAGCTTCCTTCTTCTTTCTTTTCCTGCGCCTGCATTTTCTGTTCAATCAGTTCTTCACGAACTTTTGGGTCAGCTTTATCTGCACCAATCTTACTTAGAAATGGAGAGCTGCTCGCTCCGCCTTTGTTACTTACAGTGCCTTTTTTGTTTTTTGCAGAATCTATAGACACTGACTCGACCGGCATTACCGCTGTTTCTACAGTATTGTCATAACCAATATCATTTTCTCCCTGCGCCTGAACCGGATTTCCGGTTATAATTGAACGCGCCTGCTTATCAGCCGGAACAACAATAGGTGACTGGGCATCGGCTGACGGCGGACGCAGATTGAATTGCGGAGGTACAGAAAGTGGCGGGCGTGATACTACGCGGAATTCATCCGGAGACCTGCTCCCTATTCCTAAAGTTTCTTTGATACCACTAGCTCCACCGCAAGCAGAAATAGCAAATAGACTGCAAGCTGTAAGTCCGGTGTAAAGTTTTCTGTGTAATTTCATAGTTAATTCCTCAGGTCAGTTTTTTCCTCGAAGAACATACTATAAATACATAAAACTACAACACCAATGAAAACAAAACTATCAGCAATATTAAATGCCGGCCAATGTAAATCTGCAATATGGAAATCAAGAAAATCAACCACTGCCCCATAACGTATCCGGTCTACTACATTGCCTACAGCACCGCCTATCGCACTGCCTATACCAAGTGCTACAACCAGCGATGAATTCCTCCATAGCCAGATAAGCAATATGGAGATGATGATTGCTGCTACACCGATCAAAATAACCGGTTGGTTATGTTCGGAAAACATGCCAAAACTTACACCTCGGTTCATTACCAGTGCTATGTTAAAGAACGATGTAATTTCAATGTGGTTATAGACAGTCAGCTCAGGAAGTCCAAGCACCAGCTCTTT
>JBEBHV010000301.1:0-1588 GCA_040080715.1 Rickettsiales bacterium | reverse complement strand
CACCAGATAGGAGGAGAATATTTTTGGTGGTCATTATTTTTGTTCCTTTGTATTTTTGTCAATATTTCAATTCTAGTATTTTATAAACGGAATCGTCATTGCGTCGTCCGATTACGTCAATAAATAAAATGTCATTTTCAACGTGATACACAATTCTGTATTCACCAACGCTAACCCTGCGCAGATTTTGGAAACGTCCTTGCATCTGGATTGAATCATGCGGATACGGATTAACTAGTAGATTGTCAAGTGCCTTAACTATTTGATGCTGGTGTTTTGCTGGAAGCTTAGGAGTGAATTTGCGGGCTTGCCTTGAAGCTTCAATCTTTAGCACGCCACATTTCCTCTAACCATTTCTGGCTTTCTGCTTGCGAGTGATAGCCTTCTTTTGCTGCGGTTTCAGCCTGTTCACTCCAGTACATGTCCTCCAAATAACGTTCCACAGCTTGCTTTACAATGGCGGTTTGTTGCTCTCGCGTTGAAGCTCCAAACTTACCAAGCATAGCAAGAACACCATCAGGCAGTGAAATATCAAAAGTAATATGCTGCATTTTATCCTCAAAACCAAAACTTATAATGTCCTGCATATTATAACCAAAATTCATTGTTTCTGCAACAAATCCTTAAAACTATCGCCGAGTTTAGCTGGGATCACGGTAATATTATCCCAGACTTTGCCGGAAACATAAGGCTCATTTGCCAGCCATTCATCCAGCTCTTTGCGTGAAGGGTAATTCACTATGATATTTGAGCCAATCATTTTTCCGCTATCATCGAGGAGTGCAGCACCGCAGATCATATTACCATTTGCCCGCGCCTGCGCCATTGCTTTGGTGTGTGCTTCGCGCGCTGCCACACGCCGTGCTGGTGCGCCTTCATCTTTCGCATCATAAGCTATAATCACAAATTGCTGCATAGTCTATCCCTGTTAATTTATGAGGATTTATATAGCAAAAACCTTATTGGTCTAGCTTATTTTCTAAAGTTTTTTCTATTCTGCTGTCAGGAATCAGCCACATCAGAGCCACCAGAGCATAAATTGCCTGTGCCAGCAGTTCGTAATAGAAGGAAAGTCCGATAGCGGAAAAATACAAAAATAACGATATTTTCCCTTTAATATCCTTGCCTATTGCTTTTGCCAGAAGTGAGCTTTTTCCTTGTGAATGCAGTATAACATTCTGTAATATAAAATAGGCAATAGACGACATTAGAAGCACGAAGCCATAAAGTGCGGTGGGGGCTGCTGCGAAATGGTTTTCTCCCATCCAGCCGGTGACAAAGGGAATCAGCGACAACCAGAATAATAAATGCAAATTGGCAAGCAGCACCCGACCATTAACCTGATGGACAGTATGCAGCATATGGTGATGGTTATTCCAGTAAATACCTACATAAGTAAAGCTGAGAACATAGCTTAAGAATATGGGGATAAGCGGTGTAAGCGCGCTTATTTCAGTGCCGTGCGGGATTTTCAGCTCCAACACCATAACACTACCGTCCGGTTAAGGGCAGATTATAGCGCAGCATTATCCTGACAGGCAATGATATTTTGCCATTTATTTTTGGGGTCGATTTGAATTTGGTTTGG
>JBEBHV010000090.1:0-7524 GCA_040080715.1 Rickettsiales bacterium | reverse complement strand
GTGCTTGCACCGCCCTTTTTTTTATGCTCGTCATCCCGTGTATGCAAAATCCGTCATTGCGAGAAGGCGTAGCCTTCGCGGCAATCCAGTAAAATCAAGCATCATAGAAAGATGGATTGCTTTGTCGGCTACGCCTCCGCGCAATGACGAGTAAATCTTGCACCGCCCTTTTTTTATGCTATACAATTTGTCATACCTGCGTAGGCGGGGATCTAGAATAAAATCCACTGACCGAGATTGCAACCATAAATCCCGCATCAAGTGCGGGATGACAAAAAAGAGAAGCCATGAAAAAACCACTACTCATCATCACGTCAATTCTCGCTATTTCCGCTTGTTCCGGAATTGAAACCAAAGCACCTGATACAGTCAGTGCTGAAGAAGCACTCAGAGAATCACGCGGAAAACTAACCGGAGAAGATGGCATTTCCTTTGGTGGCAAAAGAAAAGATGATGCTTCTTCCGCCTCTCCGCTTGGAGTCAATAGCTTCCTGTGGCGCGCAACGCTTGACACACTTTCTTTTATGCCGCTTGCTTCAGCCGATCCTTTTGGCGGCGTTATCATAACTGATTGGTATGAAGAAAATGCTTCTGAGCGTTATAAAGTCAACGCAATTATCCTCGATAAATCACTGCGTGCCGACGGCATAAAAATCACCCTGTTCAAACAGTCTTTGGATAAAAGTGGCAAGTGGCGTGATATAAAATCTGATCCTGCCGATGCCCGCAAGATTGAAGATACAATCCTCACCCGCGCACGTGAACTCAAGATAAACCAAGGAAAATAGCGTGTTTGGTGACTAGTGATTCGTGTTTCGGGAGTAAGAAATAAAATATGATAGGTGGATATAAAGATCTTGATGTGTGGAAAAAGTCTATGGCTCTGACTAATTTGATATATGATATAACGGCTGATTTTCCAAAATCAGAATTATATGGTCTTGCCAGCCAAATGCGCCGCGCTGCTGTTTCTATCCCATCCAACATTGCAGAAGGCAGTTCTCGTGGCGGCACATCAGAATATATCCATTTTTTGACAATAGCACGTGGCTCATTATCAGAAATTGATACACAATCTCTTATTTCGCGTGATAGAAATTATATCACAAATGAAAAATATCAGGAAATCGAAGTGCTACTTAATGATATTGGAAAAATGATAAATAGATTGCTTCAAGCACTAAGAAAAAGAAAAGAAAATATTTCCTAAACACGAAACACGAAACACGAAACACGATGAACGACAACACCCGCTACAACTTCCGCGAAACCGAAGCCAAGTGGCAACGCTACTGGGAACAGAACGCAACTTTTAAAACCGATAACAACAGCACCAAGCCTAAATATTACGTGCTTGAAATGTTCCCGTATCCATCCGGCAACATCCATATGGGGCATGTACGCAACTACACGCTCGGCGATGTCGTCGCCCGCAGCAAACGCGCGCAAGGCTACAATGTCCTGCATCCGATGGGTTGGGATGCGTTTGGCTTGCCAGCGGAAAACGCCGCTATCCAGAATAATTCGCATCCGGAAGACTGGACACTCGCCAATATCGACACCATGCGTGATCAGCTTAAACCCATAGGTCTTTCTTATGACTGGTCGCGTGAGCTTGCCACCTGCCTGCCTGATTATTACAAACATGAGCAATTATTTTTCCTGAAATTCCTGGAAAAAAACATTGCTTACCGCAAGGAAGCGGAAGTGAATTGGGATCCGATAGATAACACCGTCCTTGCCAACGAACAGGTAATAGATGGTCGTGGCTGGCGCAGTGGCGCGTTGGTGGAACGCCGCAAACTATCCCAGTGGTTTTTGCGTATCTCCGATTTCGCCGATGAATTACTGGAAGGATTAGACACGCTGAAAGAATGGCCGGAAAAAGTGCGCCTGATGCAGGAACGCTGGATCGGGAAATCGCAAGGAGCTTCGCTACGCTTGCGTGTGAATGGTGGACAGTGGATGGTGGATGGTGAAGAATGGCTTGATATTTATACTACTCGTCCTGATACAATCTTTGGTATGTCATTTTGTGCAATTTCACCACAACACCCTTTAGTTTCTAAAATTCTTTCTTCACCATCCACAATCCACAATCCACTGTCCACCTTCATCGCCGAATGTAACACATTAGGAACTAGTGAAGAAGCTATTGAAAAAGCGGAGAAAAAAGGCTTTGATACTGGTCTAAAAATCGCCCATCCATTTAACGGAAAAGAAGTACCATTATACATCGCCAATTTCGTTTTGATGGATTACGGAACCGGCGCGATTTTCGGTTGTCCGGCGCATGATCAGCGTGATCATGATTTTGCGCGGAAATATGATTTACCAATAACTCCTGTTATAGACGGCGATCCTGCTGATTTCCGTGATGCAGCTTATGCTGGCAACGGGGTTATGATTAACTCGGATTTCCTGAATGGATTACCAAGCGATGAAGCAAAAAAAATTATCATAAGCAAGCTGGAAAAACTTGGCTTAGGCAGCGAAAAAATTAATTACCGCCTGCGTGATTGGGGTGTTTCCCGCCAGCGTTATTGGGGCTGCCCGATTCCTATCATCCATTGTCACGATTGCGGAATCGTTCCCGTGCCGGAAAAAGACCTGCCAGTTGAGCTGCCCAAAGACGTAACCTTTGATAAACCCGGTAATCCGCTGGAGCATCACCCAACCTGGAAACATGTAAACTGCCCAAGCTGTGGCAAACCAGCCCGCCGCGAAACCGACACTTTCGACACTTTCTTTGAGTCATCATGGTATTATTACCGTTTTGCCACCCTGCCCTCAGCAAATTCTCTTGACCCGCAGGCGGTGAAAAAATGGCTGCCGGAAAATGGCGGGGTTGATTGTTATATCGGTGGCATTGAGCATGCGGTTCTGCACCTGCTTTATTCACGCTTTTTCACCCGCGCCCTGAATAAATGCGGTATGGTTGATGTTAAAGAACCGTTCAAACGCCTTGAAACCCAAGGCATGATCTCGCATGAAACCTATAAAAACTCCGAAGGCAAATGGATTTCGCCAGATGAAATAGGGCTTAAGGCTCAAGACTTAGGGCTTGAGGAAGAAAAACTTAAGCCACAAGCCATAAGCCATAAGCCTATTTACGTTGAACTGAAAACCGGCAAGCCAGTTACCATCGGTCGCATCGAGAAAATGAGCAAGTCGAAGAAAAACACCATTTCTCCGCATAACATCATCGAAACTTATGGGGTCGATGCTGCCCGCCTGTTCATGCTTTCCGACAGCCCACCGGAACGTGATCTGGAGTGGACAGATGCCGGAATCGAAGGCGCGTGGCGATACATAAACCGCCTGTGGCGATTAGTATGCCAATCCTGTGGAACGCAAAGCGTTAGCACAGGATCACCATCAGCATATCCTGTGCAGCCTGACGGCTCACAGGATTTACGTAAACTCACCCACAAAACCATCGCCGCCGTGACCGAGGATCTGGAACGCTTCCATTTCAACAAAGCCATCGCTCGCATCCGCGAACTAACCAACCTTGTTGAAGCCACTCCAAATACCCCTGAAACAAAAGCTACACGCATGGAAGCGATTATTGCTGCCGTTCACCTCATCAATCCGTTCATGCCGCATCTTGCGGAAGAATTATGGCAGCAATTGGGCAATAAGGATACACTAGCCGACAGACCGTGGTTGGTGGCTGATAGCGCGTGGCTGGTTGACGATAGCGTAACTGTTGCTATACAGGTAAATGGTAAATTACGCTCTACTATTGATCTGCCAAAAGACTGCGATAAAAAAACAACCGAAGAAAAAGCTTTGGCGGTTCCTGCAATTAGAGAATTGCTAAAAGATAAAAAAGTGAATAAAGTAATCGTCGTACCAAATAGGATTGTCAATGTCGTTATCCAGTAATCAGTTGTCAGTAGTCAGTGGTCAGGGAAACAAACTTAAGCCACAAGCCATAAGCCATAAGCCATTATGCCGCCTATTGCCTATAGTCTGCTGCCTTGTCCTTGCCAGCTGCGGTTTCCGTCCGGTTTATGACAAATCGTCAGCAAATTCGGAAAAATCCATAATCAACACAGGAATACGCGTGTCTGCCACGGCCAGCGGCACAACCTCAACGCTTCCAACTTCCAGCGATGCTTCTGCTGACAATAGCTCGGCAACAACCATGGCACGACAATTTTCCAATAATCTGGAAGATATGGTGAATTCTGGAGCATCACCATCTTATGATCTGAACGTGCTTATCAATTATTCCAACATAGGTGTTGGTGTAGCCCGCGACGGCACAGCATCACGCTACAATCTGGTAATCAGCTCTACTTACAAACTAACTCGTATATCTGACGGCAAGGAAGTTGGTAACGGCACACTCAGCAGCGTCACCAGCTACAACAACCCGAACAACCAATATTTCTCAACTTATATTTCCGAGCAGGATGCCAGAAAACGCGGAATCAAAGAGCTGGCTGAGCTATATCGCCACCGGTTGTTGAGTTTTGTAGAAAAAGAGGAATTGAAGAAATGAGGAATTGGCGAATTGGGGAATTGTGGAGTTTATTTTCTTTATTTCTCCATTTCTTCAGTTCCCCATTTCTCCAATTCCTATGAAAGTAGCAACTAAATCCATCGAATCCTTCCTCACCGCTCCCCAGCGTGAATGTCAGGCAGTGCTTATCTATGGCGTTGATAGCGGGCTGGTGCGTGAACGTGCAGCAAAAATAACCAAAGCGGTTCTCGGTGATATGGCAAGCGACCCGTTCGCAAAACTCGAGCTATCAGAGGCGGAATTACTTACAGATCCCGCCCGCCTCGCCGATGAACTTTCCGCCGTCAGCATGATGTGTCCCAAGCGGGTTATCATAATTTATGACGCGGGCAACAGCATCACCGGAGTCATCGAATCCGCCGCTTCCTATTTTCATAAAGACAACTTCCTTATAGTAGTTGCTGACGAACTCTCGGGAAAATCATCGCTCAGGGCATTTTTTGAGAAGGAAAATTCCTGTGCCGCCCTCGCCTGTTATAAGGACGAAATGCGCGACATCCAGAGCGTAATCCGTAGTAAACTTGACGGGGCAAAAATAATTTATAACCGCGATGTGGTGGATTATCTTGCCAGTCAGCTCGGTAATGACCGCTACGTCACCTATCAGGAGCTGGATAAGCTTATAACCTACGCTGGTGACGAGAAAAAAATAACTGTGCAGGACGCGCAGTTACTCACCGATAACAACCGCGACAGCCAGCTTGACGATATAATAACCGCGATTGCCGACCGCAATCTGGTAAATCTGGAAAAGAACCTGTATCAGCATTTGCGCGAAGGCACGCAACCGATAATGTATCTACGCGCGCTTTCACGTTATTTCGCCCGCCTCTATTCCATCCGCGCCCAGATGCAGGAAACTCGGCAAAGCGCGGAAGTGGTAGTTGCAGGACTCCGCCCGCCTGTATTCTGGAAGCAGAAAGACCCGCTGATAAGACATGCAAATAGCTGGGGTCTGGAGAATATAATAAAAGCAATTGGGCTTATCACCGCTGCCGAGCTAGACTGCAAAACCTCCGACCTGCCTATAATCCCCGCCAGCAGCCGCAAACTCTTCCGCATCACGCAATTGCGGTAGCATTACGAATTACGCAGCTGCGGTAAATCATTCACGCACTCTCCCCTTGTCACCCCATACTCTCCCCTTGTCATCCCCGCGTAGGCGGGGATCTAAAACAATAAATTCTGTCAGAAATTGCTGCCCTAGATCCCGCATCAAGTGCGGGATTACGAATTACGATTTCCCAATCCTTCTTCTCTACTCCTCACAACCAACAAATCATAAATCCGGAAAAGGAATGGGTTAACCACGATGGATAACATCGCTCCGGCAAGAATCAGGTTATAAAGCTCCTGGGTGAGCAGACCTTTGGCAAGACCAACTCCGCCAAGAATAAATGAAAACTCCCCAATCTGTGCCAGCCCCAGTGCCACAGCATAGCTCACTTCCAGCGTCTGCTTGAATAAGCGGGTGATTATCAGGGCAGCAACACTTTTCGCCAGCACAATGGTAAGGAATGTTAGAAACACAGGAATTGGCTGGGTAACGAGTGTATAAGGATCAAACAACATCCCCACCGATACGAAAAATAAAACTGAGAACGCATCGCGCAGTTGCACACTGTTTTTTGCAGATTTACGACCAATCTCACTTTCATTTAACATCACCCCGGCAAGGAAAGCACCAAGAGCAAGCGAAGCGTCAAAAATTATATAAGACAGCGATGCACAACCAAAGGCAATAGCCAATGTTCCAATAGTGTTTAATTCTTCCGAGCGGATTTTAACGGTATGCGCCAGAAGCCACGGCAAAAAGCGGCGGGCAACATAAAACATGAAAGCGAAGAAAAGGGCTATCTTAAAAAATATCCTGCAAAATATTCCTATAATTTGCAAAGAATCAGCATCCTGCGTCCCATTCATGATTTCGGCAACGACCGGTATCATGACCAGTGCGAAAACCATCGCAATATCCTCAATAATCAGCCAGCTTATGGCAATCTTACCGCCGCTGCTGGTGAGTAGACTCCGTTGTTCCAGCGAACGTATAAGCACGATGGTGCTGGCAACCGAAAGTGAAAACCCAAAAATTATTGCAGATACAATCTCATGCCCGAGCATAAAAGCAAGCGATGCGCCAATTATAGTTGCCGATGCCATCTGCACTAAAGCACCAGGCAGCGCAATTTTCCTGCTCTCCAGCAAATCGCGGAATGAAAAATGCAGCCCCACCCCGAACATCAGTAGTATGATCCCGATCTCTGCCAGTTGTTTTGCCAAACCCACATCACCAATAAAACCTGGTGTATGCGGACCAATGGCAATCCCCGCCAGCAAATATCCAAGAATAGCTGGCATCTTCAGTTTTTTTGCCAGCAGCCCAAGGACAAACGCGGCAATAATACTGGAAATTATGGTATTTATGAGAGTGTGTTCCATGCCCGCCAGCATAGCGCAACAATTGTTGATTCACAAGCTGAAGCAAATATTTAATCTGAAAAATTTATCATCATATGAACACTATACTCATTAGGAATAAAGATGGTCGGAACGACTGGATTTTAATCAAAAAATCCATTGAATTTTAAAAGTAATATCCTACTTTAAACAGGGTAAATGATTTTCGGAGCGTAGCGCAGTCTGGTAGCGCGCTAGTCTGGGGGACTAGAGGTCGCTGGTTCAAATCCAGTCGTTCCGACCATTTGTTTTAAACCCTATTCCCATATAATAGCAAGTCATTGATATTACAAGATTTCATAATTTGAAGCATATTAAAACTTGTAACAAAACCTTAACTTTCAATGAATAACAATTCTGTTAGAATTGGTAAAAATTTAAGGGAGGATAATATGACCACAATAACCATTGAAACGCCAGATGCTATTTCTATGTCGCCCATTCTATTTTGAAGTGCAACGGTTAAAAATTTCATGAGGTGTTTTCCACCCGAGAATTTTTCTTGGGGTATTATTGATTATATTTTGGATATC
>JBEBHV010000089.1:0-7588 GCA_040080715.1 Rickettsiales bacterium | reverse complement strand
CTTTATCAACAAACGCCATATTAGGCTCATGCGTAAGCTTTGCCTTATTTTCAGCCTTCACTTTTTGCGTAAAGCTTTTATGTTTAGGCTCATCTTCACCAATAGGGTTAGGAGCTACTGGATTAAGCTCATACACGGTATCGGCAATTTCTTTTCTGCCAAAGCTTGCAGCCACAAACCTGCTAAACACGTAGGTCACAGCGGCAGTAACCGCAGTTCCCAACGCATCAAATGCCAGCAGATTTGCCCAGTTGCGTACTGTCTTCGGATTAGAGTCTGGGTGTTTCTTAATCCATTTTTGGGCAGCCCATTCCCCAAACCCATCATTCAGTTTTTTTGTAAACTTAGGTCCCATTGCCGCCAACGCCACAAATGCCGTAGCCCATGAAGCCATACGACCACTGATAACACTGCCCCAGCCTTGCTTTGGCTCATCCTTGATTGTTTCAGCATCCGGCGGGGTTGTTCCAAATAACTTGTCAATCTTGGCAGCGTTAGATTGCCTGTGATCTTCCAGCCATTTAATTGGTGCTACCAACGCATGACTGCCCATCCCCAGAATAAAGGTGAAGCCAAGGTTTTCTGCCATTCCTTTTACATTCTCCGGCGAAGAATTTTTCATTACCGTATTTTTCAGGGTAGAATGAATCCAGCCATTAACAGCGGTGGTCATATTCCTCAACCACTGAAAATTCTTATTTTTACCATATAAAGCCTGATACCCAGTAGCAGCTGATGTAACCCACACCCCACCCCAGGCAATTGGAGCAAATACCAGAAAATCATAAATTTTATTGCCGAAAGTGCGCTTCTTTTTCTGCTCCGGCACCGCAGCATTTTCTTTAGCTGTTTCCGCCGCCTTATCCTGATAATTCATATGCTTATTAGCCGCATTATCCACAGCACCGGCATTTTGGATGGGCGTTTTAGCAGAATCTATATTTTTTACAGTAGTTTCCATCCTATAAATCTAACAAATTCCAAACTAAAAAGCATGTTACAATTGTGTTACTGTTATATTATTGTGGGAAAACCCAGAAACCCTGCTATTATTTGTATTGTAACAAACTTATTTATAATGATTTAAGCAATAAAGCGTGAAGGAATGGATACCGAGGAACAATAAGTGTATACTGCATACAATCAGCCCTCCTTCGCTCACTTTGTGAGCTTCGTAGCGCACTCCTACGCCTAAGCTCGCCTTCGTATGGCGTAAGCCACCCGAAGCCGAAGGCGTAGGGTGGAGCGGGTGAAGGGAATCGAACCACACCGCGCTAGCGCGGTAATTATAATAGCGCGACACAACACGCCGCCCGCCAACCCATGCTGTGTCGCGCTTAGATACGAGGGTTCGATTGGAAATAACTGAATTTTGGAGCGGATGAAGGGAATCGAACCCTCGTATGCAGCTTGGGAAGCTGCCGTTCTACCATTGAACTACACCCGCAAAAAAAGAAGGCGAGAAGTCAAGAAATACAGAATACCAGTGTTTACTGTATTCTTTTCTTGAATTCTCGCCTTCTCGACTTCTGGTATTCTCTATTTCTATCTTGAATAGAATTCGATTACGAAGTTAGGCTGCATAATCGTTGGATATGGCACTTCCGCAAGCTTAGGAGCGCGGATAAACTTAGCTTTCAGCTCGTTTTTATCAAATTCGATATATTCCGGCACAGAACGCTCAGGATTTTGCAACATTTCCAGAACTACCGCCATATTCCTTGATTTTTCGCGTATTTCCACAGTGTCACCCGCAGCTACTTTATAGCTAGGGATATTAACTTTGCGACCATTAACGCGCATATGCCCATGGCTTACCAGCTGGCGCGCAGCAAACGGAGTCGGCACCAAGCCCATACGGTAAACAACTGTATCAAGACGGCTTTCCAGCAACCCGATCAGGTTCTCGCCAGTATCACCTTTCAGGCGCACCGCTTCAAAATAAATTTTGCGGAACTGACGCTCGGTAATATTGCCATAATAACCGCGCAATTTCTGCTTTTCATGCAGCTGTGTGCCGTAATCGGAAGGCTTCTTGCGCTTTGCTGCAGCTCCGTGCTGCCCAGGCGCATAAGCGCGTTTATTAAATGGATCCTTAGCATTGCCCCACAGGCTGACACCCAGGCGACGGCTGATTTTATATTTACAATCAATACGTTTTGTCACAATTTTACCTTATTTATAAAAGATTTTGGAGGGATGAATATACAAAGAAAATAATAGCTGTCAACATGGTATTTTCTAGTTTCTAACTTAAAAGTAGCACCCTCCTCCACCGTTATTCACAGTAGAAGGAGGGTTTCGGGGGTAACCTCTAATAATTCTTACGCTCTGACAGCTTCGAAGTTAGCTGCAGTCATGTTAGGATTGCTGGCATCAATTCCCATTGCAGCACCACTGCGCCCGGCAAGAACCCTTGCCGCATGGTCGCCCGGAGCTGGCGCAAGCCCCATCATGGTATTTGCTTTAATAGCATCAACCTCTGCTTGCTGGGCTGCAATAGCCTGATTCCTGTTTTCTACCAATTCTGCCCTGTCGCGCTTGTTTTTACCGGAAATTATCTTTCCAGCCAACACCGCAGCAGTACCAATAGCTACAGGAATGATGAAAAACTTGCTTTTCAATATCTTCCCAACAGTCTGCCCACGGGCAAAAGATTTTGCCTCGCCAACCTGCGCAGTTGCCTGAGTCATGGTTTTGGTAACTATATTATAGGTTTTAATCAATTCTGCTTTTGCCGTTGCGGCTTTTTTGGCAACCATAGCCTCAACTTCTTCGGCTGACATACTACTTAAAATTTTAGGATCTATTTTAGGACCTGTGTTGTAAGCACTAATTTTGTTGCCCAATAATTCACCATGCTCTTGCAATTTACCGGCAATTCTTGCAGTATCAGCATGCCCAAGTGCTTTATCCTTGAGTTTACCAATTTGCAAATAAGCCCTTTCTGCATTGTCAAGAAAATCCTGCTCATTAACAACTTGCTTGCTACTGCCGAATATGCCTTTTACAAAATGTTTAATTGCCATAAAATATTTCCTTTAACTAACTTATCTGGTTGGAAGCCGAAGCCGCTGCTTCGCGTTTTTCAATAATAGCTTCTGGTGTAATTGAACTTCTGGTGTGTGCAACTTTCGCTGCAAAATTAGTAGGATTTTCCTGAACTTTTGACAATTGCGCCTGCTGAGCTTTCTGGGCTTTCTGCAGCTCCTGAACTAAATGTATCTGACCATCACGCGCACCCGCCACATATGCCTGCTGGGCAGTAGCATTAATAGTATCAGCAATCGCCTGATCGCGTCTTGCCTGCTCCTGCGCATGGTTAGCTTCTTTTTCTTTACCTCTGCTAACGGCTTTATACAATCCATAACCGCCACCCACAGCCGCTCCCGCAGCTAAAATGCTTGAACCAAGATAAGCAGCTCCTGCAACCAAAGCCGTTCCCCCTACAACTGCAGCAGTAATCCCTGCAGGCAAAAGAACCACCGCCGCAACCAATGCCGCCGCACCGGCAACCACAGCTAAGCTACCTAAAACTACAGCACCAACACCCTTAGCCGCGCCTTTTACGGTTTCGCCCACTGCCGATGGATTTTGATTGTCACTAGCCATAAAATTATCCTACCATTTAATTGTTTATTCTTTAATACCCCAACTATGCCATAAAAACGTTTAATCTCAAGTTACGGTTTCATGACAACAATATTACCAAATGTGACATAGGCTAACCTACGCTCATTCCTTGATTTTTTCCCGGTGCGCGGTAAGCCACATTGCCAATCGCCGCCTCGCTGTTCGCAAAACTCTGCCCACGCCACCGCGCCAACAAAGCCTGCCTTTCTTGCACCAGCATATTCTGCTCATAATCGGCCATTGCATCCTGTTTGCGCTCTTCAACCGCCTTAAATACACCGCCTAATCCTGAAATTGAGCCAAGCACCGCACCGATTGTCGCACCTTTTACCAAACCGGCAACCAGGACGGCAGTTCCCGCGCCCGACTGAAGACCAAACCAGCCGGCAATTGTGGTAGCAACCCCAGTTAGTGCAGCCGGAGCCATCACCAATGCTCCGAGTGCTACAGCACCCCAAGCTGCCCATTTCAGGGCTTTTCCAAGGACATGCTTGAATCCCGCTTCGATTGAGCTGAAATTTTTTAGTGCTGGATGTTCTGACGACATATAAATCCCTAATTTAATACTATACTTACATACATTATTACATATTTCTGGATTATCGCAAATTAAGCTTTTGTGACATACGCAAACCAGTTACGAAAACCGTCACCAAACTGTCATCAAACCATAACACTCTGCTGCTGTTTCCTACGCCTTGTATTATCGGGATCAACAACAAAACCAGGGTCAATATTACCGACATTTCTGAGCATCAACGGAGTCGTCAACCCTCCTAATTCCTGCATCGCCACATTCACCATGTCTTTGTTTATGGCTGAGCTAATCGGACTCGCAACAACCGACTTATTATCATGGCAATGTTTCTTACCAAACAGCAGGTTTTTACATCTATTAAGGAGATTCTTTATAAAGCTTTCATCATCGCCTTCTTCAACCTTCACTTCCTTGTGCGCGGAAGATACTAAAACAAGCAAAGCCTTAAGTGATTCACCCTTCATGGAGGTTGGGTCAGCGATAAGCAAACTGGGATCAACATGTTCCGCAAGCGAAGGGTCACCGGCAATAGCAGCCTTAAGTTGCTGCTGTTTAGCTCTTATAAGCCCAGCCAGGTTAGCTTCTTCAGATGATAATGTGGTTTTCTTACCATTAGCACCACCATGATTATTTTCCTCTTCCCTGCCATTCAGCCTGCGGTTATTATCGAGTCTATGATGCCCACTGGGAAGATTATAGTCAAAATCTCCGCCATCCAGTATTTTTTTAAATTGTTCTAAATCAGGAGTATTATCTTTAATCATAAACTATCCGACTTCTGTAAATTCCTATGCTGTACGACTGCGTTCAAAACCAGATGATTCCTGCTGTTTCGCTACCGCAGCTTTTAGATTAGGCACTTCAGTAGGTGCAAAATTCTGACCTTTATCGACATCCTGACCATCAGTTTTTACACCTGTACGTGCGAGTTTTTCTTTGTCGATACCACCTTCTTTAAGAATTTTCTCAAGCTCTGCATTAAATTTTATAGGATCCTTCCTCTTCTCCAATTCTTCCGGAGAAAATACACCAGCATCGGCAGACAGCACACCCTTATCCGCAGAGGCAGCAACCGCTCCGAGTCCAGCAATAGCAGCAAGCCCACCCATAGCATTTTTCTGGAATTCCAGAGATGCCTTATCTCTAATTTCAGATTCTTTGCTAGCGTAGACATCAGCTATAGCCTGCAAGTCAGCAGGAGACCTGCCGGCAATTGGAGGCATACCATCCACTTTGCCACCAAAAGCAATAATATTATCCATTGATCTCTGGGCTTCCTTAGTAAGCCTGGCAATTGTGTCTTCTGGGTTTTCATTGGTTCTGTTAGGCGCATCTACCTGAGAAGAGCTAGCGGCAAGAGCATGATTGTCATTTACAGAATGATGGCTGACTAAATCACCAACATGGTTATTATGAACCCCTAATTCGTCTTTCTTTTCATGAAAATCAACCATACCCTAACTCCTCACGCAAAATAAACAATTCCCTACCCTGACTATAAATTAACATATAGCGCACTACAAATGAAGTTTTTGTGACAATTTTCATAATTAATGTTTATAATCACTAACACTACCTACGATTTTTGTAACCAGTTGAATTATATTGTCATACCGCCGAAGGGCGGTATCCATGCCTGACAATTTACTTTATATTTTGTGGTTAGGCATAGATTCCAGCCTACGCTGGAATGACAGAAAAGATGAAAAAATGAACAAAAACCAGCATATTTTTACGGTGAGCGAGGCTGACACAGGTCAGCGTCTGGATAAATTCCTGACCGCCTGCCTGCCTTCACTGTCACGCGCGCGAATTCAGGCTTTGCTGGAGCAGGAATGCGTCACCTGTAATGGCAAAATTACCGCCGATGCCTCCGCCAAAACCAGAATAAACCAGCAATATCAGGTTATTATTCCCGAAATCAAACCATCGTATATCCTGCCGCAAGCTATGGATCTGGATATTGTTTTTGAGGATAAGCACCTGTTAGTCATCAATAAACCGGCAGGGCTTACTGTCCACCCCGCTGTCGGCAACCATGACAATACCCTAGTGAATGCCCTGCTCGCCCATTGTGGCGATTCGCTTTCCGGCATTGGTGGCGTTGCCCGCCCCGGCATTGTTCACCGCCTCGATAAGGATACAAGCGGGCTGATGGTAGTTGCCAAGCATGACACCGCCCATCATTTTCTCGCTGCCCAGCTTGCCGATCACACGCTCGGACGCACCTACAACGCCATTGTCTGGGGCGCACCCAATCCGGTAAACGGCACAATAACTGGCAATATCGGGCGTTCACCCACCAACCGCCAGAAAATGGCAATAGTGAAAACCGGTGGAAAACCCGCAGTGACTCACTATTCCACACTCAACACTCTACACTCCACACACTCTTTGCACTCATAGAGTGCAAACTTGAAACCGGACGCACCCACCAGATCCGCGTGCATCTCACCAAGCTAGGCAATCCGCTGGTTGGCGACCCGGCTTATGGACAAACAACAGCAAGTCGCCTGAAGCAGAATATATACAAAAACCTGCCGGACGAAATCCGCAGTCACCTGTTAGAATTTAAACGCCAAGCACTGCATGCCCGCGAGCTGCGCTTCATCCATCCGCACAGCAAAAAAGAAATGACATTTTCCTGCCCCCTACCCGCAGATATGCTGGATTTATTGGACGTACTTAAATAACTTGTCCTCCTATTTGGAGGCTCTATTTATTTGTCAATTCCAGCAATATCTGTTCAATTTGTGTTTTTAGAATTGGCAGATGTTTATTGACAACTTCCTGCAATCGCTCAACGCTTACATTTCCATAACCATGAATTATACGGTGACGCATTCCAATTATATCACTCCATGGAATTTCTGGATATGTGGCATAAATTCCTTCTGACAATTTTCCACAAGCTTCACCAATAATAGCAATTTCATATGCTACAGCCATCAATGTCATACGCTCTGAAAATGATGATTTAGTAATGAATTCATCAATATCAGCAATCGCATTCAATACATCTTTTAAGCGGATAAGGTCGGGATCAATTTTTCTCGGCATAATTATAAAGCCACAGCTTCGTTCAAAATAAATTGACGGAATTCATCGCGAATTACATCCTCACCAATTAAATCTATGGGTTGTTTAAGTAACGCAGAAAGTTCACGATCCAAGCCCGCTTCATCCAGTAAAGAAGCCCCTGAATCAAATCGCACCAAAAAATCAATATCGCTACCAACACCCTGTTGACCACGGGCTACCGAGCCAAAAACTCGTACATTAGAAGCATGATATTTAGCGGCAATAGCTAGTATCATATCACGATAATTATTGCGTAAATCAGCAAGTTGCATACCAAAACCTTCTGTTATTAATCATAAAATTATATAGATTTATATAAATATAATCAATACACAG
>JBEBHV010000088.1:0-7620 GCA_040080715.1 Rickettsiales bacterium | reverse complement strand
CTATGTTTCCCCCATTCTTGTAAAAAATATGGATAACCTTGAGTCTGCTTTAAAATTTCCTCAATGGCATCGTCATTATAATTTACATTTTCTTGTGCAGCTGGTTTGCATAAAGCATCTTTAGCGGAAATCTCATCCAGTTTATCTACAGGAATAAATTCAAATAGTCGCTCAGCGTATGATTTTGCCCGTCCCATTTGTCCTAGAAGCTGAGGTAATCCAGCTGCAACCATCATAACAGGTAATTGTTTCTGGCTAGCGCGGTGCAAGGCTGTAATTAAAGCGGATAACTGTTCTTCAGGGACATATTGCAGTTCGTCAATAGAAATAATAATTGCTGTATGGTTTTCTGCGGCGGCTTCACCAACTACGGTCAGCAAATCCACCAAGTCCAGCTCAAGATCACCACTATCAGCCATCCCCGCTTCTTTATCGAGATTAAAACCGATTTCTATATCGCTGTACTTTATTTTCAATGCTGCGGCGAATCCTCCCACCGCCCGCATAGCTTTGGCAAGCTTGTTTTTCAGAGCATCACCTTTGCTTATTTTAAGTAAGGTGGAGCGGATGGTAGGAATTAAAATCGCAGGTAACGATCTATCTTCTGGTGACTCAATTCTAACAACATATAAATTTTTGGCTTCTGCTTCCAAGGCAATTTTATTTAAAAGCACTGTTTTCCCTACACCTCTAAGACCATAAAGTATAAAGCCGCGTGTTGGTCTACCTGATTTTATTCTATCAAGGGCTATATCTGTTTGTTCAATTATTTGGTCACGACCAGAAAACTCAGGTGGCGGATTACCGGCACCAGGAGAGTAAGGATTTAATCTCGGATCCATTTGCAGAGACCTTATCTAAGTTTATCGATTTTTAATAAACTATACTAATACTCCTTTAATTACAAGCATGAAATGGGGCGTTTATTTCATTCCATTATTCCAAAACGGTGTTTTATGGCAATTAGTTTCAAGCAGGCTTCCACAGCGTCACGCCCTTTATTGCCTTCTGTAACATTGGCGCGGACAAAAGCCTGTTCCATATTTTCAACAGTCAGGATGCCATAGCCGATTGCTGCGTTTTTACGCAGTGCTAAATCCATAATTCCGCGCGCGCTTTCTCCGCAGACATAATCATAGTGCGAGGTTTCGCCACGCACAACGCAGCCCAGCGCAACATAGCCATAATATTGCTTGCTTTGCATGGCAAAATTAATAGTTGCCGGTATTTCAAATGCTCCCGGCACTTCGATTTCATCAAAAGTTGCATTAAGGCGGTTAAGCTCTTCGCGTGCGCCAGCCAACAGTTCACCAGTTACATCAGGATAAAAAGTGGCGGCGACAATTAATATGTGTGGTGGTGTTGGGGTCATTTTTATTACCATTTAATCATGCTATCAATCTTAGAATTAGCTTTTAGCCATATATCTTGCCATTTATCAAGCTTAGATGCATTAAAACTTACAGCAAGACCAAATTTGTCACGGTAGCTTGATATAATTGTACAAACTGTAGTTGTGCATTGAAATACTAGGCGAGGATAGCTTTCATCAATTGGCGTGGCTACTATAATATCTTCTTCACTGCGGATATATAAACCATATTTTTCTTCAGGTTCGGGATTTTTATATCTAGGGTTCTGAGATGATCCCATCATGTCGCGCAACATTTGCTGCGAGGATTTGAATTTTATATCATAAGTTATATCATAAGATTGGGTAGAATTCTCAATTATGTTGATGCTAATAAAATTAGGATCATCAACCAACATATTATTTATATTTAATTTTGGAACATATCCTTTATTGCCAACTCGAAGTGCATTATTCCTTTCTTGATAATGTTTAAGGACTTCTTTGGTAAGTTTCCATGGCTCAAGGTCGGGTAGCTCTGCTGCCAAGTGAATTTTACTGGTGGAAAGCATATATGCAAGTGCGCCTTCTTTTTTATAGGCATTGCCAAAAACAAAATAAGCTTCTGGAGCAGTTAAAACAGATGATGTTCCATTAGTAAATTGCAACTTGACTGCAACTGGCTTTAATGAATATTCTTGATTTAATTTATCTATTTTATAATCGTTTGTATAATCAGTTACTTTTGTATCCCATTCAGCCAATTCCTTTTTGAAAAACAAAGGTGCAATTATCAAAGTTAGTAAAATAAAAAATATAACAAGATGAATAGGATTAGTTTTGCGTATCTTTTTTAATTTCCTATTTAGTTCTAGTTCTTTGGTAAGGTGATCCATTTCTTTATCAATGTCGGACCAGGTTGCAGTAAAAAAAATAATCCCAAAAATCAAGATTGCGAGAAAGGTAATCAAAGAAATCACAATTGGTTTCTTGAAGATATTCAGAATACTTAGGCCAAGAGCAATACCAAATGACATCGTTAAGGTATGCTTCCAGAAGCCCTTTTCTTTGATTTTTTTATAAGCATTAAGTTGCTTTTCTTTTTTTAACCGTTCTTGCTCGGTCAAAGGTCTTAGTTCGTTATTCATGATTAATATTCTGATAACTCTTAACAGTCAGCCCATAGCCTTCCAGTCCGATGATAGCCCGCTTGGAGTTGGAGAGCAATATCATATCGCGCACGCCGAGGTCGAGCAGTATTTGCGCGCCAATGCCGTAATCTCGCAGTTCCGCCGGTGCATGCGGTTCTTCGCCGATGCGTAGACGCAGCTTATCGGAAACAGCGGTGCGTATCGGTTCGCGGATCAGGACGACAACGCCGCTATTATTCTGCGCGATTTTTTCCATTGCCGGGCGAATATGACTGGACATAGTTGGGTGGGTATCGCCCAGCATATCCTGTAGCAAATTAAGCGAGTGCATACGCACAAGCGTAGGGGAATCGGAGGAAATTTTGCCTTTCACCAGAGCGATATGTTCAGCATATTCGGTGCTACTGGTATAGATGATTATCCGCCAATCGCCACCAAATTCGCTGTTAAAGTCGCTTTCTATAACTCTTCTTACCAGCTTTTCGCTACGCCGGCGGTATGATATCAAATCGGCAATAGTAGCGATTTTTAGGTCGTGCTGCTTGGCGAATTCTACCAGATCTGGCATTCTTGCCATCGTGCCGTCATCATTCATTATTTCGCAGATAACTCCGGACGGGTTAAGCCCTGCAAGGCGCGAAATATCAACCGCAGCTTCGGTATGTCCGGCACGTACCAGCACTCCACCATCACGCGCAACCAGCGGAAAAACATGACCGGGGGAAGCAATGTCACTTGCATTTTTGGAAGGGTCGATGGCGACTTGAATGGTATGCGCCCGGTCAGCAGCCGATATACCGGTGGTTACGCCTTCACGCGCTTCAATTGACACAGTAAAAGCGGTTTGATGCCGTGATTTATTATCGCGTGCCATAAGATTCAGTTCAAGATTTTCCACCCTCTCATGGGTCATGGACAGGCAAATCAAACCACGACCATATTTTGCCATGAAATTGATAGCGGCAGGTGTGGCAAATTGTGCAGGAATAACCAGGTCGCCTTCATTTTCCCGGCTTTCATCATCGACGAGAATGAACATTTTTCCTTCGCGGGCATCGCTGATTATTTCTTCAATGGGAGACAGGGAACCGGAATGTGGCATTTTATAACTTGCGATGAAATTGGTAATAACAGCCCTTATATCAGCAAAACTTGGGGAAAACACAAGAAAATAGTGTTATTTTAGGTTGTAGGCAGAGTATTTTTTATGTTATTTGTGAAAGCGAGTATCAAAACCTAGAATAACATAAATATTACATGCAAACAAATGCCCCCCCCCTCAACTTCACAAGTAAAAAACAAGGTTTTACGCTTGTTGAATTAAGTATAGTGCTGGTTATTATTGGCTTACTGGTAGGCGGAGTGTTGGTGGGACGGGATTTGATAGAAGCAGGAAAAATCAGGGCACAAATCACCCAAATAGAAACCATAGAAACAGAAATTAACACGTTCAAACTAAAATATAATTGCCTGCCTGGAGATTGTCAGAATGCCACCGATCTTTTTGGCACGACCAGCCCATCTGGAAAGACAATTTATAATGGAGATGGTAACGGCAACATAAATAATCCAGCAGCTGATAGTAAAGAGTGCCTTTGGGGTTCAGGTATAGAGGGAGAGCTAACACAGATTTTTCTTCATATTTATCTCTCTGGAATAGGGAAAGACTTTACCGTTGGTGACAATGCAGGACCCAGTCGTGTTGGTGTGGAATATCCATATGCAAAATTCGGCAATGGGAGTGGTGTTATTGTCAGTTGTCTGGGAACAACACAGATAGGATATTGGCAGTACATCACACCCGCTCCGTTCAGAAATGGAAATTTTATAGTGGTTGGTGTAGCTAATTATGATGTGGGCGCAGGAGCGGGAGTTATGTTTTCTACTGGGCAAGGCAGTGTCGGCAATGCATGGAATTATGGCTCATTCGGTGGGAATGGACCTGATGCGACAGCAATCGGCATTCCAGCCAATGCTGCTCGTATAATTGATGAAAAAATAGATGATGGCAAACCCAGCACTGGTAAATTTGGTATCATCGCTGGGCAAACCGCCTGTGACAATGCAAATAAATCACGCCTACAACAGGCACTTCTTACTGCTTATCCAGCTCCATCTGTTAGTTGCAATGCTACCGTTGGAAAGAAGATTAATTAGAGACTTCATCACACAGCAACGAACTTACTTTGCCAACTTAGTCATACAAAAAAGCAAGTACAAAGATAAAATACCGGCATTTTACGTTTATACACAATCTTATTGATGCCGTGATTTATTATCGCGTGCCATAAGATTCAGTTCAAGATTTTCTACTCTCTCATGGGTCATGGACAGGCAAATCAAACCACGACCATATTTTGCCATGAAATTGATAGCGGCAGGTGTGGCAAATTGTGCAGGAATAACCAGATCGCCTTCATTTTCCCGGCTTTCATCATCGACGAGAATGAACATTTTTCCTTCGCGGGCATCGCTGATTATTTCTTCAATTGGAGACAGGGAACCGGAATGTGGCATTTTATAATTTATAGCTCCTATAATATTATTTGTTTTTCATCAGCATATAAGTAACTGAATCATGCAGCGCATTGAAAGAAGCATCTATTACGTTGGCAGAAATGCCTATGGTGTTCCAGATATTGCCCTTGCTGTCGCGCGATTCGATCATAACGCGGGTGATAGCTTTCGTGCCATCCTGCGGGGTGAGAATACGCACTTTATAATCGGTAAGCACTAAATCTTTAAGTCTTGGGAAATGCGCAATCAGGCTTTTACGCAGGGCAGCATCGAGCGCGTTTACCGGACCGTTGCCCTCGGCAGCATTGATGGTTTCCTCACCGTCTATAGTAAGCTTAACAGTTGCTTCGCAGATATTTTCCAATTTCCCTTTTGCGTTCTGTCTGCGTTCATCAATCACCCGGAAACTTTCCACCGAAAAATATTCGGGAACAGTTCCGAGGAAACGCCGTGCCAAGAGTTCAAAACTAGCTTCGGCACCTTCATAAGCATAACCCTGCTTTTCCCGCTGTTTTACTTCATGAACTAATGCACTTACCTGTTCATCATCGGACTTAACTTTGATGCCAAATTGCGTAAGCCTGTCGAGTATATTCGATTTTCCAGCTTTATCAGAAACCAGAATAGTACGTTTATTTCCAACCAGTTCCGGTTTTATATGTTCATAGCTGGTGGAATCTTTTGCCATTGCCGAAACATGAAGCCCGCCTTTATGGGCAAAAGCGGCACTGCCGACATAAGGCGCATGTTGATTGGATGTGCGGTTGAGGCGGTCATCAAGCAGATGGGAAAGATGGGTGAGTGAGGTGAGTTTTTCTGGTGTAACACCAGTGCTAAATCCCATCTTCAGCATTAAATTCGGGATGATGGAAATAAGGTTGGCATTGCCACAACGCTCACCAATTCCGTTGATTGTACCCTGCACCTGACGCACACCAGATCTCACAGCCGACAGTGAATTGGCAACAGCGTTATCAGTGTCGTTATGGCAGTGAACACCGAGATTTTTTCCAGCGATATGTTTGCTGACTTCAGTTACGATTTCTTCAATCTCAAAAGGCAGTGACCCGCCATTAGTATCGCATAGAACAATCCAGCGTGCGCCAGCACCAAACGCAGCTTTGAGGCAATCAATGGCAAACTCAGGGTTCGCTTTATAGCCGTCGAAAAAATGCTCAGCGTCATAGAGTGCTTCACGTTTGTTCCTCGCAATATGCTTTATCGAATCCTCGATCATTTTCAGATTCTCAGCTAGCGATATATTCAGAGTAGATTTAATTTGCTTGTCCCAGCTTTTTCCCACCAAGCAAATTGATTTCGCGCCACTTTCAAGCAATGCATTCAATGCCGGATCATTATCCGCGCTGCGACCACTGCGTCGGGTCATGCCGAATGCCGATAGCTTCGCGCTACGCAGCGTTGGCGGTTGCGCAAAAAAAGCGTCGTCATTGGGATTCGCACCTGGCCACCCGCCTTCAATATAATCAATGCCGATTTTATCCAGCTCGCGGGCGATCGCCTGTTTATCCGCCACGGTAAAATCTACACCGCGTGCCTGCGCGCCATCGCGCAAGGTCGAATCATATAAATAAATTTTTTCTTTTTGGCGTTCTTTGGTCATGGTAATATCAATAATGCTTCTTCCGAATTGTTATTAAATTCATTTATAATTTTTTGATGGGTTAGTAAACAATGCATTATAGCATCTGTTGAAGCATTCCCAATGGCTAATAAAATAACTTTCGGCGGTTTTCCAAATAATGTTGCCATTTGCACAAAATCATTGTCTTTAGAGACTATAATATAGTCATTTTTTGCACTAAAATCCCATATTTCTTTATCCGAGGAGTTTCCCATACCAAGCACGCCAACATGGCTGCTGCCAACCCATACATCACATAAAAAATTGAGTAGGTAGCGCGATAAATTTTGATCTAACAGTAATTTCACTTAAAACGCTACTTGATGAATAAGCCGTTCGCGACTCGCAGCAAAGGATAGGCAGCTTTGAATATGCTCCGGTTTAATTTCAGGAAAGTCACGGCAGATCTGTTCCGTTGTCATCCCGGAAGCCATATACTCAAGAACATCACTAACTGTGATACGCGTTCCAGATAAACACGGTTTCCCAGAACGTATAGCTGGGTTAATGGTTATAATATTTTTGAAATTCATGAGGTTTAGACTAGCATTTATGAGGTTTAATGTCAAGCTCGTGTTTTAATTGCCATTATTATTAATTAATTGTTATTAATAGCATAAATATCCTTTTTTATGTTGAAAAAACGCTTGGTTTAGCGTTCAATGCGAAAATTAAACTATAAACTACAACATCACAATAAATTGAGGATTAAAATCATGGCTGGTGAAATTATTGTTCCTTCGCTCGGTGAATCGGTTTCAGAAGCGACTATCGCTAAATGGTTCAAAAAAGTCGGCGACAGCATAAAAGCTGATGAACCGCTGGTTGATCTGGAAACCGATAAAGTAACCATGGAAGTTAATGCTCCTGCCAGTGGCGCGCAGAGAACTTGCCACTAGCGAGCTAATAATGCTCACTTCAAACCTTGCAAAATCCTACAGTTACAAAGTTGAGATATT
>JBEBHV010000300.1:0-1616 GCA_040080715.1 Rickettsiales bacterium | reverse complement strand
GTAGAATTATCAGAAGCAGATTTAAACACTACCTTGGCTGCACTAACTCAAGGATTCAAGCTAAAAAAGGAAAGGTTTTTAACTGCTTTAACTCCAGAAGCACTACGCGACAAAATACAAAGTTTTAAAGACAGCGATAAAGATAATAGTGGCAATCTTAACAATAATGAGCCAATTGAACTTTTAAAATCTATCCTTCCTAAAGATCAATCAGGAAAAATTTTTCACGACTTTTGTGAACTGGCGGCGGATGATTATGATAAAAGAGGAATATATAAGCAAATATTGGAAGGAAATGCAAAAACCTTGGGAATAAATGCCACTCTTTTTAGAGAAATCGCACTGGCAACACAGAAAGGTCAGGAAACACCTAAAGCCGCTATTGAATCCTATGTAAGGTCGATGACTAATGATATGCTGGATGTATCACCAACAAATAACAGTGCTATAATTAATCATATCATGGCTTCTAATGAAGATATAGCAATCACCTTGTCCAAGCATATCCATGGTATATTAAAAAACGATAGAGATTTAACCGAAAAAACTGCAACCATACCAGATGTTTCAGCACTGAGAACACTAGATGCCAATAGCGTCTGCATAGGTGTCAACAATAGAGGAATCGGCAGAGGCATTTAGTTTACACCCCAAGAACTATCTCCGCCAGATTCTCCGCAGCATTTCCGGCATCGAGTTTTTTGGCATTTTCGGCAGCTCTGGAAAGCGTATCCGGCGCGGTGATGAATGCCTCAAGGCGCGCAGCCAGTGACGCAGCGGTAAACCCATCCTGACTCATCACCCAGCCACCACCCACCTCCTCAAAAGCATTAGCGTTATAATATTGGTGGTTATCCATCGAGGTCGGAAGCGGCACGAGAATCGCTGGTCTACCAGCCACTGCTAACTCAAAAACCGTCGATGCCCCCGAGCGGGCAATCACAAGGTTTGCTCCCGCCAGACGGTTCGGTAAATCAACAAAAAACGCGGCAATATCAGCATTCACTCCGATGCCTGTATAAGCAGCGCGGGTAGATTCAACATCCGCCTCTCGGCATTGCTGGTCAACCCGAATCCGGCTGCGTAAATTTGCAGGCAGCGCGGCAATCGCCTCCGGCACAACTTTGCTGAAAATCGTCGCGCCTTGACTGCCACCGGTCACCAGAATATTCACCTTGCCATCGCCGGTAATTCCCGAATATGGCAAGCTACGCAGCAGCTTCACACTCGCCCGCACAGGGTTACCAATCACCACGATTTTTCCTTTGTCTTTCTCCTCCACCATCAAGGTATTTGGAAATGAAGTAGCAATCAGCCCAACCTTACCAGCCAGCAAACGGTTCGCCCGCCCCAGCACTGAATTCTGCTCATGGATTATGGTCGGGATACTAAGTTTAGCCGCCGCAAACAAAGTCGGAAATGATGGATAGCCACCAAACCCAACAATCACATCCGGCTTTAATTTACGCAGCAGCAGCCACGCCTGCGCCATGCCCACACCCAGCCCCAAAATACCCATGATTTTCTTTACAGGAGAACCAACAAAAGTCCCGGTGCGAATGGTGAGAGTCTCAATACGCGAAAGCGCGCCGGTTTTAAAATTGGCAAAGCGTTTA
>JBEBHV010000299.1:0-1626 GCA_040080715.1 Rickettsiales bacterium | reverse complement strand
AGGGGATAATAATGTGCCAGACATGCTGGACACTTACGCACAATTACGTTAAAAAACTCTCAACGCTTCACACGATAGGGGTATAGTATGATTACATTTGAAACATTACAATCTTGGTTAAACGCCCCTTCTGAAACTGAACATCTTGAATTTAAAGAGGCAAAAACACAATTTGATACAAATAAATTATTTAAATATTGTGCTGCACTTGCTAACGAAGGTGGGGGATATTTAGTATTGGGAGTCACTGATAATCCACCTCGTAAAATTATTGGTACTACTGCATTTTCAACACGAAATGATATTAACGATATAAAACACCGTATTGTTGAAAAACTTCACATTCGTATTGATATTACAGAACTACCAACTCTAGAAGGAAGAGTATTAGCCTTTGAAGTTCCTACGCGTTGCAATGGACAACCAGTCGGTGTTGATGGCGCATACTGGATGCGGTCTGGTCAAAGTTTAGTTCCAATGACACAGGATATGCTAAAACGCATTTTTGCTGAAGGGCAACCAGATTGGCTTTCTCAACCAGCCAAAGAAAATGCTACTCCTGACGAAGTTATTGCTCTGCTGGACACACAAAAATATTTTGATTTATTGAAAGCACCATATCCTACTAACCGCGATGCAGTTTTAGCAAAACTCGAAAGTGATGAGCTGATTATTCGAACTCCTCAAGGTTGGACAATTTTGAATTTATCTGCACTCCTCTTAGCAAAAAAATTAGATTCATTTTCTTTTATTTTAGCCCGCAAAGCTCCTCGGGTTATAATATACGAAGGAAGTAATAAATTAAAAACAAAAACAGATATAACTGGCAATAGTGGTTACGCTATTGGCTTTGAAGGTCTTTTGGAATTTGTTTATTCATCTGCGCCACAAAATCATATAGTTGAGCAAACTATTCGTGAGGAAACAAAGATGTTTCCAAAACAAGCTTTGCGCGAATTAATCGCAAATGCAATGGTGCATCAAGATTTTACGGATTCTGGTGCTTCTGTTATCATAGAAATGTATGAGGATCGTATAGAAATTTCTAATCTTGGTTTGCCACTAACTAAGATAGAGCGGTTCATTGATGGTTATAAATCCAGAAACGAACGATTAGCTGATATAATGCGCAGGCTTGGTATTTGCGAAGAAAAAGGAAGCGGTGTTGATAAAGTAATTGCCAATATTGAGGAATACCAGCTTCCTGCTCCAGATTTTAGGGTAAGTGACATAAGAACTATAGTTGTTATGTTTTCTCATAAAGACTTTTCTGATATGAGCAAGAGAGATCGCATCCGTGCCTGTTATCAACATTGTTGCTTGCTTTATGTAAGTAATAAGAAAATGACAAACCAAACATTAAGGGAAAGGTTTGGTTTACCCGAATCTGCTTCTGCAACAATCTCTGTATTAATTAGTACGACTAAGACAGATGGACTAATAAAACAAGATGATTCTGAAACAAATTCAACTAGATATGCAAATTATTTACCAAGTTGGGCATAAAGCACTTCAAAGCAAAACCAAAAAACTGTGGATAATTTTACAAAATATATATAATTCATAAAGATAAGTGCTTTAGAGCAAAACCAAAAAACTGTGGATAATTTTACAAAATATATATAG
>JBEBHV010000298.1:0-1644 GCA_040080715.1 Rickettsiales bacterium | reverse complement strand
CGTAAAGGATCACTCAAAACCAAACGCCTCAAAGCCGCACTCCACAATGATTACAGAGCCGAGTTAATCAACTCTTCATAATATATGCGGTTGCCCTGGCCAACTATAGGATACAGTTACCTCTGCATCAGTTTTATTGAAATAAGGGCGGCATCGGTGGCGGCGGTGGAATGCGGGGCTTTGATGAGCAGAGATTTCTGGCTGCGGATGCTGTCTTTTACCTTATTATCACGGCGGATTATGCCCATCAGTGGCGGCGACATGCCAAGAAAATTGTTGCAGGCTTTATTAATTGCCTGATAGGTGGCATCGCCTTCTTTCTGGGTTGCTGCCTGATTCACCACAATGCCAATTTCCGGAGCGGGCTTGTTGCCTTGCGTGATTTTTATGAAAGCGTAAGCATCGGTGAGCGAGGTTGGCTCATCGGTAAGTACCACAAGGCAACGCGAGGCTAGTCCTGCCAGATATTGCACATGCTGCTCGATGCCGGCTCCGAGATCGATAATCACAAAATCATAATCATTCTGCATGATGCGCAGCGCACCCGCGATGGTTGCCAGTTTTTCCAGCGGCATGGTGGCAAGCGAGGCTGAACCGGAGCGTCCTGCGATTATGTCAAATCCACCTTCGGCGTAATGGGTTACGGCTTCTTTAAGGGTGCTGCGACCGGAAAGCACGCTGCTTAAATCACGCCTCGGAGTAAGACCAAGCTGGACATCAACATTGGCAAGACCAATATCGCCATCGAAGAGCAGAACGCTGCGACCGGAGCGGGCTATCAGATGGGCGAGGGTGACGGAAAGCCAGGTTTTGCCAACTCCACCCTTGCCGGAAGCTACTGCAATCAAATTCTGTCTGGTTTCACTCATACTTATATCCTTTAATTTATTATTTACGTTCTATATCTTAGCAACATTTGCGCCAGTAATCCCGGTTCCAGTGCCAGTAATGTATCGGTAATGCTGCCACTACGGCTTATATTGCAGAAACTGAGACCGTGAGTAAGTGCTGCTGCCAGAATTCCTCCAAAACGCCGTGTGGTATCGCATCTGGTGATGAGCAAGCGACGTATTCCTATCTCGCTGAAGATTTCCAACATGTCTATCGCTTCAAGGCTATCACCGCCCGCTGGCATAACTAATATCGGTTCTACATTTTCTATACTGGCAATATTTTTCAATTCCGCAAACTCCTTATGGTCATATGGCGAACAACCGGGAGTATCGATCAGGACACGGGTTTTTATTGGTATAGATCTGGTTATTTCCTGAAGTTCCTTTAGGGTTTCCGCCACCTGTAATTCTACATTCAGAATTGAAGTGAAGGCTGATAGCTGCTCAATGCCACCTGCGCGGTTGGTATCGGTGGTGATCACTACAAGCGATTGCTTACCCATAGCCAGTTTGGTTGCCAGTTTGGCTATGGTCAGAGTCTTTCCTATCCCCGGTGTGCCAATCAGCATTATCCGCATATCATTTGTGGAAAAGCGTAGCGGTTCAAAAACAAAATTGCGGGCAAGCAGTCTTTCCAGAGCAGGGCGGAATAACTCATCAGAACCACGATATTTTTCTATAATTTCGTTAAAATCAGCAGGAGTGAGTTTTTGCAGTAATTTTGCTACCAGTATTTCCGGAAGATTATGGA
>JBEBHV010000297.1:0-1647 GCA_040080715.1 Rickettsiales bacterium | reverse complement strand
ATCTATATAATATTGTATATTTTCTAATGCATATTCCTTTTCCGTGACATTTTTCGTTAACTCTTTTACAAATGGAGCTTTTTGCTCAATTGGAATATAATCAAAATATGCTCTTATAAACTTAAAAGCACTTTCTGGATCTTTTCTGGATACTTCCATAAGAAACGGAGCTCTATCTTTTTCGGGAATAAAGCCTATATAGTCACTTGCACGCTGCATTGCATTACGTGGTTCTTTTCCGGCTGCTTCTTTGAGCAACGGAGCTCTATCTTCTTCGGGAATAAAACCTATATAGTCACTTGCACGCTGCATTGCAACACTTGGTTCTTTTCCGGCTGCTTCTTTGATCAATGAAATTAGGTCTTCCTTGGGAAGAAAATCCGCATAACTTTTGGCATAGTATAATACAGCACTAGCATTATGCTGAATTATTTCTTTTAACTCTATAGCTATATTTTGCTTCCTTAATCCAGATTCTCCTGGAAATTCAAGAATATTACTAAGATTATAATTTTCCATACTAACTCGCTGACTATTAGCCCAAGTATTAATAATGAGTTATACTAGCATGCTCCTATCCAAAATATGATTAAGATTTCATGACAATGTATACTAGATATACTACAGATTCAACCCAGACAACCTATCATCCTTATCATCACACTGAAATACAACAATAACATTGCATACGCAATGCCTTTCCCTCGCGCTTATCAGAAATATATTAACATATCGTTAATAATACTTGACTCTCTTAAGTTTTATTAATATATTCTTAACTAATTATTTGCTGATTATAATTTTTTTGAAAGGTATGGCATGAATATATTTACTAGGACTCTGTCAATAGTTACCATTACTTTTACTTTGCTGTTAAGCGCAAATGCACAAGCTGGTGTATATTACATCTCACCAACCGGCGATGATGAAGCACCCGGAACCACTACATCAACAGCATGGAAAAGCTGGGCAAAAGCTTTTGGTAAAGAGACAGCTTGTGGTGATACTATTATAGTTCTTAATGGAAAATATACCGTATCAAACAACGGAACCCCAAGAATTTCAGGAAAAATATGCGCCTCAACCACGCCATTGACAGTTAAGGCACTCAATCAACGCATGCCGCTGATTCAGGGAGATGGATCATCCTCTACCTTTATAGTCACAAATAGCAAACACATTAAATTACATGGATTAAGGATCGCCAACAAAGACAATATGAATGGAAAAGGCAGTGGCTTCGTCCTTAATATCAGCAATTCTCCATATGTAACAGTACAACGTGGAATATTTTCATACCCTAACCGTTATAATAAAGCACATGCCATTTCATTTCAAAAGTCGCCATATGGTCTTGTTGAAAGCAATGAATTATATAGCTTCCATCGCAACGGCATTTTTGTCAATAATAGCGACTATACCTTAGTACGCCGTAATTATTGTAATGCTCGCAATCATGCCGATATAAAGGATGCACCTGCAAGTAGTGAGCCAAAAACCGGAGATGCTTGCGTTACAGTTTACACATCAAGTTATACCACAATAGAAAATAATATTTCCGACGGAACAATGGGTAAACCATACATATTGCAATCTTCTGCCTTAAGTACCAGCAACAGATTTTTTGGTAATATTTCAATTGGTGCC
>JBEBHV010000296.1:0-1627 GCA_040080715.1 Rickettsiales bacterium | reverse complement strand
TAATATAATTGATAAAATTCGCAAAACATGAAAATAATTCTTTTAGATAATTATGACAGCTTCACCTACAACCTCGTGCATTATATTGGCGAGCTGGGGGCAGAAGTAACCACTATCCGCAACGATGTAATAAGCGTGAGTGAATTGCTCGCGCAGAAACCGGACGGAATTGTAATTTCACCGGGGCCAGGCGCACCAGCTCAATCGGGAATCTGTCTGGAACTGATAAAAACCGCCTCCGGCAAAGTTCCAATTTTTGGAGTATGCCTTGGATTACAGGCGATCGGCGAAGCTTTTGGCGGCAAGGTCATCCGCGCACCAAAACCGATGCACGGAAAAATCAGCCCGGTTTTACACAAACACCAGAGCGTATTTGCCGGTCTGCCCAACCCCTTCAACGCCACCCGCTATCACTCACTGATCGTTGAAAAAGATTCCCTGCCCGACTGTCTGGAAGTTACTGCAATAAGTGAAGATGGTTTGATTATGGGGCTACAACATAAGATACACAATACTCACGGCGTGCAATTTCATCCGGAATCCATAGCTTCCGAGCATGGTCATGCTATTATAAAAAATTTCTTAAGCGGGATATAATTATGTCATCCCAAGTGCTTTGTCATCCTGAGCCAAGCGTAGCGTAGTCGAAGGATCTATAATTAAACCCTTTGCAAAGATTTCTCGTTGCACTCGAAATGACAAAAATGGATAATATCTGCATATTGAAATGAAGGACGAAAAATAATGGAACATGCAATGCATCATTCGTTAGCATTACTGGCAGATAAAAAAAACATGCCATATGATGTTGCCATTCGCGCTTTTCAGATAATTATGAATGGCGGGGCAACTCCCGCGCAAATTGCCGCATTTCTAATGGGTCTGCGTATCAAGGGCGAAAGCGTCGAGGAAATCAGCGCGGGTGCAGAAGCGATGCGGATAAAAGCCAGACCTTTCAAAAGCGTAGCAGGAAGCATCGACACTTGCGGAACAGGTGGCGACTCACGCGGAACTTACAACATCTCAACCACCACCGCCTTTGTCCTCGCCGCTTGCGGTCTGCCGGTGGTCAAGCACGGCAACCGTTCCGTTTCTTCCCGCTCCGGCTCCGCTGATGTTCTGAGTGTCCTTGGCGTAAAAACCGATTGCGAACCGGAAGTGGCAGAGCGTTGCCTTAAGGAATGTGGAATTGCCTTTTTATTCGCCACAAAATTCCATCCAGCCATGCGCCACGTCGCCCCCATCCGCAGTGAGCTTGCACTCCGCACGGTTTTTAATATACTCGGCCCTCTAACCAATCCTGCCAAACCAGATTTTCAATTACTCGGTGTTTATAATAAATCATTGCTCAAGCCGCTGGCAGAATCCCTAAAATCCCTTGGCACCACAGCAGCATGGGTGGTGCATGGCAGTGATGGTCTGGACGAGTTGACCATCACCGGAAATTCCAGCGTTGTCGCGCTTAAAAATGGTGAAATCACCGAATTTGAAGTATCACCAACTGATGCCGATCTACCTACCGCTATGCTTGAAGACATAAAAGGTGGCAGTCCGGAAACCAATGCCAGCGCGCTTATCGAAGCAATTTCCGGTGTCGAAAGCCCCTATCGCAACGCCGTGGTCTACA
>JBEBHV010000295.1:0-1672 GCA_040080715.1 Rickettsiales bacterium | reverse complement strand
GGAATATGGAATATAACATTGCTGCGTCTGGACATACAACGTCAGTAAAATTGAAAGGACAGTTTACCTTTTCTGATACACAAAAATTTAAAGATATTCTTGGATTACTGAATCAAGGAGAGTTAAAGGCAATAAGTCTGGATTTTTCAGATATAACTTTTATAGATTCTGCGTGTATGGGGATGTTGTTATTGCTACGCGATGAATGTCAAGGGCGCAAGGTTTCTCTTAATTTGCTTTCTCCACAGGGGCAGGTTGATAAAATATTTACTATATCAAAATTTGACCAGCTATTTTCAATTTCTAGAAATCATTAGGTGTTTTGCATATGATATTGAGGCATTATCCTGCTCAGTTTAAACAAGATAAGACTCAAGACAAAATTGAATACCATAGTGAAGGGGCTTATTTCTTTTCAATACACAAGAATGATGCAGATAGTATCTTGAAATCAGCACTTGTTATGCCGAATTCATTCTTTATAGAAAAAATCGAGAATGATAAAGAAACGCATAATGACTTAAATAAAATATATTCTTCCAATATACCTGATTTGTTATTATCGCTTACTACTGCTAGCTGTTACAACGCTAATGTCTCTGATATTGTTACAGAATGTATCGACAGGCGTTTTTATCTAAACAACTTTAAATTTGAAGAAATAAAAACCTGTTTGCAGGAAGCTATAATGAATGCTTTAATTCATGGTAATTTGCAGGTGGGAAAAGATTTTCGTTCAGCCAAAGATTTATATGAGTATCAAACAAAAGTTAGAAAACGACTTGTAATAGACGGTTATAGACTGCGTCGATTGAATATTATGGTTTGGAAAAAGAACGATTATATACAGATAGCCGTCGGTGATGAAGGGGATGGTTTTTCTATACCTGATACCCCATATGATGAAAGCTTGCCAAGCGGTCGTGGATTCATGTTGATTCGTTCTATGTCTGATAATATGTGGGTTGGTGAAGACAGGCGAACATTATTTATGACATTTAACTGTCTTTCTTGAAGCTTTTATACATCAAATAATGATCAGCTAGAACGCATGCAAGCATAGCTTCACCAACCGGCACGGCGCGGATTCCAACACACGGATCATGTCGTCCTTTAGTTTGGATGGTAGTATTATTTCCATGAATATCAATAGTATCAACCTCGTTCAAAATCGAACTGGTAGGTTTTACCGAAAAGCGTGTTACTATTGGTTGTCCTGTAGAAATTCCACCCAGAATCCCGCCGGCATGGTTGGAAGTAAATAAAACTTTCCCATCTGGTGATGAGCGCATGCAGTCGGCATTATTTTCCCCACTAAGCATGGCACTGGCAAAACCGTCACCAATTTCAACGCCCTTTACAGCGTTTATGCTCATCATGGCAGCAGCAATATCAGCATCCAGTTTTTTATAAATAGGTGCGCCAAATCCGACAGGAATACCTTCTGCTACAACTTCTATAACTGCACCGACAGAAGATCCATTTTTACGAATTGCATCAAGCTTTTCCGCCCAGCGTGCTGCCGCCTTTGCATCAGCACACCAGAATGGATTATTATCAATTTCTGCGATGTCATATAGATTATTATCTATCTTATCATCTCCCATTTGTACCATCGAGCCACGAATAACTACTGAACTACCAAGAATTTTTCTGGCAATAGCCCCTGCTG
>JBEBHV010000087.1:0-7922 GCA_040080715.1 Rickettsiales bacterium | reverse complement strand
GTGTAATCTTACCTTAAATTTTGAATAATATTGTTAAAGTTTTGTTACAAGTAATAAGGTTAAGCGTTAAGTATATTATATTTTTGTTAATTTTTGGTTATGACATATCAACACATTGATTGATAATGATAAATTGCTTTGAACGCCGACTTCTAACTTAATGCATTACTGCTAGATGCTATACCAGTACCTTTTGGTGCAAAAGAGCTTACGTCTTTTGGTACGGAACTGTATGCTAATTTTATTGATTGAGAAGGATCTACCAAGTTGCCGAATTTTTGTCCTTTAGCCGCTAATTCCTCCTGAGCTATCACTGCATCTTTTAATTTTCCTATGTCGGAGGCCATTTGTTTGGCTACTATATGTTTCAAGCCTTCAGGATGGAAATATGGAACCCCATCCCTAATTGCTTCATCAAGTTTATGCACCAGATTATCTGGCATTTTTGATAGAATAGGAACTTTTCTCGCTTCTTCACGCATATGTGTAAGCACTTTAGGATCTTTCATCAAGCTATCAGTTAACTCGTTGCTTAATTTCTCAACGTTAAGAGTCTTTACTAGAGCCTTGTTGTTACTTATAACCTCATATGCCCTCGCTGCTGTATCGTTGATTGATTTTGGGCTTGGCTTTTCTAATACTTCTTCTTTTGTTTTTCCTAATTTTTGGGCCTTCTTTATAGCTTCTTCCTCTGCGCTCTTATTCATCATGGTGCTAATTAATTTATATACAGATGTTTTTAAAGGGTCTTCCATCGGCACTTTAGCTACTTGGGTTGGTTCTTGAGGCGCAGTAGTCACGGGTGCTGGCTGAGCACTTGATAAGGTAGGATGATCTTTAGGCTCTTTCTGTGTGGGGTGTTTTACAGGTTCCTGCTTACCAATGTTAGGAAGTCTTATGTGGTGTAGAGATGATTTAACTTTATGTGCTGGCTGTTCAGCAGGCTTCACCTCAGCAGCAGGCTTCACCTCAGCAGCAGGCTTCACCTCAGCAGCAGGCTTCACCTCAGCAGCAGGCTTCACCTCAGCAGCAGGCTTCACCTCAGTAGATGGAGAATCTATTGCTGTTGTACCCACGGCGACTGTCCCTAATGCTGCAGCGGCTGGAGCTACCAAAGAAGTAGTTTTCTTTGTATTAGGATGCCCACCTGTTTTCATTACTTCGTCATGCACTCCTTCAGTAAGATCTTTAATTTCTTGCTGACTAAGGTTTAATGGCGATACTTTTTTCCTGACTGACTCAGATATATCGTTTGCGGTAAGGTTGGTTAGGATTTCGCCAAAACCTTTATGTTCACCGCCTCCAAGAATACCGCCAATCCATTGAACAAATGCAAAAAGAAAATTCATAAAATTGGTACCGAAGAAACCGGTATTCTCTTTAACACTATCTTCAACAGCTTTGCCTATTGCTCTGCGTTTTTCTTCAGTTGGGACTGCATCCTCTAATTTTTCAACACCAAGATTTTCTTTAAGTTTCTTTTGGATTTCAGGGCTTGCTTTTAATTGTTCATCCAGCTCAGATATTGTGATAGTAACAGGGTCGCCCTTGCTATCCTTGGCGGTAAATTTTCTCTCCCTTATTAATTCATCGGCTATTTTTGTATATGCCGCATGATCATTAGCGTCGGGCATGACAACATCTTTTCCTGTAGTGCCGTTTTTGTTATCTATGGTGCTTGCAATAATAGGAATTATATTAGCAAATTCTTTAATTTTGTTGGCAAGCTTTTCTGTTATTGCTCGCTCAGTTTTAATACCAGCGTCTTCAGCCTTACTTATTTTTGAATTTTCTGTTGAAGCTTGTGGCGCACTGGTCACAGGGGTAGGAGCAGCTCCTGCTTCCGAAGTTGTATTTGTTGCTGTTCCTGACATCCCTGCCGTCCTCTTTAATTCTTCTTCTCTTCTGTTTGTCGCGTATATCATGATAGGGTTTGGTGCTATTATTAGTGGTTCTGCACTAACCTTTCCTGCTTCTTTTGCCTGTTGTTCTTCTGTTTCCTGTTGTTGTTTAAGAGCCTTTTCTCTTTGTTCGTTCAGCTTTGCATTAAGTTTCTCAGCACCTTCCTTATATTGTCTGTTTAGACCGTCAGTAACTATACCATCCAAGAATCCTCGAACTCGCTGGGCGAAACTCAAACCCTCCTTTGACTGTGCTGGTGCTGTGTTCGGTGTATCTGCCATATGCGTAACGGTATCTTAATATAATTCATATAATGCAACTTTACCCTAAAACCTATAAAAAGTGTTGTGAAACTTTTGTGACAATATAAGCTGTCTGAAGCGAAATATTACAGTTTTTTGTTGATTTTAGCTCTTGGTATGACTAAATGATTGATAATCAACAATTATTTTTCTGAGTAACTGAACACTATGTTTGGTAAAAATAGCTGGTAGCGAGGTATTTTATGGCAGTTGTTAGCATAAAGATTGGCGGGCGGGAATATCACCTTGCCTGTGACGATGGTCAGGAGGAGCATTTGCGCCTGCTTGCCGATGATGTTGATGAGCGGGTGCGCGATTTAACTGCGCGTATGGGTGGCAATACCGGTGAGGTTATGGCACTACTCCTTGCAGCAATCACTATGGCAGACGAACTAATTGAAAATAAACGGGAAATTGAAAAATTGTCTGCTAATGCCCGCCCGTTTTCGGCAGTTCCTGCTGAGTCAGGGGAATCTGGTGCGGTTTACAGTGAAACCGCGATGGCGACTACTTTGGACGAAATAGCCGAGCGCATCGAAAAGATTGCGCAGCGTATTGAAATGCGCTAAACTGACCGGCGAACGGTTCTGCTCGGTACGTTAGGTACATTGTCCCTTGGACCAATATCTTTTTGTTCGGGAGCTGTCACTGGTGGAGGCATTGCCTCTGCACACACGGCACCCACCTTTACAAACGGGTCGAATGCGGCTTGTTTCAACCGACGGCTGATTGGCGGTTCCGTTCATTTTATTAATATATTTGTCATACTGAGCGCAGCGAAGTATCTCAGCTATTGGAACAAGGGGATTCTTCGGCTTTGCCTCAGAATGACATAGTATGAATAATAAAAAATTCCTGCGGGAAAAGATTATTGCCGAAAGATTGCTTATACCAGCTCCAATTACGAGTTCGGCATCCGAGAAGATAGAAAAATATTTACTCGATATTATTTCCGAAAATAGCAAGGTTGCTGCTTATTGCGCGATGCGTGGGGAAGTTGATGTGAGCGGATTGCTTGAAAAATTACAGGCGAGGGGGAATAAAACTGCACTTCCTGTGGTTATGGAAAATGAAAAAATATTGAAATTCCTTGAAGTAACATCTGATGCCACACTGGTTGCAGGGAAATATGGAATATCCTGTCCGCAGCCACATCTTCCAGAAATAATTCCGGATGTGGTTATTGTTCCGCTGGTGGCGTTTGATGGCAGTGGGAATCGCCTCGGTTATGGCGGTGGTTATTATGATGCTACGCTTGCACATTTACGCATCCGAAATGAAAAACTGCTGGTTATTGGTGTGGCGTATGCTATGCAGCGTGTGGAAAAACTGCCGGTTCACACTGGCGATCAGAAGATGGATATGGTGGTAACGGAAGAGAATGATGATCGGATTATTAAGTAACATAACCAACTTAATCATTTAATTATCAAATCATCTGATTTTAGGAGCAAAATGAAATTACTTTTTTTAGGCGATGTAGTGGGCAGAAGCGGGCGCGATGCGGTAGTAAAAAACCTGCCTGTCTTACGCCGTGAAATGGCTCTGGATGCGGTGATCGTCAATGGCGATAACGCTGCCGGTGGGTTTGGAATTACTCCGCAAATCGCTAGGGATTTTTTTGCCTGCGGGGCGGATGTTATAACAGGCGGCGATCATATCTGGGATCAACAGAAAGAAATAAAACCCTATCTGGCGCAGGAAAAACGCCTGCTGCGCCCGGAAAATTTTCCGGTGAAAACTGTTGGCAGCGGTAATTATCTGCTGGCATTACCTGATGGGCGGAAATTACTGGTTTTGCATTTGCTGGGTCAGGTTTTTCATAAGGAACATACACGTTGCCCATTTGCGACTGCTGATGAGATTCTTGAAAAATACCGGATTGGCGCGGGGCAGGCGATATTGGTGGATTTCCACGCGGAAGCAACTTCGGAAAAAATGGCAATGGGTAAATATCTCGATGGGCGGGTGAGCGTGGTGGTGGGCAGCCATACCCATGTGCCGACAGCGGATGCGCGAAGTTTGAAGGGAGGCACAGCTTATCAAACAGACGCGGGCATGTGCGGTGATTATGATTCGGTAATAGGATTTGAGTCATCTGCGCCACTTGAACGCTTCCTTACCAAAATTTCCAAGGTGAAAATGGAAGCCGCACTTGGCGTAGCAACTCTTTGCGGTTTATACGCTGAAATTGATGATAAAACCGGGTTGGCGACAGAATCCAGGGTCTTTAAGCTATAAAAACCTCTTCACAAACAGTGGGAAAATGCGGATTGATTTAATATAGTCATTTGAGAGTAAAAATCCCCAATTCTTGTCATTGCGACTGCGAGCGTAGCGTGGCAGGAAGCAATCCAGTATTTTCAACATGTTTTGGCTTCTGGATTGCCACGAATGCTACGCATTCTCGCAATGACGAGTGGGTAATTGTTGTATCAAATTACTATAGTTATTGGAACTGCACACTAAGCCAGCAATTTATGTTAGCCCCTCCACCAGTTATAGAGCCAAGCGAGTATTTCTGGGTCGTCCCGTTCACATTCCCATTGTCGTAGCAGGTTATAGCTGATGCTGGAGTTGCCGCAGTGGTGGGACCACCAGGATTACTTGGCCATGAGAATGCACCTAAATTGCCTTGTAAAGGTCCTCTGTTGCCCTTAGCCCAATATGCCGTGGCATTATAAGCAGCGATTGCCATGACTTTTCCAGATTGTGGCAAGCCATCATCAATTTTACTATCAATTATATAGGCTTGGTTTACAGTCAACATAGGCTCAAAATAATGGTGTCCGGTGGAGCTTATGCCACCAGTGGATATAGCCGCAGATATACCAAAATAATTCTTTCTATCGGAACTACCTGAATACCCCATCCAGCCTCCACTCCACACAAATACAAAGTTACTATTCCCAATCTTAGCATAAGGCATAACGGTAGGAATACGAGAAGTAGCTATGAATCCTGCACTTGTTGGCGTAACAGATGAGATGAATGCCCCTTCTATGAGCTGCGCATTACTTAAATCAACCCAAAACATTCCCGTTTCACCACCAAGAACTAACTGACCACTATTAACACCAGCACTATTTGAGCTAACTCCCTCTAAAACTCCATTTCCATCACCTTGCCCCGCATATTGACCCCTTGTGGCAAAGCCAAACCCACTAGCGTGAGGCTCGGGAATATCTCCGGGCAGCCCACCATATTTGAGTTTGAAGGTATTGGCGGCAGTGTTGTATTGTTCAATCTGACTTATCTGAGAGCGTATAGCGGCAGCATTAATCAAATCCTTTCCCACCATAATCCCACCGACCAGTAAACCAATAATCACCAGCACTATACTTAATTCAATGAGGGTAAAGCCATTTTTGAATTTATGGTTGGTTTTGGGGAAAGGAATTAGTTGTGTTTTCTGGCTCACAGGCTGCTCGCGGATGCCCTGTAAGTGGCAGTTTTGTAGGGGGGGGAATTGTCATTGAACATCTCTAATTGATTGAGGTTACATTATGTTATTTATAACTAAAGCAAGTAGTACTAGCAATGAAGAATTCACCATTGCCAAAAATGAAGCTGTGTGTGTAAAAAACCCCTTCACAAACGCCAAGATATATAATATAATACGCTTGTTACTTAGGTAACTATGACAATAAACGCGATTCAGAATAAACGGATTGGACCCGGGGGCAGAACCCGGCAGCTCCACCTAAGTTCGTGAGTTGACGAGCAAAAGCGAGTCTTACGAGAACTTAGCCCGGCATAGCGCGAAGCGCGACGATGGGCTTAACGAATAATGAAACAGTCCGTCTACGCTCTTTGGAGCTTCGCCGGACGCTCAAAATTCTCAGGCTCGCTTTGCTCACCAGCGAATTTTGGCGGGGCTGACTTAGGCTCGACAGACGTAGTAAAGGTGTTGTTTTTGTCCGCTATGATACTAGCGTAATTAGGTCAAAATCTTAAATGCTAACGATAACGTTGCATTTGTTGCTGCTAACGACAACACAGTCGTAGAAGTTGCTGTTGCTGCCTAACGGCGCATAGCATACTCTAGTATGTAACACGGTTCGGGGGGTGCCGGGTAACAGAAACTCCCCACTTAAGTTAAGACCCGTATATTTGCCACAGTTGGGAACAAAGTTCATAGATAGAATGCTTTGTTTCAAATGGTTGGTGACAAATGACTGGTAGTTGGTGTAATATGTCTGGATGGGGTGGTGTTGAACAGCAATAATTAAAAAAATGATTTATGACTAAAGATCAGATTAATTATCCGCTTCTTATTGATCAAGCGATGCGCGGTGTCGTTCGTGATGTGCTGAGGCTTGTGCAATCTACCGGTCTTCCTGGTAATCACCATTTTTATGTTTCTTATTCCACCTTGCATCCTGGTGTGCGGATGTCTGAGCAGCTGCGCGCTAAATATCCTAAAGAAATAACTATAGTTATCCAGCATCAATTCTGGGATTTCAAAGTTGAAGATCAGCAATTTCATGTGACTCTTTCTTTTGGTGGAGTTCCGGAAAAACTTACGATTCCTTTTGCAGCACTCACGGCATTTGCTGATCCGAGCATTAAGTTTGGCTTGCAGTTCCAGCAGTCAGAGATGTTTGGGGCTGACTCTGCTGAACTGCATCAGGCTGAAGAAGCCATTAGTTCAGATGTGGTTTTTGATGCAGCTGCAAGCAGTGAAGATAAAATCATATCTCTTGATGCTTTCCGTAAAAAATAATTCCTTCATGCAAAGTGCTATCAGTTGTGCGCAGGCAGCTATTGCAGCTGGCGAAGTGCCGATTGGTGCGGTTATAGTAAAAGATAATGGGATTATCGCCTCGGCATATAACCTTGTAGAAAAAAACTGTGATCCGACCGCGCATGCCGAAATACTCGCTATCCGTTCCGCTTGCGAAATCCTTAAATCACCACGTCTTATAGATTGCGATTTATATGTGACGCTGGAGCCATGTGCCATGTGTGCGCAGGCGATAAGCCTTGCCCGTATCCGCCGCCTTTATTTTGGTGCGTATGATGAAAAGGGGGGAGGGGTAGAAAATGGTGCAAGGGTTTTCTCACATGCTACATGCAACCATAAGCCGGAAGTTTATGGTGGAATAAGTGAAAGCGAATGCGGTGAATTACTGCGCGAATTTTTCAGGGCAAAGCGTTAGGCGGAATTACTACCGTCCTCGTCCTCCGCCATCTTCAGTTCCGGCGAAACGGTTCCAGCGGTCATGGCTTACACGTTTTTTATTGTTGAGCAGGTTACGGATGCTGGAAACCTGAACGCTCCAGGTTTCTTTTTTATCCTGTCTTTTTTCCTCTTCCTTACTACGTTTTTTCTTTCTTTCTTTTTCGGCAATTTCTTTTAGATCTTTATCAGTCTTAGCTTGTGCGCGACGCAACAGCATAAGGTTGAAAACTCCCTGATGCGCTTTGTTTTTCTTCTGTAAAGCTTTCTTTTTTTCCCTGCGCTTGATCCGCATCTGTTGAAAAACATTACTCATGCGCCACGCCTGTATCATCTCCGTTGTTTAAAGAGGAGTTTGCCAGTTTGCGTCGGCGCAAATTAGCGCGCAGGGCAGCAGCCAGCTTTTCGTCCTTTAACTGTTTCGGTTTTTTGGAGGGCGAATTGTTATTACTTACTGATTGTGCCGGCATATTATCTTTGTTCATTGCCCTATTTTGCCTTAAAATACTGATATTGCAAATGTTTAATAATATAAT
>JBEBHV010000003.1:0-32960 GCA_040080715.1 Rickettsiales bacterium | reverse complement strand
ATAAATCCTGACGCTGGACGTTTTCGACCAGAGCTAATTCTAAAGCCTGCTTGTCATCAATTTCGCGGATTATTACCGGAACGCGGTTAAGACCGGCAAGCTTCGCTGCCCGCCATCTGCGTTCACCGGCGATTATTTCGTAGCGTGATGACGCTGTTGGGCGGACAATAATCGGCTGCATAACACCATTGCGGCGGATTGATTCGGCGAGTTCTGAGAGTGCCTGTTCGTTAAACTGTGTACGTGGCTGGTATTTTCCCGGAATCAATTGCTCAAGTAGCAAGGAATCAATCCCTGACTGGGTGTCTTTAGTGGGTTTGGCAGCAGGAGAGGTGGTAGCGGCAGGACTGGCGGAGGAAGATTTATCAGAAGACGGTTGGCTCGCAGAAACACTGCTCGAATCCTGTGCCGGAACTGTCACCGGTGCTGGCGTGTAATTCTCTGAAATTAAAGCAGAAAGCCCTCTTCCCAAGCCACGCGTTGTTGTTGTAGTCATATTTTTTCTCCCCCAGTATTAAATTCGATTTTGATTTATTATAAATTTTATGCCGCTTCTGATTCTTCCTGTCTGCTATGTTCACGTTTGAGCAATTCACTGGCAAGCTGGATATAGGCTTTGGAACCGGCGCAGTTCATATCGTAGATAAGAGCCGGCTTGCCATGTGACGGTGCTTCTGACATACGGACATTACGTGGGATAACTGAGCTATATACTTTATCGCCAAAATACTCACGGACATCTGATTCGATCTGCTCGGTGAATTTGTTACGGCGGTCATACATGGTAAGTATGATTCCCTGTATCGATAAATTGGAATTCAAACTGCCACGTACGAGTTCTACTGTACGGATCAAATGGCTGAGTCCCTCCAAAGCGTAGAATTCACATTGCAAAGGAATTATAACTGCGTCTGATGCTACCAGCGCGTTTAAAGTAAGTAGTCCTAACGATGGTGGGCAATCAATAAGTATGTAATCATAATTATGCGGACTCTTGGCAAGGACATTTTTTAATCTGAATTCACGCGCTACGAAACTTACCATTTCGATCTCGGCACCAGACAAATCAATGGTTGCAGGGATAATATGGAGATTAGGAACCAGGGTTTTTTGAATTGCCGACGCAACATCTATATCATCCAGAACCAACTCATAGGAAGTAATTTTCCGGTTATTCTGAGCTATACCAAGACCGGTGCTGGCGTTACCTTGCGGGTCAAAATCCAGGATTAGAACTTTTTTATTTACCGCCGCGAGAGCAGTCGCCAGATTCACCGTGGTAGTGGTTTTTCCGACTCCGCCTTTTTGATTCACAATAGCGAAAATTCTACTGGTAGACTCAGGCTTGGCTTGTTCAATATTTTTTTCCATCACACCCTCCTGATATTAGCAATCTTTAAAACGACTCCGTGCGAATCGACAACACTTGGGGTTACATTCATGTCATATCGATAATGCAACAACGCGTTTTCATTTTCAATACTATAATTTTTTCCTTTATGGAAGAGACAAATCGTTTCATGTGTAACTGATTTTTCGATCAACGAAAATAATTTTTCCAGTGAAGCACAGGCTCGCGAAATAAAAATATCAACATCAGCCACAGGATTATTTTCAATTCGACAATTATGTATCGAGATTTTTGTCTCAGTAACTCTTGCTACCTCACGCAAAAAAGCTACCTTACGCGAATCACTTTCTAGCAAATGAATATTTTTATATCCGGCAATAGCTAGTGCCATACCCGGAAAGCCAGCACCACTGCCAAGATCAACAATAATTTTATTTTTATCTTCTATGAAATTTATCAGCTGAAGCGAATCAAGAAAATGCCTTCGCCATACATCACTCAGCGTATCTTTACTCACCAGATTTATTTTCTCTTGCCATTTGATGAGTGTATTATGATAGAGTTCCAGACGTTCAAAAACTTCAGATGAAACTGAAAGGTGACTATTCAATAATTCAAATGGTGAATTATGCACAGAATTTTATTTCATCCTCACCGGATGTTGGTTTTTTTATAAAGCCAATAAGTGCGGTTACGGCTGCCGGTGTCATTCCTTGAATACGACTCGCTGCTCCGATATTATGTGGCTTGTGAAATTTAAGTTTGTTTTTTACTTCCGTGGATAATGATGACAGCAAATCATAATTGATGGATTCTGGGATTAGAAGCTCTTCTTCACGTTTGAATATTATAATATCCTGTTCCTGCTTTTCCAGATAACTATCATACAACGCTTCGATTTCGATTTGCTCCACTATATCTTTTTTCATAGATTGAAGCTCCGGCCATACCCGACAAATATCGGAGAAGTTCACATGCGGATAAGTCAGTAAATCAAATGCCGAGCGACGCACTCCATCCTGGTTCAAATTAATCGCGAAATTTGCCGCCTGATTAGGGGTAATGCTCAGATTCTTTAGAGTTCCACGTGAAGCTCGCAACCCCTCTAGTTTGCCCTTAAAAAGGGCTTTGCGTTCATTTTTTACACAACCAATAGCAATCCCTTTTTCAGTTAAACGTAAATCTGCATTATCAGCTCTGAGACTCAAACGATATTCCGAGCGTGAAGTAAACATTCTGTAAGGTTCGCTGGTGCCATGAGTGATTAAATCATCTATCATCACTCCTATATAAGCATCTGATCTATCTATTATAAATGGCTGCGAACCGGAAGCTGCCAGAGCCGCATTCACCCCTGCAACCAGCCCCTGCCCACCTGCTTCCTCATATCCGGTAGTACCATTAATCTGTCCGGCAAAATAGAGTCCCTTAACCTTCTTAGTCTCCAGTGTCGGCTTTAATTCCCGTGGATCAACATAGTCATATTCAATGGCATAGCCGGGTCTAATTATCCGGACATTTTCCAACCCAGCTATGGTTTTTATCATCTCCATCTGAACTTCTTCAGGAAGCGACGTGGAAATGCCATTTGGATAAACCGTATCATCATCGAGACCTTCCGGTTCAAGGAAAATCTGGTGGTTTTCGCGGGCAGCAAAACGCACCACCTTATCTTCAATAGACGGGCAATAACGCGGGCCCGTGCTTTCAATCTGACCGGAATACATCGGGGCGCGGTGAAGATTGGCGCGAATAATCTCGTGGGTTTTTGGATTGGTATGGGTGATGTAACAGGATATTTGCGGAACGCTTACTTTATCCGTCAAATAAGAAAAAGGTGTTGGTGGTTTATCACCCGCTTGCTCTTCCAGAATACCCCAATTTATGGTTTTTCCGTCTAGCCTTGCCGGCGTTCCGGTTTTAAGTCTTCCAACGTTAAATTCAAGCTTTTTCAAAGTGTTAGACAAACCAATCGATGGAGCGTCCCCTGCTCTACCGGCACGGATTTTAGTCTCACCAATATGCATCAGTCCGTTTAAAAATGTTCCGGTGGTAAGCACCACTTTTCCTGAGTTTACCACCTTACCCGAAGCAAGGACAACGCCCTGTACTTCCGTATTTTCGCTTATCAGCAAATCCTCAACCGCATCTTCTATAATGGTAAGATTTTCATATTCGGATAAAACTTCCTGCATCGCTAAGCGGTATAATTTTCGGTCAGCCTGCGCGCGTGGTCCTCGCACCGCCGGACCTTTGCTGGCATTGAGTATGCGGTAATGAATCCCGGCGCGATCAATCACCCGTCCCATCACACCATCAAGAGCATCAATTTCGCGAACCAATGTTCCCTTAGCAATTCCCCCGATTGCAGGGTTGCAGGACATTTCCCCGATGGTGGCAAATTTATGGGTAATGAGAGCCGTCTTAGCTCCAACCCGCGCCGAAGCCGCCGCCGCTTCCGCACCAGCGTGGCCACCACCAATTATTATTACGTCAAATTTTTCCATATGCCCTATATCTGTCATTCCGAACGAATGTGAGGAATCTTATCTTGATATTATATTGTAAAGATCCCTCGACAAGCTCGGGATGAGAATTTTTTAAGTGGCAAAGCCACTAATAAAATATCTCACTTTCCTATACAAAACTCTTTAAAAATGACATCTAATACATCATCCACCTGAATTTTTCCAGTTATTTTGCCGATGGCAAGCGCGGCACGGCGGAGTTCCTCACAAGAAAGCTCCAATGGTTTGGGAATCAAAGCTGCCTTCAGGAGCATTTCTGCCTCTAATAACAATAGCCTATGCCGGTTGCGGGTGATAAATGGAGCATTACCTGCCGTAAAGAACATCTTCACTTTTTCCTCTATAGAAGTAAGCAGATTATCTATGCCCTGTCCGGTTTTGGTGGAAAGAAATATTGGAGAATTGTCATTGCGAGCGAAGCGAAGCAATCCAGTTTGGATTGCCGCGTCGGCTACGCCTCCTCGCAATGACGAACTACTGACAGTATCACATTTACTGATTATTACGATAGTATTCTCATCTACCAATTCCCTAGTTTTTTCATCCATATTTGGTAACTCAGTAGCATCAAATAAGGCGAGTTTTATGTCCGCCTGTCCTGCCCTTGCTTTTGCCCTACGGACACCCTCTTCCTCAATTTCATCGTCCGCTTCACGAAGACCCGCCGTATCCATTAAAATCACTGGATAACCGGCGATATCCATATGCACTTCGATAACATCGCGGGTTGTTCCGGCGTGGTGGGAAACTATGGCAGCATCACGACCAGCAAGCGTATTTAACAAACTTGATTTTCCGGCATTAGGCGCACCCAATATCACAATTGATAAGCCATCGCGCAGGCGTTCACCGCGCTTGCTATCCGCCAGAGCATTATTTATGGAATTCTGTAAGGAAATAATTGTCTCCCGCCATTTTATGAGAACTGACTCGGGAATTTCTTCATCGGGAAAATCGATATAGGCCTCCAGCAACGCTAAACAATTTATGGTTTTGCTGCGTATGTCATTATAAAACACGCTCATCTCACCTTGCATCTGACGCATTGCCTGAGTTTTCTGGGCATTGGTATCAGCGTTGATTAAATCTGCAAGCCCTTCCGCTTCCACCAAATCCAATTTTCCGTTTATAAAGGCTCTGCGGGTGAATTCACCAGCCTCAGCTGGGTACATGCCATCCAAGCCAGAAAGCACCTCTAGAATCTCACGGATAACAGCGAGGCTGCCGTGTAAATGAAATTCGACAACATCTTCACCGGTAAAGCTATGGGGAGCCTGAAAATAAACGGCAAGACCATTATCTATGGCTTCTGTGGATGATGGATGGCGGATGACGGAGCGGTAAAAATGTCTTGGTATCGGTGAATTAATCCCGGCAAGTAAAGAAAGAGCTTGGGTCGCACTATATCCGGAGATACGTATAACTGCCACGCCGGACTTGGCAGGAGCTGTGGCGAGGGCGAATATGGTGCGGTTGGTCATTTTATAATAGTAGTTAGTAAATCGTATTTAGTAAATCGTAATGACGATATTTTTATCATTTCTCCAGCGTTTTGATAACATTCAGCAGCGTTTCGATGCGTTTCGGATCACTTTCGTAACGTTTTAATTCCCGCTTCATTGCCCGCAGCGACTCTTGAAAAACTTCTTCGAGGCTGGTTTGCATCTCGGCTTTTGTTTCGGCAAGAACACGTTCATATTCTTCTTTAAATTCAGGAAATCTTTTCCATTTCCACAAGGTTTCGCGACGTATTTTCAGATTTTGTGAAATTAGAAATACCGAATCGCCATGCACTAGAAAATGGATTGCTTGTATTTGTTTTGATGTTAGTTTATGTTGCATTTTTTTAACCATTTAACTATTTATGAAAAAGTAATGGTGTATTGTATAATGGCAGGAAGTGGCAGGGAAGGGGTGAAAATCAATTGCTTAGATGATTGTTAGCCGCTAAGAGCATTATACTCATTCTGTATAGTTCTTATTTGGAATAACTATAATACACGGTGCCGCAACAAAAACTTCATAATGCTCTAATTGAATTATTGGTGGTTAAAATATAAACTGCAGAACTTATTATTGATTATTCATATAGACCTTAAGCCCATGACTACCAATTTAGACTCTATTAAATCTTCTTTTGCGACGCTTTGTTCCGCCAGCAAAATTCCTACCGCTGGAGCGTTATCCGCCACCTTATCTGCTAAAGATGATGAGGGTAGATACAAAGTAATCATTACCCTGGATACAACTAAGTTAATTGGTGGTAATATTAGCGACATATGGATTAGCGTTCCCACTATGGCAATGGATTTGAAAAAAGCTGGTATCTATAACATAAAAACCGATTGGTCACATGGGAAATTAATAAATGGAAAAATAATTCCGGTAACTGACTCACAGGAAATTAAAAATAATGTGTCACTAGAGGGTAATAAAATTTATCTATTTCCTAAGCTTACAGTAACAATACCGGATAGTCCTGATTCACTTCAAAGAATACAAAGAGCTAATAGATATGCCACTGAAAAAGGCGCGGCTACCAATCAAAAATCTTTTATAAGACCACAAAGCGAAGGCAGCCGGGGCAGGGGCTAATCTACCCCCGCAGAAACGCAGCATCTATCAAAGTTTTGGTATATTCATGCTGGGGATTTTTAAAAATCTCATCGGTTTTGCCTTGCTCCATAATTTTTCCGCCGCGCATCACGATTAAATTCTGGGCTATGGCGCGGATAACCCGTAAGTCATGGCTGATAAAAAGATAGCTGATGGCACGGGTTTTCTGAAAATGTTTTAGCAAATCTATAATCTGTGCTTGCACCGATAAATCAAGTGCCGAGGTCGGTTCATCGAGCACCACTAACGCCGGCTTTAAAACCATGGCGCGGGCGATGCTGATGCGCTGGCGTTGCCCGCCGGAAAATTCATGCGGATAGCGGTCTTTCACTTCCAGCGGCAATCCCACTTCCTGTAATATCTGGTCAATTTCTGCTTCCCGCTCATCCTCGGTTTTATTTGGATAATGCACCAGCATCCCTTCTTCAATTATCTGACGGACGCGCATCCGTGGGTTAAGGCTGGAATAGGGGTCTTGAAATACCAGCTGCATTTTAGAACGTAGTGGTCGGATGGCCTTAGTTTTTAAGCTATCTATAGACTGCCCCAGAAAAACAATTTTTCCCTCGCTTTTTATCAGGCGCAGCAAGGCAAAACCGAGAGTGGTCTTACCGGAGCCGGACTCGCCAACAATGCCCAGAGTTGAACCTTCCGCGAGCGTTACTGATATATCATCAACAGCTTTGACATGATCTGAAACCCGTCGTAGCAAGCCAGTTTTAATCGGAAAATAAACTTTCAGATTTTCACATTCGATAATGGTTTTAGCACCTGCGACAACGGGCAGGGGATCACCTTTAGGTTCCGATGCCAGAAGTTTTTTTGTATAGCTATGCTTAGGGTTGGTAAACACTTCTAAAACCGCTCCCTGCTCGACTATTTCGCCCTTATACATAACCGCCACCCGCTCTGCCATCTGGCGCACGATGGTTAGGTCATGGGTGATAAAAATCATTCCCATATTCATGGATTTCTGCAAATCTTTAAGCAGTTTCAGGATTTTGGCCTGTATGGTGACATCAACCGCCGTGGTCGGTTCATCGGCAATCAGCAGGTCGGGTTCATCGGCAATCGCCATAGCGATCATCACCCTTTGTCGTTCACCACCGGAAAGCTCATGCGGATAGGCATCGAGCCTATTTTTAAATTTCTCTAATCCGACTTTTTCTAGTAATTCTTGAATTGGGGAATTGGCGAATTGAGGAATTGGGAAATCAGAAGATTTCTTCATTTCTTCATTTCTCCAATTCCTCATTTCCATTATCTGTTTGCCGATAGTATGCAGCGGGTTAAGCGGGTCATCGGCTCCTGGAATATCATGCTGATGTTCTTACCCCGGAGTTTTTTGAAATCCGCTATGTTTATCAGTTCTTTGCCGCCGAAGGAAATACTGCCTCTTACTTTGGCATTTGCCGGCTGCAAACCAAGACAAGAGAGGGCGGTAAGTGATTTACCCGAGCCGGATTCGCCAACAATAGCGAGCATCTCCCCTTTTTCTACAGAAAATGAAATGCCACGTAAAATCAGCGAATTACCGAAGGAAAGAGTTAGGTTTTCAACTGAAAGAAGGGTCATGGCTTACCTGTTGAAATAACCTTGCGTGGGTCAAAAGCATCGCGTACCGCTTCACTGATAAACACAATCAGAACCAACAGCATGGCAATGGTTATAAAGCCGGTAAAACCCAGCCACGGAGCATCGGGGTTGGTTTTCCCCTGAAGTAATAACTCACCCAGTGACGGCGAGCCGATAGGCAGACCAAACCCAAGGAAATCAAGAGTGGTGAGGGCGGTTATCGCGCTGCTCATTATAAACGGGATCATGGTCATCGCCGCCACCATGGCATTAGGCAGGACATGGCGGAGCATGATAACCGGCTCGGAAACACCAAGTGCCCGCGCCGCCTTGACATAATCAAAATTGCGGGCGCGGAGGAATTCAGCGCGCACCACGCCGGTAAGCGACATCCATTTGAACAGGAGTAATATAAGAAGCAGCCACCAGAAATTAGGGGTAACTAAGCTCGCCAGAATAATAAGCAGAAAAAGCTCAGGAAGCCCTGACCATATCTCCATAAAACGCTGGAATAACAAATCCGTCCAGCCACCCAAATAACCCTGTACCGCACCGGCAAAAATCCCGATTATGGAACTGATAATAGTGAGAATCAATCCGAACAGCACCGAGATACGAAAGCCATACATCAGGCGGGCAAATACATCGCGCCCCTGATCGTCCGTACCGAGGATATTGATGGCGGTAGGCGGCGAGGGAGCAGGGCGAGTAAGATCATAATTGATGGTGCTGTAAGAAAAACGGATTGGCGGCCAGATCATCCAGCCATTTTCCTCTATTTTTTTGCTTGTGAAAGGGTCGCGGTAAATGGCCTCTGTTTCAAAATCACCGCCAAATATTTTATCGCTATACATGACAAATGCGGGGAAATAGAACTCATCCTTGTATTTAAGAATTATTGGCTTGTCATTGGCGATAATTTCCGAGCACAAACTTCCAATAAATAAAAACAAAAATATCCATAAGCTCCAGAAACCACGCCTGTTAGAGCGGAAAATATCTATGCGTTTGCGAAGGACAGATGACGGATGACGGATAACAAGCGTTCCATGCTTATCTTCCTTGTTATCTGTTATCTGTAATCCGTCATCCATAATCACACATCCCTCCGTTCGAAATCAATGCGCGGGTCAATCCATACATACATCAGATCGCCAATCAGTCCGGCAATCAGTCCGAGTAAGGTAAAAATGAATAATGTGCCGAATATCACCGGATAATCGCGCCCGATAACCGCTTCATAGCCAAGCAACCCAAGACCATTTAAGGAAAAAACAATCTCAATAAGCAACGCGCTGGTGAATAATATGCTGAGCAAGGCACTGGGAAAACCGGCGATGATAACCAGCATGGCATTGCGGAATACATGCCCGTACAGCACCTGGTTCTCCGATAGCCCCTTGGAACGAGCGGTCAGGACATATTGCTTGCTGATTTCCTCGAGAAAATAATTCTTGGTGAGCATGGTGAGGCTGGCAAAACCGCTAATGACCATCGCAACTACCGGAAGGGTTATATGCCAGAAATAATCGCTGATTTTACCCATCAGCGACAGTTCCGACCAGTTATCGGAAGTTAGACCCTTTAGCGGAAACCAGCTCAGGTAATTACCGCCAGCAAAAACTATTATCAGTAAAATTGCAAATAAAAAGCTGGGAATGGCATAGCCGATAATAATCAGCCAGCTTGTCCATATATCAAATCTGGAACCATCTTGCACGGCTTTGCGGATGCCAAGCGGGATAGAAATAAGATAGACCAGTAATGTAGTCCACAGACCCAGGGAAATAGTCACAGGAAGGGTTTTAAGCACCAGATCCACCACTTTTTCATTGCGGAAAAAACTCTCGCCAAAATCAAAGCGCAGGTAATTCCCCATCATCTGAAAGAAACGCTCCAGCGGAGGCTTATCAAACCCATACATTTTCTCGATTTGTGCTATGATTTCCGGATCCAGACCCCGCCCACCGCGATATAATGAGTTGGTGCTTGTTATATCGCCATTTACCGCCATATCTGAACCACTGCCGCTTATCCGGTCAGTGGCGTGTCCGGAAGTTATATCAGTCAGCTGTGCCAGCGTGCGCTCAACCGGTCCACCCGGAGCTACCTGCACAATGGCAAAATTCAGCACCATGATCCCAAACAAAGTTGGAATCATCATGAGCAGGCGGCGTATTATGTAATTGAGCATAAGACAAAGGGGTTAGGGATTGGGCATTAGGGGACTTATATACCCAATTCTTCAATTCTTCAATTTTTTAAGATTAGCAATAGCAAGGTAATTATCTCTACTAATCACGCTGCGCCCAAGCTCTTTTTCGGTTTCCTTACGGGCTGTACCTGCCACTTTCCCGCCACGCCTTGCAACTTGTTTGCTGCCTGAAAAAGTTTCTGGCTTTTCGCTGGCAGATATTTCGGTGGTTACGCGTTCGCCTAGCATAGTGAAAATCAGCTCCAAATCGGTCATGTGGTCACGCAGATTATCTTTAGCTTTGGCAGGTAATTTTTTATGTTTTTTATACTCGCTGGGAGTCATACCGAAAGTAGCTTTAGAAATTTCGGCGGTGAGAATGGCATAGTCATTCTGGCTGGTAATGCCGCGCTCTTTCCATTCATCGGTTAGATTCTGACGAACGGCAATGCCACGCAGGCGTTTATCTATCCAGTCTTTGGGGTAGCCCTTTTGCTCGTAAAGCTGCTTCATACGTTCTTGTGCTAATTCAGGATTTTCAATTTCCTGTATCCGTTCATAACCTACTTTCGCCAACCAACGTTTGAATGGCTCAGCTTTAGGGGAGGGAACGGATTGTATAATTCGCAGGAGAGATTCGCTATTTGCACAGTCGGTTTCGCGCATTTTGCCATCTGGGGCAGGTAATTTCAACCCGTGACAAAATGTCACGACTTCACTGTCTTCCTCGTTTAGGCGTTGTTTTAGCTTGCGCCAATATGCACCAGCATCGGGGCTTTCCGTCAAAGCTCCCACCACATCCACCACCGAAAACCACCATTCATCCTTATGCCAGATACGGCGGATCTGTTGTTCTTTAAATAAAACTATGGCGTTATTTTGCGTCATGCTTACTTTCCTTCACCCACCACGCCTGGAAGCCAAGGTTATATTTAGGGAGGGTTTCGGGGATGCCGAATTTATCCCAATAGGCTACACGGAAGCTGCCTGAATGCCAATGCGGGATTACCACATTTTCCCAAAGCAATACTCGGTCAAGTGCCTGTCCGGCAGCAACCAACGAATCCTTATCCTGGGCTTTGAGAAGTTCATCTAACACCCCATCCACCGCCTTGCTTTTAAAACCGGCAAGATTGTTGCTGCCTTTCACATCTGCTTGCGACGAATGCCATAATGACATTTGCTCATTGCCAGGGAAAAATACGCCACGGTTAATCCAGACGGAAACCATATCAAAATCACCTTCATCGGTGCGTTTCTGATATTGTGCATCATCCACCATGCGGATTGACGAGGCAATTCCCAAACGCTCCAGATTCTTGCGCATTGGCGCAGCTACTCTCTCCATGGTAGGTTGGCGTAGCAAAAACTCCAGCGATAATTGTTCGCCTTTGGCATTCACTCTCTTGCCGTCTTTTACTGTCCAGCCTGCCTCTTCCAGTAACTTCTGGGCTTTTAACAGATTCTCACGCGGATTTCCGGAACCATCGGTGACCGGATTAGCAAAAGGCTGGGTGAACAGGGCAGGTGGTAATTCGTTTTTAAATGGTTCTAATAAAGCCAGTTCTTTTCCTTCTGGTATAGATTTTGACTCAAAATCAGTATTCTCAAAAAAGCTTTTATTACGGGTATATGCGCCATAAAAAATAGTTTTATTTATCCATTCATAATCCAGCGTGATCCCTATCGCTTCCCGCACCCGGCGGTCGGAAAATTTAGGCTGGCGGGTATTGAATATAAAAGCCTGCATCCCTTGCGGGGTATTGTCCGGAATTTCGCGTTTTATAATCCGCCCGTCCTTTACCGCCGGCACGTCATAAGCCGTTGCCCAGTTACGGGCGATATATTCACGCCTGAAATCATAATTGCCGGATTTCAGAGCTTCCAGAGTTACGTTTTCATCGCGGTACATATCATAGCGCATTGTATCAAAATTATATTGCCCGCGACTTACCGGCAGGTCTTTCGCCCAATAATCAGCAACTCTTTTATAAATTATGCTTTTTCCCTGCTCGACGCTTTCGACCTTATAAGCACCACTACTGAGAGGTGATTCCAGCGTGGTTTTCTCAAAATCAACTTTGGTGTAATAAGCTTTGGAGATAATCGGCACTGAAGCCACAACCATTGGCAGTTCTTTGTTTTTTGTATCATTAAAGGTGAATTTGACTTTGTCCGGTGAGGTTTTTTCTACCTTCACCACCGGCGCGAACAGCATTTTATAAGTGGGATCGCCTTTTTCCCTGAGAATCGCAAAAGTAAACACCACATCATCAGGAGTGATAGGCGTTCCATCATGAAATTTTGCTTCTTTACGCAAGGTAAATTCCGCACCGGAATTATCCCCGCTTATATCAACTGCACTGGCGATTAGGCCATACATGCTTTGCGGTTCATCCTGTGAAGCCACCATCAGGGAATCAAATATCATGGTAATTCCCGGGACTTTTACTCCTTTAAGGATAAACGGATTTAAATTGTCAAAGCTTCCGGTTTCGGCAAGCTTTACTGCGCCACCTTTCGGTGCATTGGGATTTACATAATCAAAATGCTTGAAGTCAGCTTTGTATTTGCACTCGCCGTAAAGCGTCAGGCAATGGGAAGGAGTTGCGAAGGCGGATGACGGATAACAGAGGGCGGATGACAAAGTGAAAAAATATACAAATCTTGTCATCTGTCGTCTGTTATCCGTCATCGTACTACGCTCCACCCCAAGGACCTTTGCCAGGTTCTTGCACTACTGCAGGAGAGTTTCTGTTCTTTATTGCATCAAACACGGTAAGAGCCTGCGCCACCATCGAGCCGGCATCGCCCGGATTGGACGGCAGAAGCACTGTGTTGGTGGTTTTAGCAAGCTGGCTGAATGCTGTAACATATTGCTCAGCAATCTTAAAGGAAACGGCTTCTGAGCCACCACCACGCTGAATAGATTCCGCGATCATGGAAATACCTTTGGCGTTAGCTTCAGCAACGGCAAGTATGGCTTCCGCTTCACCGCGTGCGCGGTTTATCTGCTCAATCTGCGATGCTTCTGACTGCAGTACGATTTCCTGCTTTTTACCTTCAGCAACGTTGATTTGTGACTGGCGTTTGCCTTCTGATTCTAAAATTGTGGCGCGTTTCTGACGGTCTGCCGCCATCTGCAGTTCCATCGCTTTCAGAACGGAATTAGGCGGGGTTATGTTTTTAATTTCATAACGCATGCATTGTATGCCCCAACTTTGCGCTGCCTGATTAATCGCTGCAACAATGTTAGCGTTTAATGCTTCACGCTCTTCAAAGGTTTTATCCAGAGTAAGCTTACCGATTTCTGAGCGCATGGTGGTCTGTGCGAGTAGTTGCACCGCATAAATCGGATCGGAAACACCGTAAGACGCTGCTATCGGATCCATAATCCGCACATACAGCACGCCGTCAAGGTTCAGGGTAACGTTATCACGAGTAATACCTGCCTGTTCAGGAACGTCAACCGCCATTTCTTTCAGTGAATGTTTATAAGCAACCCGCTGGATAAATGGGATTATTATATTAAGTCCTGGTTCCAGCTTGCGGTCAAACTTACCAAGGCTTTCAACAATCCATGCCTGTTGTTGCGGCACGGTTTTCGCACCATTAAAAATTACGACAAGTACTACAATACCAATAGCAATAAAAAATTCCATGTTAAGTTCCTTTATTTTCGAGTTATTTAGGAGCTACAGTCAGCACATTTCCGGTAATATCTTTAATCACCACCTGCGCGCCGGATTCCAGTTTTTCTACAGGTGATGATTCTTCAAGCTTTGCTTTCATGATTGCACCTGACCACACAACTTCTCCGCCATGAGTTTTATTAATACCTTTTTCGCCAACACTTGCCGTGTCGCCAATAATATTATGGTAAGATGTTTTGGTTTTCCCCAGTTTTAATTTCTGCATTGGCTTCCACAATACCAAAGCCCACAGCGCGGTCGAAACAACAAAAACCAGTATCTGCAGCAAAATATCATCTAATAGAATAACCGAAAAATTCAGCCCCATACCAACCGTAAGCGCGCCCAAACCGGCAAACAACAAACCAACACCCGGCACACTAATTTCAGCGATAAGAAAAATGATGCCAACAACCAGCCAGACAATCATTACATTATGCTCCATATTACTACCTTAATATCCATTATTTAGGGGTGACAATAACTGTATCGCCATCTACTTCCTTGACCAGCATTTTAGCCCCAGCTTCAACGCTTTCTGAGTCGGCATTTGGCGCAAAACGAGCCTTCAGGGTTTTACCGGCAAAAACAACTGAGCCACCACTGATTGAGTTAATGCCACCTGGTGCAACTTCCACCGTTTTATCTTTTATTGACTTATAGAATTCCTTGTCTTCCGGGCTCATGCCTGCGTTCGCATCCACATCACGAAATACATATTTCCAGGCAAATATCCCCACTACGAAACAGATTATTTCGGCTATGATAAAATATTCATAATATTCCTGAGCTTCACCTTCTGGCATTCTCATAATTCCAGTAATAAGGAAAGCTGCTATGGTGAAGGCAGCGTAAGAGGCGTAAACAAGATTGTATTTTGTCGTAAATTTATCGGCAATAAAAAAAGCCACGCCTAGTGCTAACCAGATAATTATTGGACTAATCATTTATATTCTCCTTGAGTAAGACTATTTCAGTGTACTTAAGTAAGCTATCAGGTTAGCCCTATCCTGCGGATTAGGGATGCCGGCAAAAGACATTTTATTTCCCGGGATAGATTTTTTAGGATTTGCCAGGAAATCCGAAAGCTCCTGCGCTGTCCATTTTTTATCTTTCATCGCCATAATAGCTGCCGAATAAGCATACCCATCACTATGCGCGAAATGACTGCCAACCAATCCCCACTGGTTCGGACCAACACCGTTTTTTCCACCTTTGTCAAAGCTATGGCAGGAAGTGCATTTCTTTATCAAACCCTCACCAGCCTTAGCATCTGCCTTTTCCATAAAAGACGCAATATCAACCGGTTTTTCTTCCGCAGTTGGCGCGCCACCACTTGCGGTTGGGGCATCGGCAACAGCGATGCTGAAGCCACGCTTAGGCTCAGCACCATGCCCACCTTCACCGCCAGAGTAAAGCCCTTCGCTCACCAATCCAGAAACCATTGCAATAATTCCCGCAAGTAAAACCGCGCCAGTTACCTTATTAAATTCCAAATTACCACCTGACATAATAAAACTTCTCCAAAAACTACTTAAGTAATAATTGGTTGTCTTTATAATATAGCCATTCTATCTATTCAATAAGAAGTTTTACCTAGAAGAAATTGAAATATCAGAAATTATGAACCCAGTAATTATAATCCCGGCGCGTATGGCATCAACCCGCCTTCCAAATAAACCCATGGCATTAGTCGGCGGGCTGCCGATGATTGTGCAGGTTATGAAGCGGGCGCAGGCGGCAAATATTGGGCGGGTAGTGGTGGCGTGTGACGGTGAAGAAATTGCAGGGGCGGTTCGCGGTGCTGGCGGTGAAGCGATTATTACTGATGCTGATTTACCATCTGGTTCAGACCGCATTTTTCAGGCTCTCACCAAAATCGATCCCGAAAAGAAACATGATGTTATAATAAACGTACAGGGTGATATGCCCTGCCTTGATCCAGAGATTATAGGAAAACTATTTGCTGTTCTGGAAAATAAAGAGGTGGATATTGCAACTCTGGCTGCTGTTATAACCGATGAAGCGGAGAGAACTGATCCGTCAGTGGTTAAGGTGGTCATGGGTCATGGGTCATGGGTCATGGAGAAAAAAAACTTACCCATGACTCATGACTCGGGACTCATGACTGCAAGAGCACTATATTTCTCCCGCGCTACCATTCCGCATGGCAAAGGGGAATTATACCACCATATCGGAATTTATGCTTATCGGCGCGCAGCTTTAGAAAAATTTGTAAATCTGCCACCAAGTTCGCTTGAAGTTAGAGAAAAACTAGAGCAACTTAGGGCATTGGAAGCAGGAATGAGAATTGACGTGGCAGTTGTTGATACTGTACCACTAGGTGTGGACACGCAGGAAGGCTTGGAAAAAGCGAGGAAGATTTATGCAAAATGTACTTGATGATAGTATCGGACAATGGATTGATAAAGCTGCTGATGACTTAGAAAATATTTTGGATGCTCAAGTTATAACATATTATGGCGCAATTTATCCAGCCATAACGAAGCCATTTCGTAATTTTATTGAACAAATAGCACAGTTGGACTCTAAAAAGGATAGACTCTGTATTTTCATCCAAAGTGCTGGCGGTTCGGTGGAAACAGTTGAAAAGCTAGTTAATGTTATACGTCACCATTATAAAGAAGTTTGGTTTTTTGTACCAGATATGGCTATGTCTGCTGGGACAATTTTTTGTATGTCGGGTGACAAAATTTATATGGATTATTCATCTTCTCTTGGACCTATAGACCCACAAATATTTAATGGTCAATACTGGGTTCCTGCGCTAGGCTATTTGGATAAAGTAGAGGAACTTGTATCCAAATCAAGAAAAGGGCAATTGGCTGATGCGGAAATGATATTTCTCCAAAATCAGGATTTAGCACAACTTAGGCTATATGAACAAGCACGTGACCTATCCGTAGAGCTTCTTAAGTTATGGCTTGCGACCTACAAGTTTAAGGATTGGGCCATACATAGAACAGACGCATTAAAAATTGGAAGCAATGTAACTGCAGACGAAAAACGACAACGTGCATCTGAAATAGCAGGCATGTTAAGCGATAATAAATTATGGCATTCTCATGGGCGTATGATAGGTTTGGATACCCTACGCGACAAATTAAGGCTGGAAATAGATGATTATTCTAATAATAAAATATTGACTTCCAGTGTTCGCTGGTACCACGATATGCTAACAGATTATGTTGACAGACAGAGGTTACAATCCTATTTACATCACAAAGAGATTAAGTTATAGTGGATCCATGATGTTACATGAACAAGTAGAACAGATTGTTGGTAACTCAAATACAAATAGCACGGCGAACGCTAACTATTTGTATTATAGGGATTTTTTACGCAAAGCTGAAGAAAAAGGCTTGGTTCGCAAGGCGCAGTTCACAATTCCTATACACCCTCTTCCATTAAAAGATTTTTTAGAAAAACAAGCTGCGAATACGGCGGCTCAGTCGTCTTTCCTTGTGCATTCTCAGACAAAATAGCTGTTTACAACGGACAAAAATGGCTGGCAGAACAAGCTGTTAAGTGCTGGCGGATAGATTTTGAATAAACGAAAGAATATATTATATGACAAATAATTTTGATGTGCTGGGAATTGGCAACGCGATTGTCGATATTTTGAGTTTTGCGGAAGATAAATTTTTGCAGGAAAATGGTTTTGCCAAAGGGAGCATGACTCTGGTTGATGAAAATGTGGCACAAGAATTTTACGCAAAACTCGGACAAACCACAGAATGTTCGGGTGGTTCAGTTGCTAATTCTCTGGCTGGTTTGGCATCACTCGGAGCAAAAACTGCCTTTATCGGCAAAGTAAAAAATGACCAGCTTGGTGCAATTTTTACCCATGATTTGCACGCAGCAGGAGTGTATTTTGACAGTAAACCAGCAACAAGTGGTGCAGCCACCGCCCACTGCATGATTTGCGTAACACCCGACGCACAGCGCACCATGGTAACTTATCTCGGCGCATGTGGCACAGTTTCCGAATCGGATAAAGACGAAGCATTGATTGCGCGTTCCAATATTTTATATATCGAAGGCTATTTGTGGGATGCTGAGGCAGCAAAAACTGCAATTCGCTTATCAATTGCAACCGCGAAACAACATGACAAACGTGTAGCTTTTACCCTGTCTGATACTTTCTGCGTGCATCGTCACCGCAAAGAATTTTTGCAGTTAATTGAAAATGATATTGACATTCTTTTTGCCAATGAAGCCGAAATCAAAGCTCTCTATGAAACAGAAGATTTTGATACAGCTATCGAAAAAATTCGTGGAAAAGTTTCTGTCGCTGCGGTTACGCGCAGTGAAAAAGGCAGCGTGGTTGTAACCAAAGAAGGGGTTGAAACTGCTCCCACTCAACCAGTGCATAATCTGGTGGATACCACTGGGGCAGGGGATCTCTATGCCAGCGGGTTTTTATTTGGAATTTCCCGTGGCTGGGATTTGCTGAACTGCGCCCAGCTTGGCAATAAATGTGCGGGCGAAATCATCACTCAACTCGGCGCAAGAAGCCAGAAAAAACTAGATGCTCTGGTGGCTTAAACTATACACCCAGCCGCGTCTGCTAGTTGTTCTAGCTCTCGGTTTTATTAGTGGTTTGCCACTCGCGCTTAGTGCTTCAACTTTATCAGTATGGCTTACTGAATCTGGGGTTAGCCTTTCTGCTATCGGTTTATTTGCAGCAGTTGGTACTCCTTATACACTTAAATTTTTATGGTCACCGCTTATTGATGGTTTAAAACTCCCAATATTTACCGCATTATTTGGTAAACGCCGTGGTTGGCTCATAGCTACGCAATTATTATTGATAGCAAGTCTGATTGCCCTTGGAACATCTAACCCCGCCGAAAATGCGTGGATAGTGGCATTATTTGCGTTATTCGTTGCAACCTCATCCGCCACGCAGGATATTGTTATTGATGCTTATCGCGTGGAAATTTTACCTGTCGAAGAACAGGGAGCAGGGGCGGCTATGGTGGTTTTAGGCTACCGCCTTGGAATGATTACATCAGCAGCGGGCGCACTTTTCCTCGCCACAGAATTTGGCTGGGCAATAACTTATGCAATAATGGCAGCACTGATTCCACTGGCATGGCTGGCTATCGCTATAGGCGGTGAACCGGAAATGGTGGATAGTGGACAGTGGGCAGAGGTTGATGAACTTGTCATCCGTCATCCATCATCCGTCATCAACTGGTTACAAAAACACGTCATAGAGCCATTTACCGACTTCATGCAGCGTGATGCCTGGCTGGGAATATTGTTATTTATCCTGTTATATAAACTAGGCGATGCTTTCATGGGAGCGATGACTAACCCGTTTTTGATAAATATCGGCTTTACTAAAAACCAGATAGCCACCGTGGTAAAACTTTACGGGGTAATCGCCACCATCGTCGGCAGTCTGATTGGCGGGGTGCTGGTGGCGCGTATCGGCATGATGCGGACATTATGGATTTGTGGCATTCTTCAGGCATTTACCAATCTGGTGTTTGTAGCGCAGGCAAGAATAGGTGCCGATGAAATATTCCTCGCCTTTTCCATTTCTCTGGAAAATATCAGTGGCGGGATGGGAACTGCGGCTTTTGTCGCTTTCATCAGCAGCCTGGTGAATAAACAATTCACCGCCACGCAATACGCCCTGCTCAGCTCATTTTCTGCCTTTGGCAGGACGTGGCTCTCCACCCCCGCTGGCTGGTTCGCAGGAAAACTCGGCTGGGAAGCTTTCTTTATCCTTTCGGTAATACTGGCTATTCCTGGACTTGTTGTGCTGTGGTGGTTGTCGAGGAGGCTTAAGTAATTTTCAATTTCAAATCAAGAGCCTTAAGAACCCTAATAAAGGTATCAAGACTTGGTGTTCTATCGCCAGAAAGTGCTTTATAAAGACTGGCACGACTAAGCCCTGATTTTTTGGCAATTTTATTCATACCTCTGGAACGAGCAATTGTACCAAGAGCTTTAGCTATGAATGCAGGGTCATCACCATGCTCCTCAAGAACGATACCGAGATATACAGCGGCATCTTCCTCGCTTTTAATATAATCGGCAGCGTCAAAAACACTGCATCCTTTTGGCAATTTCATATTCATCTCCAATCCTTAGCTAACTCTTTGGCTTTTTTAATATCCCTGCTTTGCGAAGATTTATCGCCTCCACCAAGCATCACAACCACCGTATTACCACACTGGAGAAAATACAGGCGATACCCGCCACCATGGTCGATTCTCATTTCACTAACACCGTCACCAACTGGTTTTATATCTCCCCAATTACCATCTTCAACACGCTGCAAACGTGTGGTGATTCTGTAAATAGCCTGTCTATCACGGACATTGTTCAACCATTTCTGGAAGTTATCGGTCTTGATTATGCTAATCATGCAACTGATTTTAAATAATTATAAATAGACAGTCAAGGGAAATCTGTTGCCAGCAGGATACAGAATTTATGGTTCTAGACCCCGTGTCAAGCACGGGATTGTAAAATCACCACCTAACCTCCGGCGGGAGCGACATTAGTATCGCCTCGGTATTGCCGCCTGTCATCAGACCGAAGCGCGTGCCACGGTCATAAAGCAGGTTAAATTCCACGTAGCGTCCACGTTTGGTAAGCTGCCACTCGCGCTGCTCCTTAGTCCATGTTTCCTGCAAATGTCGGCGCACCAGCTCAGGGTAAATATCGGCAAATGTTCTGCCCACTTCCTGCGTGAAGGAAAAATCTTTGTCCCAGTTTCCGGTATTTATATAATCATAAAAAATCCCGCCAATTCCGCGCGGTTCATTGCGATGTTTCAGAAAAAAATATTCATCACACCATTTTTTGAATTTAGGGTAATATTCCTTATCAAACTTATCGCAAGTGGTTTTAAAAGCTGCGTGGAAATCGGCTGTGTCCTGCTCAACCGGATACATCGGGGTTAAATCTGCACCGCCACCAAACCAGCTTTTATAGGATTCGGGATAAGGGATGCGGGATTCGGGATGGGATTTGTTAACGTCCCGCGTCCCGCTTCCCGCACCCTCTCCACCAACCACAATCATCCGCGTGTTCATATGCACAGCGGGAACAAGTGGCGATTGCATATGGGCAACTAGCGAAATACCGCTTGCCCAGAAGCGCGGATCAATATCTGCTCCGGGAATTTCCTTGCGCATGGTTTCAGAAAATTCACCATGAACAGTTGAAATATTCACGCCAACCTTCTCGAAAACCCTGCCTTTCATCACCGACATTTCACCACCGCCACCACCTTCGCGATTCCAAGATGTACGAACAAAACGTCCCGCAGGAAAATTACTTCCTGTAAGTTCATCTTCAAGTTTCTCAAAACGCTGACAAATATCATCACGCAATGTACGAAACCAAGCTGATGCCTGCTGTTTTTGCTGTTCAATAATATGCAAATTATCCATAAAATCTTCCTGTTTGTCTGAGTGACTCACCTAACACCATACTTGCAGCCAGCGCAACATTCAGCGAACGCGCATTTCCGTGCATCGGAATTTTTACCTGTGCATGCGAAGCTTGTGCTACATAATCGGGAACACCGGAAGATTCCCGTCCGAGAAGCAATATATCGTTTTTATTAAAAACAAAATCCGTGTAAATATTTTTAGCTTTGGTGCTTAGTAATATTATGCGATTATCAGTACCTATCTTTTCCATAAATTTTCCCCAGGAAATATGACGATGCAAATCAACCTGCGCACCATAATCCATTACAACACGTTTTAATTGACGGGAGTCAAGTAGAAAGCCGCACGGCTCTATAATATGCAAACTCACCCCAAGACAGGCAGCAAGGCGCATCAGGCTTCCGGTGTTTTGCGGTATATCTGGTTCAAATAAGGCAATATTCATATTTATCAGGATATTATAAATTAAGGAGGGTTTATAACAATAAATTATTTAAATTTACAATGAATCAGTCGTTATGTAGTATAGTGATATATTTTATAAACTCATATTTGAGAAAATGAAAAGGTTGTTTATGGTTCCACGCAATGGCTTTATCCCCGCAACGATCGCAACCTTTGCTGCTTTTGCTTCCGGTATGGGTGTTTGCCTGTTCAATCTTGATACGGTTGGTGCATGTGTTGACATGGCACATGTCTGGGTAGGAAAATTTCATGAGATGGGGAATCATTTAATTGCCTGGGGTCTGGCAATCTTAAAAGGTTCGGGGATTTAGTGCCACTGTCTGAAAAAATGCGAATGGGCTCGTAATCTAATAGTTGAAACTTCATAATATTTTGTTATAGAAACGTCTCTAGGTAATTTTTTATAGAGATTTTTCATGGGTCAACATACATCTTCTGTTTCGCATTCTAACGAAAATTCCAATGGACATATTCAGGATTCCGGCACTACTCGTCGTGATTTTATGATGCTTACTGCTGGCGCGTTGGCAGCTGTCGGCGGTGCAGCCGTTGCCTGGCCGTTAATTGACAGCATGAATCCGGCAGCCGATGTGCTGGCACTTTCTTCTGTCGAGGTTGATTTATCACCTATCAAGGAAGGGCAGACAATTAAAGTGAAATGGCGTGGTGTTCCGGTATTTATCCGCCACCGCACCAAAGCTGATATTGAAGAATCAAGGAAAGTTTCCTTAAGCGATTTGAAAGATCCGCAGAAAGATGAAGATCGGGTACTTAAAGGTCATGAACAGTGGTTGGTCATGGTCGGTGTTTGTACGCATCTTGGCTGCATTCCACTAGGTGGTGCAGGTGACTATTGCGGGAGTGATGGCGGTGGCTGGTTCTGCCCATGCCACGGCTCACATTATGACACGGCAGGACGCATCCGCAAAGGTCCGGCTCCTTTGAACCTTGCCGTGCCTAAATATGCTTTCATCAGTAATAACCGGATTAAGATTGGTTAGAAGGGAATGATGTCTTTAGCGAGTGATTATTATCAGGAAAACAAAGCTGGGAAGAAGCTGACGAGTGAACTCGCCAAACTGCTGGGGGATTCTGAAAATTTTAATGCCATTGGAAAATCCTATATGAATTATTTAAAGGAGATGGGCAACAGAAGATTGGCAATAACAAGCCAGGAACTCAGCGTTTTTATAGGAAATGATGATTATAAATATCTGAAAGAGAGATTACCTGCGGATTCTTATACTGATTATTACACAGATGTTCAGCAGAAAAGAGGGCATGTCGATTTTCATAATATCTGCTCTGCAATTTCTGCTATGGCAACAGATAAGGAATTTGGCACTGCTATGAAAAAAGCAGATAAAAATGCTGAAGTAGAAAAGCTGAAGGCTATTAATAAGGCTGTTAGAGAATTAGTAAAAGAAGCTGGGGACTGTGAATTAAAAACATTATTAAAAACAAGTTTGGGTCTAAATTTGCAAAGAGGAAGTAGCAAAACATGAGTTCAGAAGCCAAAGAGCAAAAACCAGGAGTCATAGGTTGGATTGAATATCGCCTGCCGGTTTTTTCATTTTTAAATAATAGTCTTGGAAATAATTTTCCAGCACCGCGCAACCTTAATTACTGGTGGAACTTTGGCTCTATCGCCGGCATCTGTCTGGTAATCCAGATATTGACCGGTCTGTTTTTATCCATGCATTACACCGCGCATGTTACGCTGGCTTTTGACAGTGTTGAAAAAATCATGCGCGACGTGAATTACGGCTGGCTGATGCGCTACTCGCACGCTGTCGGTGCATCAATGTTTTTCGTGGTGGTGTATATCCATATCTGCCGTGGTCTGTATTACGGTTCATACAAAGCTCCGCGCGAAATTCTCTGGTGGCTGGGACTGGTTATTTTCTTGCTGATGATGGCGACTGCTTTCATGGGCTATGTTCTTCCGTGGGGACAGATGAGTTTCTGGGGCGCGACCGTTATCACCAATCTATTTTCAGCGATTCCGGGTGTTGGTGAATCAATTGTGCATTTGTTGTGGGGTGGTTTTTCAGTTGATAACCCGACACTTAACCGCTTTTTTTCGCTGCATTTCGTATTGCCGTTTGTGATTGTCGGTGTGGTGGTTCTGCATATCTGGGCATTGCATCAGCACGGCTCGAACAATCCGCTGGGTATTGATGTTAAAGGCAAGCAGGATACTATACCTCTGCATCCTTACTATACCTATAAAGATTTTTTTGGTTTCGGTGTGTTTTTTATAGTGTTTGCGTGGTTTGTGTTTTTCTCGCCAAACTCACTTGGGCATCCTGACAATTATATACCGGCCAATCCGATGGTTACTCCGCCGCACATTGTGCCGGAATGGTATTTCCTACCGTTTTATGCGATTTTGCGCTCAATTCCTGACAAATTGCTAGGGGTGGTTGCAATGTTTGCCTCTATCCTGATTATGTTTGTTCTGCCGTGGATTGATCGCTCAAAAGTTCGCAGCGGCAATTTTCGCCCATTATTCCAAAAAATTTACTGGGTGTTTATTTTAAACGCAATTGTGCTTGGTTATGTTGGTTCGCAACCGGCAGACTGGGGAATGCTCTATAGCTTTATGGTTGACGGCTCTTCCGTCTTAGATATTTCCGTAGGACGTATCGCAACAGCTCTTTATTTTGCTTACTTCCCGATACTTTGGCTTATCAGCGGAAATGAAAAAACCCTGCCTCTTCCAGCCAGCATAAGTGAAGCGGTACTAGCTAAAAACAATAATAACGCGCACCATTAATGGAACTGTGATGATATGAAAAAATCTATGAAAAAATCTATTTTTAATGCGGTGTCATTAATAGCCATAAGTGTCAGCAGCCATGCATTCGCTGGTGGTGGCAGTGAAATCCCTCTGAAGAAAGTCAACTGGCAGTTTGACGGGATGTTTGGCAGCGTTGACAAACAATCAGCGCAACGTGGCTTTCAGGTATATAAAGAAGTTTGTGCAGCCTGCCATGGTTTGAACCGTGTTGCTTTTCGTAACCTCGCCGATATTGGTTTTTCGGAAGCGGAAATCAAGGCACTTGCCGCAAGTTACAAGGTTAAAGATGGTCCGAATGATTCCGGCGATATGTTTGAACGTGACGGTTTGCCTTCTGATCGCTTCGTGCCTCCATTTCCCAATGATCAGGCTGCCGGTGCTGGTTTCAGCGGCAAAGCACCTCCAGATCTCAGCCTGATTATCAAGGCTCGTGGCGATGGTGCGAATTATCTATACTCACTCCTCACCGGATATGGGCAGACTCCGCCGGAACATTATACCCCGATAGAAGGAAATCACTATAATCCATATTTCCCGGGTGAAAATATATTGATGCCAGCCCCACTTTCTGATGATCAGGTTACCTATTCTGACGGTACCAAAGCAAGTGTTGACCAGATGTCACGCGACGTTACCAATTTCCTGCAATGGGCAGCTGAACCGGAGATGGAAGCACGCAAGCAGATGGGCATAAAAGTATTAATTTATCTCGCTATATTCACCGGTTTCATGTATATAGCAAAACGTAATTTATGGAAAAAACTCCACTAGAAAATAGGCTTATGGCTTATGGCTTATGGCATAAGGGTTTAAGCCTTAAGCCTCAAGCCCTAAGCCTTCTTCTGCCTATTGCCTATTGCCTGTTGCCTATTGCGCCAGCAGAAGCCATCAGCGTTTCAGTAGGGACGAGTCCGACTCCGGTTTTTAAGAAAACTTCAATCAACTCTAAAGCAAAACCATCTTCTAAAGATCCGGTGCTAATGACCGCTGAACATGTTGATTATGACAAAGATTCGTCACTGGTAATCGCCACGGGTAACGTAGAAATAACTCAAGGTGAAATTATTCTGGTTGCTGATAAAGTTTCCTATAATCAGGAAAGCAATATAGTAGTGGCTGAAGGTAATATCAGCATGCTGGAATCTTCCGGTAGTATTATTTTTGCGGATCGGGCGGAACTGGTAGATAATTTAAAATCCGGTGTCATCGACCAATTCAAAGCCCGGCTTTCTGATGATTCATTATTTGTTGCAGCCAGCGCGAAAAAACATGATGAAGATGTAATAGAGCTGGATCATGCTATTTACTCGCCTTGTAAAGTATGTCAGTCAGAAGAAGGAAGCAATGCGCCTTTATGGCAGTTGAGAGCCGATCATGTTGTTATCAACAAGGAAGAGCAAACGGTTAAATATGATAATACGCTGATGGAAGTTTATGGCGTGCCGATTTTTTACACACCATATTTCTCACATCCAACGCCGGGGGCTGATAATAAAAGCGGTTTGCTTGAGCCAACGTTCAAGCAATCAACTAACTTAGGCACAGTATATAAACAACCGGTTTATTACAGTATTGCCAAGGATAAAGATATTACTTTAAGCCCAATGTTTACCACTTTGGAAGGACCTGTGCTTGCCGGCGAATATCGGCAATTATTCAACAATGGCGGGATTACCTTAAGCGGAAGCATTACCAAGCCGCAAACCCGTGATGCTGGCGGTGCAACCTCAAAAGGACAAAATTTTCGTGGTCATTTTGAAGGCGTTGGTCAATTTGCTTTGGATAAAAGCACCGACTTAGGATTCAATATCCGCCAAACCAGCGATGACACCTATTTACGTCGCTATGATTTCAGTCAGGATTCCTTGCTTACTTCGCGCTTATACGCAGAAAAACGTGATTTTCTTCAGGAGTTTTCCGGAGAAAAATCACGCAGCATCGCAAAAATTGAAGCCCTTAAATTTGATGGTCTGACCGCTGCTGATAATAACAGAAGAGCACCACTAATATTACCACTGGCTAATTTTAACTGGGAATCTGCCCCGGAATATTATGATGGTCGCTTCTTTATCGATACCAACCTGATGTCCCTAACCAGACAGGAAGGGGCTGAGAGCAATAGAATTTCCAATACTGTCGGTTGGAAAGCACCGTATATTACTCCTGACGGTCACGTTCTGGAACTCGCCACTCAGCTACGCACCGATGTTTACCGGGTAGAAGACCATCTGCTTGCGCCTGACGAAAATTATAGCGGACAGACCGGAAGGATTGTGCCTCAGGTCTCTTTAACCTGGCGTTATCCACTCATAAATGAGTGGGAAGATGGCAATTTACTCTTAGAGCCAATTGTGATGGTTGCCGCCAGCCCTAACAGTGGTAATTCCAATAAGATTCCTAATGAAGACTCACAGGTTCCGGAATTCAACACCACTAATTTATTCAGCCCTAACCGCTATGCCGGCTATGACCGCATAGAAACCGGCGCACAGATGAGCTACGGGCTGCGCGGTCAGGCGCAGTTCTTTGATAACAAGTATATTGACTGGCTGGTGGGGCAGCATTACCGGCAAAACACCGATAATAATTTCCCTTACACCAATAACAGTAATAGTAATCTGTCTGACTATGTCGGAAAAATAGATGTATATTATGATCCATTTACCATATCGTACCGTACGCGTCTGGATAAAGACAGTCTTGCTTTCAATCAGAATGATGTTACCGGAAGTGTGAACTATTACCCGGTAACTTTAAGTTCATCTTATTTATCTCTTAAAAACGATCCTACCTTAAGCAATAAGGAAGAAATAAACGGAACTCTGGGTTTGAACCTGACCAGAGAATGGATCTGGGGAATTGGTGCGAACAGGGATCTGGAATTAGACCGATTAAGCAGCGCGTTTACCAGTTTGACGTTCCAGAATGAATGTCTTTATGTAACCAATAGTTTTGGTAAGAATTATACTTTTGACCGTGACATTAAACCAGCTACCACTTATATGTTTCGTGTTTCCCTAAAAAATATGAACTGAGTATAATGATATCATGAAAAACTCCCGGCTGATTTTAGCAGCTCTTCCTATATTACTTGCCACGGCTACGGCAAATAATTCTTTTGCCCAGAGTGCGCCTGCTGCCAGTTCACTCGATATCGCCGCTGTGGTGGGCGATCAGGTGATATCGTCTTTCGATCTGAATAACAGGATAAAATTCATTCTGGCTACTACAAGATTGTCAAATACTCCCGATACTATAGCTAAAATCAGACCACAAATTATTCGCACACTGATTGATGAATCACTGCAAATGCAGGAAGCGGAGAGAAATAATATAACAATAGATGATCAGGAAGTGGCGCAGGCAATAGCAAATATTGAGCAGCAAAGGCAAATGCCAGATGGCGAAATCGCAAGGATGTTGAAAGCAGGAAATATTCCGGAAAAAACCTTCAATGACCAGATTAGGGCGCAGCTGGCATGGGCTAAGGTAATGACCAGATTTGTCCGGCCACGCATAAAAATAAGCGACGCGGAGGCTTCCCTTGTCGGAAAAGATATTGCCACTCCTGAACCTTCCAATATCACGATAAAGGAAGTTGAAATTTCTGTAATCAACCTGGCTATTGATAAGCCTTCACGCGTAGCAGAAGTAAAAAAACTTGGCGATAAACTCTATAGCGAATTACAAAAAGGGGCTAACTTTCGGGAAATTGCCCGGCAGTTTTCTACGAGTGGGGAGGCAACGCCATTTTGGATAGCACCCGAACAATTGGACCCCAATATTGTTCAGGTATTGAAAAGAAGCAAAGAAGGAACTGTGACTCCTCCCATTCAGACAGGCAATGGACTTAGCATAATCAAGTTGCATAATATCCGTGCAAGCGAAAATAAGACAAAAGAAAAGAAAACAGTGAAGGATAACGCAAAAGATTTCAACATAAGCCTGAAGGAAATATTGCTAAAACTCAAACCAACTGCAACCAAGCAGGAAACCGAGATATTAATACAGATAGGGGCGGAAGTTGCAAAAAATCCTGGTAGCTGTGAAGATAAAACCGTAGCCGATGTTAGTGAACTCGATTCTTTTGACATTGAAGTTAATTTACGTGAAACCACCTTATCAGAGTTATCTCCGGCACTGCGCGGAGTCAGCGAAAACCTGAAGATTGGCGAGGTCTCAACACCATTTGCCAGCGTTGAAGGAATTCGTATGTATATGCTGTGCGGAAAAAAGGAGATTATTGGCAAGCCAATCAATAATGAAAAGATAAAAGAAGTGCTGTTCAGACAGAAATATGAACTGGAAGCACAAAAATACCTGCGCGATCTACAGCGCAACGCCTTTATTGAGGTGCGGCAGTAGACCTCAAATTCAGATAAGTTTATTTTATTAATTAATAACAATATGTTAACTGGCTGAAAATATTATAGCCATAATAAAATTAACTTATTTGTAACAAAATGTTCGCAAATCTCCTATTTACAACACTTCCACGTTTAATGTAATCTGAGCTTATCTACTTTATTGTCATTATGTATGACGCAAAAATAAGGTAGATCTTTACATTAGTCGCGGGTGAAAGCCTTGCGTTCTTTAACAACTTAGTTTATTAAAAGGAAATGTTTTATGAAAACTACTAATCTTTCTACCGCTTGGCAGATGTCTCTTATGATCATGCTTAGCGTAATTGTTGTTATGCTGCCAGATATGGCATTCGCTGCTGTTGCCACTCCAATCGGTAACGCGATGTGTACTGTTGCTGCCTGGTTCCTTGGTAATACCGGTCAAGGTCTTGCTACTCTTGCTATCATCGTTATAGGCGTTGGTGCTTTGATGGGTAAAGTATCTTGGGGTATGGCTATCATCGTTGGTCTTGGTATCGCCCTGATCTTCGGTGCTGCAGCTATGGTTACCTCTATCGGTGCTGGTGGTTCTGGTTGCCAATAATCCGTAACAGGATTATCAAACTTAAAAACCTGCCAGGGGAAACTCTGGCAGGTTTTTTATTGTTTGCAGCTTCCGGTTACTTCACAAAATTACTATAAGTCCCCACTATTTTTCCTTTAGCAATGGTGTGTTTTTCAATATATTTTGCCACATCAGCAGACTTGGCATTTTCCTTTATTTCTATTTTGGCAGTATTGAGCGCGTAAACCACAAAATGATAATGATGCAGACGCGCATCGTTAAATGGTGGGCAAGGACCATCATAACCCAAAAATGTCTGAGCAGGTTTATCTTTGATAAAGCTAGCAAAATCATTTACCAGAGAAACTCCCTGCGAAAAATTCTTGCCTTTTCCTTCCGGAATTTCAGTCACATTAGCCGGAATATCCACCAACACCCAATGGTAGAAGTTCTGCCGTGGAAAATCTTCAGCTATTATTTTACCATCTTTATTAGCATCATCAAATTTAGTTGGAACATCAGGATCCACTGCTACTATGGCAAAGGATTTGGTTTCTTTTGGCGCACCCGACCAGGAGATATGCGGGCTAATATTGCCTGCATCTTTGGTTTTGCCTTTACCGTCAGTCTGGCAAAAAGCAAATTTTGCCGGTATTGCTTTATTATTTTCAATGCTGGTAGAGGATACCGTCAGGCTTCCTGTCTGCGACCAAGCATTGAAAGATGTTATTAGACAGGATGTTGCAACAATAGTCAGAATAAAAGAATGTTTCATTATTATCTCCTTGCTGGTTAGTGGTTTACTCTATTGAAATTCGTTGAATAAAGCCTATTATAATAACCGTATTAGTAAAACCCATATAATAAAACAATGGTAGAATTATGTTTATACAAACTGAAACAACGCCTAATCCTCTTACTTTGAAATTTCTCCCTGGCGTTATAGTTATGGAGTCGGGAACTGCATTTTTTACCAATGTAGAAGATGCTGCCATTTCACCTATGGCAATAGAATTATTTGCTATAGAGGGAGTGAAAGCGATATTTCTAGGTAGTGATTTTATTACCGTAACTAAAGATGAGGCAAGCAGTTGGGATGAGCTTAAGGCTCCGCTTCTAACTTCCATTATGGACTTTCTGGTTGCTAAAAAACCGGTGATGCTTTCTAGTAAAAAAGAAATTATCGTAAACGAAAATGACAGCGATATTGTAAAACAAATCAAAGAATTGATAGAAACCCGTGTGCGTCCGGCAGTGGCGCAGGATGGTGGAGATATAATATTCCATGATTTTTCTGACGGTATAGTGCAGTTGGAATTGCACGGATCTTGCTCCGGCTGCCCCAGCTCTACCATTACTTTGAAAAATGGCATAGAAAACATGCTTAAGCATTACATACCTGAAGTAATCGCGGTTGAAGCAATCTAAAACAAAAGGACTATAAAATGCCGATTTCTCTTTTTTCGAAAAAGCCTACATTTGATTTCATGGGCAAACGCTGGATCGGCTTTGTATTTTCGATAGTATTAACCTTGGCCTCAATAGGTCTGTTTTTTCAAAAAGGGCTGAATCTCGGTATTGATTTTACCGGTGGGATACTAATGGAAATCCACAATGAGGAAACTATAGATTTATCCAAACTCCGCGAGGTTTTAGGAAATCAGGGTTTTGGTGAGGTTTCATTGCAGAATATCGGCGATATTGCTGCCGGCAAAGATGTAATGATAAGAATTCAAGTGTCAGAAAATGACGATCAGTCGGTTATCGTGAATAAAGTAAAGACTTTAGTTTCTGAACATATAGGCAGTAAAATCGATTACCGCAAAATTGATTATGTCGGTCCGACGGTTGGCAGGGAGTTGATTGAGTCCGGTATTTACGCGGTGCTTTCAGCATTTTCCTGCATAATGCTTTATGTCTGGTTCCGCTTTGAATGGCAATATGGGGTTGGGGCGATACTCGCACTTATTCATGACAGCATTATGGTAATAGGTTTTTTTGCCTTAACCAGATTGGACTTTGGTCTGACCGCCGTTGCTGCAATCCTTACTATTGTCGGCTATTCAATAAATGATTCCGTGGTAATTTATGACCGTATCCGCGAAAATATGCGTCGCTTCAAAAAAATGTCCATTTCTGATTTATTGAATATAAGCATTAATGAAACCATGTCGCGCACCGTTCTTACCGCCTCGACCACGCTACTGGCATCAATCGCCTTACTGCTCTTTGGCGGTGAAGTAATTCGCGCATTCTCTGCGGCTATGGTATTTGGTGTAATTATCGGCACTTATTCCTCTATCTTTATTTCCGCACCCACACTTATCTATCTGAATCTGCGTGCTGCCACCGAGGTAAAAGTTGAAGCTGATATTGACCCTGCATAAATACAGGTGGTGAAACTTGTGAAAATTTTCCGTGATCTTTCCCAAATTCCTGAAAAATATAAAAATGCTGTTATAACGCTCGGAAATTTTGATGGATTACATCTTGGTCACCGCGCCATAATCTCTAAGGCAAAAACTATTGCAGAGAAGGAAGAATGCGCTTTAGCACTGATGACTTTTGAACCTCATCCAAGAGAATTTTTTGCCAAAGAGTCAAACAAGGAAGGTATAAGGATATATAATCTGCGCAGTAAACTCGCCATCATAAAATCACTGGGGGTAGAATGCGTGTTCCTGACGCGCTTTAATAACCACCTCACCAATTTAAGTGCGCATGATTTTATTAAAAATATTCTGGTGGATATGCTCTCTGCCAGACACATAATAACCGGTGAGAATTTTTATTTTGGCAAAAATCGCAGTGGTGACAGGCAATTAATGGCGCGGGAAGCTATGGCACTGTCTTTTGGCTATACTGCTTGCCCGCAAGTGACGGATGAAAACGACAATACCATATCTTCCAGTGCCATACGTAAATTATTAAAACAAGGGGACATGAAAAAAGTTGCCTTGCTTTTAAACAGGCCATACCAGATAAACGGGCGGGTACAGCGTGGTGAAGGCAGAGGGAAGACTATAGGTTTCCCTACGGCAAATCTTGCACTTGATAAATTATTCCTGCCACGTTATGGAGTGTATGGCGTACGTGCAAGAATTGAAGAAACAGACAGAATTTACAATGCCGTAGCAAATCTTGGAACAAAGCCTACCTTCGGGATAAACGCGCCGCTTCTTGAGGTGCATTTGTTTGATGTAACCCAGGATTTGTATGGAAAGAGAATCTACATAGAATTCATAGAGTTTATTCGCGATGAACAAAAATTTTCTTCTCTTTCTGACCTAAAAGGACAGATTGCCAGAGACTCTGAAGTAGCCAAGGAAATAACAAGTAATATATGAAAAAAAAATCATCCATTTTCTTAATAGGTATAGCTG
>JBEBHV010000086.1:0-8010 GCA_040080715.1 Rickettsiales bacterium | reverse complement strand
AGATTATCTTCCAAAGGAAGATAGAACTCCATTTATAAAAGAATTGGTAATGAAAAAACCGATTGATGGATTAATTAAGGCAAAAAATTATATAAACCATATTGCCGAAGACGAAAGAGTTTCACTGCTAAACAATCTAGCTATGAAGAATCCGGAATCTGCTTTGCTATTTGCAAAATATTATATTGATTCCATTCCTGAAAAAGACGGGAGGGATTTACTGGAAAGAGCCGCAAAAGAGCGCATAGCTTCACTTAATGGAATGAGAGAGGAAGACCTTGAGCATACAAAAAAATATTTAAATCCTGAGACTATAGATAATTTGATAAAAACTTATGAAAAGAAAACTAATGCACTGTACGTTGGGTCAGAATTAAATAGAAATCATGATTTGCCAACTGAGCAAAGATTCGCTCCGATCAAGAATTATGATTCTAAACAACTTTATGAGTTGCTTACATTTGGTAGGCAAGAGATGTTTACTTCGACTTACCTGCATGTGTTTGACCGTCTTGAGGGTAAGCTGAACAAAGAAGGTAAGAATGTTTATGATATAGCTGATCCTAAATATTCTATGGCTATTACGGTATTCCTAGAATCAGCATCAACTTATAATAGGCTTGATAAAGCTGTACATCTTATTCCCAAAGAAAAGTGGGGTGATATATTAACAAAGTTTGGTGACAAGATAAATGACGGCAATATGGCACATGTCGTTGCACTTGCTGAAGTTATGAAGGCGATGCCTGATAAAGATATAAAACAGCAGATGGAGAAATTTGTACAGGAGAAGTTTAATATTGCTCCGGAAGGGTCAGTTAGAGATAGTTATGGTGTGCTTGCGTCACACTATAATAAAATTGCTGATGGCAAAAAAGTTAAGATTGATAATCCTGATAATTATAAAATTCCAGTGCTTGAGGGAATATCAAATAAAGAACTTCTTGGGAATGATGGTATTTACAGGCAATTGCTGGTGTTTTCCGATGATAAGGATGGGAAAAACTCATACGATAATTTCATAATGCAATATAGTAAAAATAAGAATAAGTACCAAATTGAAGATAAAGGTGATTTTATAAAGATAACTCCAATAGGTACTGACACTAAAACTAAAATGGAGATCTATGCCAATAAGCCAGATAGATCACCTGATTCAATTATCAGATCGATTGGAGGAGATTTTGGCACTGTAGAAAGTATTGAATTTGACAATGTAACTCACCGAGGGCATGGCTCCAACCTTGACAACACTATGCCATATTTCAGCTCTAATAATGCTTTGATTTTTCTTGGTTCGGGCGGCAGCTATGGCAATATAGAAAAACTCCTTAAAATTGCGCCACAAACACAAATTATTTCCACTAAGGAAGTGGGTACTATGTTGGTAAATGACCAGCTTTTATTTAATATGAATGAATCCATCAGGAAAGGAGAGTCGCTTGTATGGAAGGATAAGCAAGAATATCTTGATGGACTTGGTGGCAAGCATGCAGAGGCTTATGTTCTACCTCATCGTAATACTGCTCTTTTGATGCAGAGAAAGATAAATGAACTGGATGATAAAAGAAACGAATCACGTGAAAAGGCAGCCTTAATACAGGGTAAGCTGGACATAGAAACTGTTGCATTAAAGCAGGCTGGAGTAATTCAGACAGCGCATAATGTCTCTGCTTATAATAATGTACCTGCAATATTATCTAATAACCAGCTTGGTACTTAATTGATTTTAGACCTTTTCACAATCCTCGCATATACCGATTAATTCCAGCATTTCGCGTTCGATGTGGAATTTGATGTTTTTGCTGATTTCTTTAATAAAATTACAGATGCGGTGGTCGTGTAGCTCCAGAACCTTATTACATTTTCGGCAAACAGCGAACTGGCTTCCGTGATCCTGCTCGTCATTATGGCAGGCGACAAATGCACCGAGCGACTGGATGCGGTGAATAAGTCCACGTTCAACCAGTGCATCCAAGGCACGATAGACAGTTTGCGGGGCTTTTATACCTTTATCCTGCAATTTTGCCAAAATATCATAGGCGGTGAGGGGTGTTTTGCTTTTTTTAAGCAGTGCCAGTACGTTTTTACCGTGTTTTGATATTTCTGTGCTTTTATTTTTCATAAGAGTTACCCTAGCCCTTTCCCAGAGGGGATTATGATTATTCCAGATGAAAATGTTTACGCGGATAGAAACGGGAAAGTATGCCGCCGGTTTTTCCTATAAATACTGATAATATATACCATGCGCTCGCGGCAAGGACAATGGCGGAGCTGGCAGGAAGTTCATAATGATAGGAAATAAGCAACCCTATGGCGGAAGAATTTATGCCAAATATAATACTGAGGATAATTGCTGTATCAATATTATTAGTCCACAAGCGTGTGGCAATTGGCGGAAGAATCATAATTCCCATAGCCATTAACGTACCCATAATCTGGAATGAAGTGATAAGGTTAAGCACTATTAGAACAAGAAATATCTGGTGGTAAATTGCGCCGCTCCTGCCCTGAGTTTTCAGGAAATTGGAATCAAAACATTCTATTATCAGGGGGCGGTAAATAGCTGCCATAGTAAGCAGGCTGATGCTGGCGACAGAGGCGGCAAAAATAAGGGATTGATTGCCTATTTCTAAAATATCACCGAATAATATATGTATAAGTTCCTCGTCACCGCCTTTAATTGAGATGATGGCAACACCAAAGGCGATAGAGGTGAGATAGGCGGCGGTGAAGCTCGCGTCTTCCTTTAAATTGGTAACGCGGGTGATGATTCCTGAAGCGATTGCTACGAGTAATCCGGCTATTATTCCGCCTATGGTCATTGGCCACAGTGTCGCGCCACTGATGAAGAAAGCAATTGCTACACCGGGCAGGATTGCGTGCGAAGTTACATCGCCCATCAGCGACATGCGCCTCAGCACCAGAAAAATTCCAAGCGGTGTGCCGCTTATGGTCATGATTATGCAGGCAACCAGAGCGCGGTACATGTAATCATGCTCAATAAAGGGAAGTAATAATGTGTCGTATAGGGTCATTTTTTTAATGTCCTTAGCAAATTTTCGGGCTTAAGCACTTCATGCGGGTTTCCCCAGGCGATAGTTTCCCGCGCCAGCAACAGGCAGTCGGTAAAATGCTGTTTAATTTGTTCAAAATCATGCAACACACAAATCACTGTTCGTTCTTCTTTATGCCAGCCATGGATAATTTTCAGCAGGGCGGTTGTTGTGTTGGTGTCAATGGCGGTGAATGGTTCATCAAGTAATATCAGTCTGGCATTTTGCACTATAATTCTGGCAAAGAGCGCGCGCTGGAATTGCCCTGCCGAGATGCTGTCTAAATTACGATTTTCAAAACCATTTAAGCCGACATCGGCTAGTGCCTGTAATGCTTGCTTGCGTTGCTCTTTACTGATTTTGCCAAAATTTCCCGATTGCTGCCAGAAGCCGGAACAAACCATTTGTAGGATATTTACAGGAAAATCACGCTGCATATCGGCAGCTTGTGGCATATATGCCATGCTGCTGCGGATAATGTCGCTAAACTCAATACTGCCTTCAAAAACTGGTAATATACCAGCCATAGCTTTGAGCAATGTGCTTTTTCCCGCGCCATTTGCTCCGGTTATTGCAGATAGTTCACCGGTTTTAAATTCACCACTCACATGGTGGACGGCTGGTTGACGGTTATAAGCAATGGTAAGATTATTCAGTTTTACGGCAAAATCATTATTCATGTTGTTGCCCAGAATGTAATTACCCATATAAATGCTATGAGTAGCAGGGCTAAACCAATTCTTTGCAGCGTACTATAATAATACATACCATCTCCAGTTGTTATAAATGTGTTGTTATAACATAACATTTATAATTGCAATTATAATTTCTCTGATTGACTATTGGTATCATAAAAATATAGCATACATGCTTCTTCCAGCAAGTATGCTGGCTCAATTTTTTAGAAAGTATTACCTTATGGAAATAAAAGTGAAAGATAGCAATGGGGCTGTTTTGAATGAAGGGGATTCCGTTCAAGTTATAAAAGATCTGAAGGTAAAAGGAACTTCGGTTACTTTAAAACGCGGCACGGTGATAAAAAATATCCACCTTACCGATAATGAAGAAGAAATTGAATGTAATGCGGAAAAAGTTAAAGGGCTGGTTCTTAAGACCTGTTTTCTGAAAAAAGCATAGTTCTTATTTGTAATTACTATAGTTACAAGCAATAAAAAACGCGCTGACAATTGCCAGCGCGTTTTTTGCGTCAATAACGAAAAGACTATTTCTTTTCTTCTTTTTTAGCTTCGCCTTCTTTAGCAGCGTCTTCAGCTTTAACTTCGCCTTCTTTAGCAGCTTCGCCTTTAGCATCTTTAGCAACAACTTTTTCAGCTTTAGCTGGAGCTGCTGCTTCATTAGCAAGAACTGGAGAAGAAACTAAACCGAGAAGAGCGATAAGAGCAAGAGTCTTGTTCATATTATTAATCCTTTTAAATTGGTTACGTTATTTAAATCCTCAATTGAGGACAAACGCATATAAACATTCTTATCATTACTTCGCCATGTAAAAAATATTACATTTTTGTAATGTTGCTCACATCTCGTTAAATATAGTTGGTCTGTCGGATATATTAGATACGCCACCTGAATAGCTGTGCGATTCTAAAGATAGGTTGGAAGTTGATTGGGTAATGGGTGAACAAGCTTGAATACATATTAAAATAACAAGCGATGTTATCAATATATTTGCTGGGATTGTATGGTTTTTCATAAAACATCTCCTTATTTATTTCGTTACTGGTAACTCAAATAGGCGATTACTCCATTTTTAATGATGCGTTGTTTATCTGATATATGAAAAAAATAGTAATGTTAATTGAACCGGTTAGGGATGCCTAAAATACATGGCTGCAGAGGGTATGCGTCAGACCCTGTCACTCAAGCAAAGCTTTTGCTAAAGACGTATCAATATCGTCTAGGCGCACATATAAACCTGAATTTGTATTATTTCAAGAATAAAAGATGAGAGAACTGATCACTTGAGACTTCTGTGCAATTCGTTTTTCGTCATTGCGAGCGACTGCAAGGAGCGTGGCAATCCAGTATCTTATATATTCATTCTACTGGATTGCTTCGTATTTTTTACAAAATACTCGCAATGACGAATTATGCAGAGGTCTTCACCTGATACCTTTCTGAAATACTTGTCATGCCATCCTCAGCCTGCGTGTGGTAAACCTTCGAGCTGGCATCCAGTAGGCAGAAAAATGGATACCAGACAGCTCAGTTTTCCTAGTCATTAGTTACACTAATGGGGAAAACTTGCTTCTGGTATGACAATTCTTTTACTCTTTAATCCCGTGGCAATTGGCGGCGTTTGCGATCCGGGCGGATTTTGCGTTTCTGTTTAAAATCAGCCATGCGTTTTGCTATGTAATCATTCACAACATTGCCAAATTCATCTTCAACTCCACGATAGTAATGATCAGCAGCATTTACAACCTTATATTCAACCGGGGTTGCCTGATTTGTGCCTAATCTGGCTGCGAGTTTACTGACCATTTCTTCGCTTACCACATCGTCTTTATCACCTTGCGTAATAAGTCCAGCAGACGGGCAGGGGGCGAGGAAAGAAAAATCATAAAGGTTGGCAGGTGGAGAAACCGCAACGAACCCCTCAATTTCCGGACGGCGCATAAGCAGTTGCAAAGAAATCCACGCGCCAAATGAGAAACCGCTTATCCAGCAGGTCGGAGCATCCGGGTTTTGCGCTTGTAGCCAGTCGAGCGCGGTTGCCGCATCGGTTAATTCGCCAACACCTTCATCATATGTTCCCTGAGATTTACCTATACCGCGAAAATTGAAACGTAACACGGAAAAGCCGTTCTGGGCAAAAATATGATATAAGCGATAGACAATTTTATTGTTCATAGTGCCGCCATAGAGCGGGTGCGGGTGCAGGACGAGGGCTATAGGCGCGCCCTTAAAATCACTATGGTGATAACGACCTTCCAGCCGCCCTTCGGAACCGTTTATAATAATTTCTGGCATTGGTTTTCCTTGAATTTCGGTGTTAAGCTGTGTTTTCAGGCTTTAAGTTGATTGCAATATTCTGATAAATTGGGCTAATATATCAATTTGAGTCAGTAGTTATATTGAAAATGGTACCCAATGTTCAAGACAATTATGAATGATATTGATTCTGTGTTCGCCCGTGACCCGGCTGCGCGGAATCGTTTTGAAGTTTTATTATGCTATCCCGGCGTTCATGCCCTTATTATATATAGGTTTTCCAATTTTTTATGGCGCAACCATTTAAAGCTGCTGGGGCGGTTCATGTCTTATATAGGCCGCTTTATTACTGGTATAGAGATACATCCGGGCGCGAAAATAGGGGCGCGCCTGTTTATTGATCATGGAATGGGCGTGGTTATTGGCGAAACCGCAACTATTGGAAATGATGTTACTATTTATCATGATGTGACACTTGGAGGAACATCTCTATCCTCCGGTTTGCGCCATCCGCAGATTGGAAATGGAGTAATTATCGGTGCTGGGGCGCAATTGCTTGGTCCTATAAAAATTGGCAATAATGCCCGTGTTGGTTCTAATGCCGTGGTTGTTAATGATGTTGAGGATGAAAAGACTGTAGTTGGAGTTCCGGCAAGGGTTGTTTCTGAAACCCCTGAGCCATCCAAAGTTAAAGAGAAATGTTTTGATGCTTATGGTGGAGCAAAAGACGCGGAATTTGATCCTATTCTTGATATGTTCCAGAAATTACAGGATGAGGTCAAGAGTCTGACTGAGCGTGTTAATGAGCTTGAGGGTAAAAATTCTGAACTGGCTGATAGCGCGAGAAAATGGGAAAATAAATGAATCTTGGCACAAAAACACGTTACGCGGTTATGGCGATGGTCGAAATGTCCGGTCGTGGCGGCGAATTGCCGATAACTCTTGCGGAACTTGCTGAAAGTCAGGAAATCAATGCTCCGTATCTTGAGCAGATTTTTCGGAAATTGAAATCAGGCGGGCTGGTGAAGGCGGTGCGTGGGCCTGGGGGTGGCTATGTTCTGTCACGCAGTGCTGATAAAATACGTATTTCAGAAATTGTCGAAGCTGTTGAAGAATCTTTAAAGATGACGCGTTGCGATGCACATAAAACATCAGGCTGTATGACCAATAAATCGCGCTGCCTTACTCATGATTTATGGGAGGGTCTGGGCAAGCATATACATGATTATCTGGCTGCGATTTCCCTTGCCGATATATACAGTAAGAAGAATAAAATGTCTGTGTAATGGCAATTTACCTAGATTATAACGCAACTGCGCCACTGCACCCGAAAGCTCTTGCTAAGATGCAGGAATGGCAATTGCTTCCAGCCAATCCTTCTTCCGTGCATGGGTTTGGGCGGGCAGCAAAAAAGCAATTGGAAGATGCCAGGAAAATAATTGCAGAAAGCATAAGCGCGTGGCCAAATGAAATAATATTCACCGGCAGCGGGACAGAAGCTAACGCCACTGCACTGCGCGGTTTTCCAGATCGGAGATTGCTGGTTTCGGCTATTGAGCATAGTTCGGTTTTGTCATTGCAAGGAGGTGTAGCCGACGTGGCAATCCAGAAAAATAAAGACTGGATTGCTTCGGCTTCGCCTCGCAATGACGAAATCATACAAGTTGATGCAAATGGCATAATAAATCTTGCAGAATTAGAGCAGAAACTTGCTGCTGATTCTAAGCCGGCATTGGTTTCTGTAATGCTGGCTAATAATGAAACGGGGGTTATCCAGCCAATTGCTGAAGTGGCTGCGATATGTAAAAAATATGGCGCACTTTTACACTGTGACGCGGTGCAGGCACTTGGAAAAATCTCTGTGGATTTTTCGTTGCTTGGTGCGGATATGCTAACTATTTCCGCCCATAAAGCTGGTGGGGCGTTGGGTGCTGCTGCGTTGGTGATAAAAAATAGCATCAGCATTAGACCGCTTTTAACCGGTGGCGGACAGGAATTAGGG
>JBEBHV010000294.1:0-1726 GCA_040080715.1 Rickettsiales bacterium | reverse complement strand
ATCGGGCGAGGAAATTTGTGGGCGAGTTTGTTTGAGAGGGACTGAGGTTATAGATTTTTTGCTGACAGAAGTTATCTCTGCCTGCCACTGACCATCGTGGCCATTAAACAGGCTCAGCAGATCGCCAACATTACAGCGCATGACGTTGGTTAGATAATGAGCTTGCTCGGCTGATAACGTGACCGGAATTAATTTTTCCAGTGATTCTTCGGTATAGAGGCGTATTTCCTGTGGCATATTTCTGGTTGTCAGTCATTCGTAAATCGTCCACGAAGCTAACATTATTTTCAGGAATTAAGCAATACATAGCTTTTATCATTTATAACAAGTGCCAAGACCGCCACCACTGCCACCGCCGGGAATCCCACCGCCGGGAAGTCCGCCCGCCATACCCGGCAGAACATTCGCTTTTGAACCAGCACCTTCAAACGCGCCGATGTCATATAGAAGGTCAACAGGTCTCTTTGTTCCCATAAAATCATCTAGCACTTCTGCTCGCAACTCCATACCTTTATTTATGGCTGGTGAGCCAGCCTGAAGACCAAAATCGCCAGCGGCAGGGTTCACAAATTTAGGGTCGGTGGTCAGGTTGTTCTGCAGCACCGTGCCTGTGCCAGTATCACTAATCTGCGCGCCTCCATTGCCGAAAGAGATGTTGTTGATGATGCGCGCATTCTTGCTAGACGAATCACTGTCACCGACCTTGATGCCGTAATCATCGTTGCCGTAAACCGTGTTATTGGCAATTAATGGATTTATAGTACCCAGCCCCACCTGAATGCCAGCATGGCTGTCATAAATGATATTGTTATAAAACTGGTTGGGCGGTTTTCCGGGTTCGCTGCGGGAAATAACAACTGCTGCAAGCTTGTCAGTTCTTCCATCATTAGTACTAACAAAAGTCCTGCCAGCGCGATATATGACGTTATTGCGGATGATCCATCCATTAACGGTGGCGTGTTGCTGGTAGTGGTGGATGGCATAACCACCAATATCGTGGAAGATATTGCCTTCAAGCAGACCGTTATCGTGCTTCGTGTATATTCCATACCCTCTTAGATGATGAAAATGATTGCCTATGAATTCGTTTCCGCCACCGTTTAAGATGCCCTTCTGAGCAAATCTAATTTCATTGTTAATTAAACGATTATTCCGAGCTGCATCGTCAAATCCTATAATATTTCTCCATTCATTTGCCGCTGTCAGGGTTGAACTATCAAACACCAATCCTGATATCTCGATGAAGCTCCTGCCCTCGCCGAACCAAACCGTATAATCGATATACCCTTCGAGTGTAGGTTTGATGATGACCTTTTTTTCTTCGCCGGGATAAGCCGCATAACGTGTGTATGCACCCGGTTTGCCGTTTACAAACTTGAAGCGGTAGATGCCGGAATTAACCATGCGCTCAAGATAAGTACCTGCGCGGATATAGAGCGTGTCGCCGGATGCCATTGCCTCTGAACCTCTGGCAATGGTTTTGAAGGGTGCGCCTTCGGTGCCAGCATTAGAATCATTGCCAGCATTGACGGATACGTAATAGGTGGCGGCGTGGGCGGATGGAGAAATTAAAAGCAGAAATATGAAAAATGAGCTAATGAAGCCAGAAAAATAATTCCTATAATGCATCACTACCGTCCGGTTAAGGGCAGATTATAGCGCAGCATTATCCTGACAGGCAATGATATTTTGCCATTTATTTTTGGGGTCGATTTGAATTTGGTTT
>JBEBHV010000085.1:0-8068 GCA_040080715.1 Rickettsiales bacterium | reverse complement strand
GCATCTTCCTCAATCGCGGCGGTAACGGTTATATAGTTTTCGCCGGGTTTGGTGTTAAGAATAATCGCATCATCGCCGAGTGCATCGCGCACCATCTGCATTGCAGCCGGCATGTCGGTGGCGGTGAAAGTCCGAAGCCTCATGGCTGTGCGTGGATGGTGAATGGTGAATGGTGAATGGTAAGCGAAGTAATATCAACGCTTGAAATCCACCAACCACTATCCACTATCCACCCCTTCCTCATATTTGCCCCAGCGTTTTAATCCGTGCTTTCATGTAAATTTCGTTCTGCGACATTACCACTGTTGATGGGCGGAAACGTTCAACAATGGAACGCACATAGGGGCGGATTGCCGGACTGGTGAGCAGCACCGGACTTTCACCCTGCATCGCCATTTTATCAAAATTGCTGCGGACACTGCCTATAAATTCCTGGATACGGCTTGGTGCCATTGACAGGGTTTTATCATCACCGGAGCCACTCAGGGCTTCAACAAAAGTCTGCTCCCAGCCTGCCGACATGGCGATGATGGGGATATATCCAGCTTCTGTGGTTTGTCCATGGCTTATCTGGCGAGCAAGGCGACTGCGGACATGCTCGCTTATCATACTGATATTCTGTGTGCTGCGTGAGGCTTCGGCGATTGCTTCAATAATGGTGGAAAGATCGCGGATGGAAACCAGTTCACGCAGGAGATTCTGCAATACGCGCTGCACACCGCCGACGCTGATTTGCGACGGGATAGTTTCGGACACCAGCTTTTGCTGGGTCTTGCCGAGGTCATCGAGCAGTTTCTGGGTTTCGGCATATGATAGCAACTCAGACATATTGTCTTTGATGACTTCGGTGAGGTGGGTGGTGATAACGGTTGGCGGGTCAACCACGGTGAAATTACGGAACAGAGCTTCCTCACGGGCTGACTCGTTAATCCACATCGCCGGAAGGCCGAAAGTCGGCTCGGTGGTTTCTTCGCCGGGCAGGGTTATTTTGCCACCACTTGGATTCATTACCAGAAGCATATCAGGGCGGATGTCGCCACGCGCTGCCTCAATCTCCTTTACCTTCACCACATAAGTGTTGGGCGGGAGCTGCATATTATCCTGAATACGCACGGAAGGAATTATAAAGCCAAGCTCCCTCGCCATCTGACGGCGGAGTGCTTTAATTTGTTCGGTGAGGCGGTGACCTTTCTGGTAATTGATGAGTGGCAGCAAACCATAGCCAAGCTCAAGGCGGAGGCTGTCAATCTGCAGGAAGTCGGCGGGCTGTTCTTCCTGCGCTTTGGCTTCCGCGCCATCCTTATTCTGATTTTCCAGAAGTTTGGGAGTGTCTTTTGCTGAATATGCCTCACCGGTTTTAGGGTTTATAATCTGCGGGTTTTTAAACATGTAATAGGAAGCAAAGCCGGTTATGGCAGAAAGGACAAAGAATGGAGCAAAAGGGATGCCGGGCAACAAAGCCATGATGAATAAGAACACTGAAGTTATACCCATTGCTGCCGGATGACGACTTAGTTGACCGAGTACCGCTTTTTCCGCTGAACCGGCAACACCGGATTTTGTAACCAGAATACCGGCGGCGGTGGAGACAATGAGAGCTGGTATCTGCGAAACCAGACCGTCTCCGACGGTTAGTACTGTGTAGTGATTGAGAGCTTCGTTAAAGGGCAGGTCTTTTTGCGCTACCCCGATTATTATACCAGCAATGAAATTGATGAAGGTGATAAGCAAGCCAGCAATGGCATCACCGCGCACGAACTTGCTCGCACCATCCATCGAACCGAAAAAATTACTCTCATCTTCAATTTCCTTGCGCCGGAGTTTGGCAGCTTCTTCGGTGATAAGGCCCGCTGATAAATCGGCATCAATTGCCATTTGCTTGCCGGGCATGGCATCTAATGAAAAGCGGGCTGATACTTCGGCGATACGACCGGAACCTTTAGTGATTACCACGAAATTTATGATGGTGAGTATGCCGAAAATAATCACGCCGATAACCACCGATCCACCCATTACAAAACCGCCAAATGCCTGAATTACATGTCCGGCGGCTCCTGTTCCCTCATGTCCATGCGCTAAAATCAAACGAGTGGAGGCGATGTTGAGCGAAAGCCTGAGCATGGTGACAATGAGGAGGATAGTGGGGAAAGAGCTAAGGTGCAGAGGCTTTTCCACGAACAATACCGTCATCAGGATGATGACTGAGAGGGTGATGGATATACCAAGGAAAAAATCGAGTAGGAAAGTGGGGAGGGGTAAAATTAAAACCACGAGTATCGCTATAATGCCGACTGCAAAGTAAATATCCTTGCGCCGCATCATGGCGTTTATTTCACCAGTCCAGTTGGTCGCTCCTGCTTTGCCTGCTGTGGCGGTTGCTACGGTTTCAGCCATGGGTTTTGCTCCGCAAAACGGATGACGGATGACGGATGACAGATAACAATAATTTATCTGTTATTATGTTCGTCATCCGTAATCCGTAATCCGTCATCCTATTCATCTCCGACAGATGTAGGAACACTCAGTCCGTTTTCGCTATAGGCTTTTAGTTTGTTACGCAAGGTGCGGATTGAGATTCCCAGGATATTGGCGGCGTGGGTGCGGTTGCCGAGGCAATAATTAAGCGTGTCTATTATCAGCTCCTGTTCAACATTTTCCAGCGAACGACCAACGAGGGGGTTGTTATTAGGTGCTAGGTGCTGGGGGCTAGGGGCTTGGACAGGAGTTTTTTCTTCCTCCGGCGCGCCGCTTAAATAAATCGCTTCGGTATCAATGGTGTTGCCGCTGGCGAGCAGGACGCTGCGATGCATGGTGTTTTCCAGTTCGCGTACATTTCCTGACCAGTTATAAGCCAGCAATTTGTTCATCGCTGCATCAGTTAGTTTTCTGACTGAAATGCCGTTGGCTTTAGAATATTTCTCAATAAAATGCTCAGAAAGCGGCTTGATATCTTCCTTGCGATCACGCAAAGAAGGCATATTCAGGCTGATTACATTGAGGCGGAAATATAAATCTTCACGGAATGTGCCTTTTTTTACCTCTTCCTGCATATTGCGGTTGGAAGTTGCCAGAACGCGGATATTGACCTTTACCGGTTTACTGCCACCAACCCTATCAACTTCACGTTCCTGCAAAACCCGCAGTAATTTTGATTGCAGGCGTAAATCCATTTCGCTGATTTCATCGAGCAGAATAGTTCCGCCATCTGCTTCTTCAAACTTGCCGATGCGTCTTGCGATTGCGCCGGTGAACGCGCCTTTTTCATGACCGAATAATTCGGCTTCCAGCAAGGCTTCCGGTATTGCCGCGCAATTGACGCAGATCATCGGGTGGTTGGCACGCTTGCTTTTGCGGTGAATATATCGAGCAATTACTTCTTTTCCAGTTCCGGATTCGCCGGTGATTAAAATGCTGGCATCACTCGGGGCAATCTGCTCAGCAAGGGAAATTACTTTGGCGGTTGCCGGATCGGCGTAAATTATGGATTTTATTTCTTCGGTTATGGCTTCGAGAACGGCTGCTATCAGCTCTTCATCCGGAGGCAGCGGGATATATTCTTTCGCGCCGGATTTTATGGCTTTTACGGCAGCGTCTTTGTCGGTATCCAGCCCGCAGGCGATAACCATCAGGTTAAAGCGTTCGCGCATCAGCATGGTCACCAGTTTTTCAATGTCCTCGCGCACTTCAACCATGATAAGGTCCGCGCCCTGACCATTACGCAGGGCGTTCATTGCTCCTTCAATATCCGCTACATGCGCCACTTTCGCACCACGCGATTTAGCTATTGCGCTTGCTGTGCCGAGTTGTCCGTATAGTTCGCCGATGATTAGTAACCTCATATTTTCCTCCAATCCTGTGAATTGCGAAACAATTGCACAGGATCTTTATCAATTATGCACAGATCCTGTGCAGACACTGGCGTGTCTCACAGGATTGCAGCTAATGTTTTTCCGTCTTTATAATTTCTGTCATGGTTACGCCGATTCTATCCTCAACAACAACTACCTCTCCGCGAGCCACTAGGCGGTTGTTGACAAAAATATCTATCGGTTCTCCGACTTTCTGGTTAAGCTCAATAACTGCGCCGCGACCAAGTTTAAGGAGCTGATTAACCTGCATGCTGGCTCTACCGAGTACTACGGTAATCTGCACCGGAATATCATAAACCGTCTCTAAACTTAAACTATCAGGATTGGCACTTTCACCAAAACCAGAAATTTCTTCAGCCATAAATTCTCCTTAACTAGGGTTCTCTAATGTTTATTGTACGACTTTTTTATTTAATAAATCAAGCTGCTCCACTGGTTCATTTGCTATTGCTGCCAGCATATTGTCTATTGCTTTATCTATCTGTTGCCATAATTTTTCTGTAGAACGTTCCAAACTGCCGTTTTTCCACTCAATATGGTAATTATTTAAAACTATATTGTCATCGGCAACTACTGAAATATGAGAAGTGGTTTTTTCACGTTGTCTCAATTGCTTCAATTTTTCTGAAAGAATATCAGACAATCTGGAATTAACTGTAACTGTGACTTGCGGTTCATTTACCATTATCTCCGTACATTGTTTTGCTGCTGATTCTATTATGGACTGCGCGGGCTGTGACAGGGCATAACCGGCAACTTTTTTTGCAATAGACAGGGCGAGGGGAGGCATATCCTGCTTTAGCTGCTGGCAGTGGCTTTTATATTGCTCAAATATAGGAGCTATGCTTTGCACAAAGTTTTCCAATCCTTCCATCAAGATGCGCTCGACTTCACTATGTTCACTCTGGGCGGTGGCGTGTCCTTCTTTAGTGCCATCCAGAAAACCGCGCTGATAGGCATCACGCTCGGCTGCTCTAAGTTCTTCTTCGCTGAAAGTTGGCGGTGGCGGCGGAGCTTCCGGCTCTTCTGTTTTTTTCTGGTTGGCGAAAGGTTTTTTGCGGACTTCCTTACCAGCTATTCCTGGTTCAAATTCTTTGAAAGTAAGTGGAGAGATCAGCATGAGGTAACCTTAATCGTGATTCGTGATTCGTGATTCGTGGTTAAAATAGCCATAATTACGCTCATTCCTAATATACTAACTGTTCGCCGGCACTATCGCTGGAAATCATAATTTCGCCTTTTCCTGCCAGATCTTTTGCAACACCGACTACAAACATCTGCGCTTCATCAACGTCCTTGATTCGCACCGGTCCCATACCTTCCATTTCTTCACGCATGATTTTTCCGGCACGTTCAGACATGTTGCTCAGGAACAAGTCTTTTATGGCATCGGAAGCACCTTTAAGGGCAACGCCGAGTTTGGCTTTATCAACGGTGCGGAGTAATACCTGTATGCCTGCACCGTTGATTTTTATCAGGTCTTCGAAGGTAAACATCAAAGCTCGAACTTTTTCTGCAGATTCTGCATTGCGTTCTTCTAATTTGCCCATGAACTTGCCTTCGGCGGTGCGATCAAAATTATTGAATATTTCAGCAATCATCTCGAAACTATCAGTTGACTGACGTTTGGCAAGATTGCTCATGAATTCCATACGTAGAGTTTTTTCGATACCATCCATTACATCTTTTTTTACAGTTTCCATTGAAAGCATCCGCACTATAACTTCCACGGTCAGTTCCTCGGGAAGATTCATTAGCACGCGCGCGGCGTGGTCTGCGCGGATTTTGGAAAGAACCACGGCGATTGTCTGCGGATATTCATTTTTCAGGAAATTGGCGAGAATTTCTTCGCTTACATTGCCCAGCTTGTCCCATGTGGTGCGTCCGGCAGGACCACGTATTTCTTCCATGATACCATCAACGCGATTTTTACCAAGAGCCTTTACCAGTAGGCGTTCTGTGGAATCATAGTTACCAACTAATGCGCCGGAAGCTGAAACCTGATCGGCAAAATCATGAAACAGTCTTTCGACAACATCAGAATTTACTTGCCCCAGAGTAGACATTATATTGGAAATTTCCCTGATTTCGTCATCATCCATCAAGGCAAATAATTTGATGGCACTCTCTTCACCAATAGCCATAAGAAACATAGCCGCCTTTTGCGGACCACCCATTTTCCGGAAGTCATCTTTGTTATCTTTAGGAGGTGCCGCCATATGTTTACCTTATTATCGTAATTCGTAATTCGTAGTTCGTAGTTCGTAAATCGTAGTTCGTAAATCGTAGTTCGTAGTTCGTAGTTCGTAGTTCGTAAATCGTAGTTTTGTGATGTGGTTATGATTGTTTCAGAATCCACTGACGAAGCACACCCATAGTTTCTTCCGGATATTTTTCAACAATTTCATTTATTTTTGACATGGATGAGGATTTCATCCCGCCTTTGATATTTGCCACATTAATTATTTCATCTGTCGGCGAGGTTTCAAAACCACCAGACGGCGCGCCACCTCCATCGCCAATATCACCACTGGCTATACGCCCTGACGGTGCGCCATCCTGCAGCATTGCCATTTCGCCAGCGATACGCTCGCTAGGCGGTTGCACTTGTCTTGCCATTTTTGAGACAGCAGGGCGCAGCACCAGCAATATGGCAAGTATGGCAACCACAGAAATGATAAGAGTCTGAGTAATAGATTGTATTTCCAGCTTGAATTTTTCAAAGAATGATTCCTCGACAAGATTCAGTGAATCCTGAGTGAAGCGCATATTGACCAATTCTATTTTGTCACCGCGTTTTTCGTCATAGCCGATAGCAGAACTTACCAATGCTCGAAGCTGTTTTAATTCATCTTCACTACGGGGTTTATAGTTTTCGGCAGTGTTCTCTTCTCCAGAATAAGTTCCATCAACGAGTACGGCTATGGAAAGTTTGTTTACGTTTCCGGATTCTTTTATATGGTTCTGTACGGTTTTTGATATTTCAAAGTTAGTGGTTTCATCGGTCTGCTCAACTAGTTTATTGCTGTTTGATGCTCCTTCTCCTCCGCTTGCCCCTTGTGGCAGGTTGTTTCCGACGGTTACATTATCCTTGCCGGTTTTATCGGTCGCATTTTCTTTCTGGGTGTTTGACTGGACAGAGCGTGCTACCTGTCCGTCCGGATCGTATTTTTCGGAATTGGTTACTATCCGGTCGAAATTAATATCAGCAGTGACCTGCACGCGTACTTTGCCAACACCGATCACCTTTTCCAATAAATCTTCCAAAGCATGTTGGGTACGGGTTTCGTAGGCTACCTTATATTCGGTTTGATTATTCGCCATGCCACCGACACTATCGTTGCCATCGCCACGTGCCAGAAGTTTACCACGGCTGTCTATGATTGTTACTTTTGACGGTTCAAGAGATGGTACTGCCGAAGCAATCAAATGAGTTATTGCATTCACTTCCTGAGATTCAAGAGAACTTCCACCACGCATTTTGATAGCAACCGATGCGCTTGGTTTTTCTTTCTCGCGAGTAAAAAGTTCGCGTTTGGGAACTACCAGATGAACGCGCACTGTATCAACGCCGTTTATAGATGATATGGTACGTGCCAGCTCGCCTTCCAAAGCGCGCATTGCGTTCACATTCATTACAAAATTTGAACTGCCGAAGCTTTCGGAACGATCAAAAATCTCATAACCGACTATTGAACCGCCGGAAGGGATACCTTGTTCCGCCATGGTAAGGCGTAGGCGCAACACTTTGTCAGCAGGGACGGAAACCTGTGATCCGCCCGCCGATAATTCATATGGAACACCTTCTTTTTCCAGCTCAGCAACGATTTTCGCGCTGTCATCCATGGAAAGACCTGTGTAAATCGGAGACATACCTGCGCCCGACATGCGAAACGCCATCATCATAAAAAATCCCAGTAAAACTACGCCGGCACCAATCAATAATCTAATACGTAAATTACCAAAACCCTTCATGCTGTCCATTACTGCTTCCATAGATACCAGTTTCTCCGACTCTTTACCCTGTTTTTATGACTATCAAACAAACTCGATATTCCCATGTTAAACAGAGAAAGATTTATAATCTGTTAATACAGGGAATTTTTTTCCTACATTGCTATGATAGAATATATTTGGATAAGTTAGGCAAGAAAATTATTTTAGTTTTTTATCAATTATTTTTTAGTGTGGGAAAAAAG
>JBEBHV010000084.1:0-8069 GCA_040080715.1 Rickettsiales bacterium | reverse complement strand
AGACACGCTATCAATCCCCAACCCACCATCAATCTTATTAGCAACTGAGCTGCTGATGAAAGTGTCGTTTAATGGTGTACCGATAATGTTTTCTATGCTGATGAGGGTGTCTCCTTGCGCATCACCGCCAGATTGTGCGCTAGTGATTCCAAGATTTACATTCACCCCTGCCGCAGAAGTTGCATAGGAAACTGTGTCGGTTCCTGTAGCTCCATCAATCTTATCCGCTCCAACTCCGCCAGTGATGATATTATTACCAGAATTACCTTTTAGCGTGTCGTTATAAGCAGAGCCAATTATGTTTTCTATACTAACCAGCGTATCGCCAGCAGCATACCCGCCAGATTGTGCGGTGGTGATTCCGAGATTTACATTCACTGCGGCATTTGAATCCATATACGAAGCTGTGTCTGTCCCAGTACCACCATCAAGTTTGTCTGCTCCGGCACCGCCATAAAGAGTATCATTGCCTGCCAGGCCACTAATTATATTATTACCAGCATCACCGATGAGAGTATCAGCAAAGGCTGAACCAATTATATATTCAACGTTACTTAAAACATCACCCTGTGCGTCACCGCCAGTATTAACATTAGTAAGCAGATTTACCGTTACGCTGGCACTAGAGTATTCATAAGAAACTGTGTCAAGCCCATCGCCACCATTGATAGTATCAGCCCCAGCTCTGCCATCGAAAGTATTGTCAGAAGAATTACCGGTTAAATTATCATTGAAATCGGAACCTATAATATTCTCTACATTAGATATCAGGTCACCCTGAGCTTCGCCACCGGTATTAACATTAGTAAGAAGATTCACCGTCACAGCAGAACCAGAAGTGGAATATACTACATAGTCAGAACCAGCTCCACCATCAATGGTATCCGCACCAGCTCCGCCATACAGAGTATCATTACCATCATTGCCATAAATAGAATCAGCCCCTGCACCACCTTTTATTAAATCCCAACCGGAGCCGCCGGTAATGCTATTGTTATTTGAGTCACCGGTTAAATTATCATCAAAAGATGAACCGATAAGATTTTCGATGTTGAATAATGTATCACCTTGGGCATCACCTCCTAATTGGGCAGTAGTAATTCCAAGATTGATATTAACCGCGACGGTGGAAGATGCGTAAGATACTGTATCTATGTCTGCTCCGCCATTTAGAGTATCAGCACCAGAGCCACCACTTAGTGTATCATCGCCCTCATAACCAAATAACACGTTTACACCGGAATTTCCAGATATTATATCATTGTGTTCTGAACCAGTGACGACTTCAATACTAACCAAAATATCACCCTGGGCATCCCCACCAGACTGCGGACCAGTGCTACTCAGATTTACATTAATTCCAGCAGTTGAATATGAATAAAATACGGTATCAATCCCGGTACCACCGTCAATGCTATCTGCTCCGCCACCACCATTTATGTTATCATGACCGGCATCACCAAAAAGATGGTTATTGCCAGCATCTCCGGTAATAACATCATCGTAGGTGGAACCTTCGATATTCTCAATATTAACATAGCTATCGCCCGCAGCAAAGCCTCCACTATTAGCATTGGTCAGCAAATTTACTGTAACACCTGCGTTGGATAAATAAAAGCTTACTTTATCAATCCCAGCACCACCATCCATTGCATCAGGACCAGCACCAGCAATAAATGTATCATTACCATCATCACCAAACATTTGATTATTGCCAACATCAGCATATGACGGACTGTTTAGTAAATCTCCATACAAAATATCATTACCCAAACCTCCATGCAGAATATTATGCCCCGCATAGCCCCAGAGGCGATCATTACCAACACCACCATCTATATTGTCAGCCCCGCCACCACCATATAACAGATCATCACCTGCATTTCCAAGCAGGGTATTATTACCATTGTCACCAGTGATAATATCGTCAAACACCGAGCCACTTACGCTTTCAATATTGGAAATAATATCGCCAAGACCGTCACCACCACCGATTTGTGCTGTGGTAAGTAAAAGGTTGACTGTTATGCCATTTGCAGAGTTTGCATAAGAAAGGGTATCAATTCCACCTCCACCATTGATAGTATCAGCACCGAGACCACCCTCAATAATATTTGCAGCAGAATCACCAGTAAGTGTGTCGTTATAAGCTGAACCTAGAATATTCTCTATGTTAGAAAGTATGTCGCCCTGTGCATGACCACCAGATTGGGCAGTGGCTAGAGTTAGGTTTACATTTACAGCAGCGTTTGAATTAGAGTAAGCAGCCGTGTCTACACCAGCACCACCATTAATAATATCAGCACCAGCACCACCGTTCATAATATTATCGTTGGCGTTACCAGTAAGCGTATCATTGTAATCTGAGCCGGTTATATTTTCGATATTGGAAAGCACATCACCCTGTGCATCTCCACCAGTTTGAGCAGTGGTTAGATTCAGGTTAACATTAACACCAGATGCAGAAGCAATATAAGAAGCTGTATCAATGCCAGCACCACCGTTAATAATATCAGCTCCAGCCATGCCGATTATTCTGTTATTTTTCTCATTACCAGTAAGCGTATCATTAAACGCAGTGCCGGTTATATTTTCGATATTGGAAAGTATGTCACCCTGCGCATCACCACCAGATTGGGCAGTGGTTAGAGAAATATTGACGTTTATCGCCGCCGTAGAATCGGCATAAAAAACAATATCTATACCTTCTCCACCATCAAGAACATCAGCACCAGCACTACCAACAAGAGAATCGTTCCCATCACCTCCTGAGATATTATCATTACCAGCGTTGCCGTAGAGAGTGTCATTACCACTACCACCAAACATAACATCATCGCCATCATCACCATAAGCTATATCGTTTCCACCGCCACCTTCAATCCAATCACTTCCAGCATGACCATGAATAAAATCATTTCCGGCACCACCTATAATTGCATCTTCTTCTTCATTACCATTCAGGCTATCATTACCAGCACCTCCAAATATAATATCATCACCTACACGACCATAGGCAGCATCATTACCGTCACCACCGAAAATCCAGTCATTACCGGCACCGCCATCAAGAGTATCATCTCCGCCATTACCAACCAGAACGTCAGGCCCGCTTTGACCGGCAAGCGTTTCATCCCACCAGGCACCAACCAATTTATCTGCACCAGTCTGCAGGATATTTAATCCTAATGTTACCGATGCAGTAGTGCCACTTGCCAAACGTGCTGATTCTGTAACAACCGTACCATCCGGTAAAATCAAATCACCGGTTACAATTTGTGTAGATGACAGAACAGCTGATGTCGCCGCATCAGTTATTGTGATAACTGTTGCTACATGGTTACCAGCATCATAATAATCCTTGACGGTTTCGATTGCCGCAACTGTCTTGAAAGGAGTGGAGTAGTTAACGTTATAAGTGCTGGTTACTTTTTGTACATTCAGGCTAACCTTGTCATAGTCAGCAGCATTGTAAGAACCAGCCAGCTCTTTCATTTGCAGCAGCTCATCGGTACCATTCAAACTGCCCACCTGATCAAGCTTATAAACCGTATAAGCACCACCACATTTACCGCGATCACGCTTGAATGATGCAATTTCGTTCCCATTATAAAATGAGTTGCCAATCTGGTCACCAAGCAATTCCTGATAGGAGCTATCTGCAACAATTTTAGTGAACGCATTATCAAAATATTGCTCCTTAGTCGCAACTTCCGAATCAATGGCAGCAATTCGTGCATCAATAACCGCCTGATGAGAAGTGCCGACAGCAGCGTTAACCGTTGGGGTTGTCAGCACACCTGTTCCGGTCAAGCCAGTAAGATTTAGTGTTTTGCCACCAGCAATTTCAATGCTCTCAACAGCTTTGCCATTAAACTGGTCAAGCACTGTAACGATGTTTTTACCGGATACCGTAATATCCAGATTATCGCCAACCCTGGAGAGAACCAGATTGTTTATATTAGCTTCTGTCAGCCATGAAAGGACGATAGAGTCATTCGCACCTTGATTATCGGTTATAAAATTATTTATGTTGGCCGGATCATTGGTAAATGAATACCAGTCATCACCATCGCCACCTTCCAGCGTATCGGAACCAGCACCGTTAATTAAAATATCATCGCCGAATTCACCTTTCAGAGTGTCGTTACCCGCGCCACCCACCAGCAAATCATTATCCATGCCGCCAAGCAATACGTCATCACCATCTCCACCAGCCAGTCTATCATTACCCAGCCCGCCTTCGAGCAAATCATCATCGGCACCGCCATCGATAATATCGCTGCCATTATCACCATGCAGAATGTCGACTCCCCCACCGCCAGCTATTATATCATTTCCATCGTCACCATAGATCTGGTCATTGCCAGCATCACCAAATGCTACGTCATCACCAACGCCCAGAGAAATTATATCATTGCCCAGATTGCCAAATACCAGATCTTTGCCATCGCCACTGCCTATCACATCATCACCCAAGCCACCATCAATAACGTCATCACCCGCACCGCTATCAATGCTGTCGCTTCCTGCAGCACCCATCACAATGTCACGCCCATTGCCGGTTGCCGTGATGTCATCACCCGCGCCAAGATGCACAAAATCATCACCATCATCGCTTACAATAGTGTCATTGCCGCCGTCACCGAAAAGCACATCATCACCAAGCCCGCCGGAAATATAATCGTCGCCATTACCACCGGAAATATGGTCGTCGCCATCTGCGCCAATCAAAGCATCTTTGCCATCACGCCCTTCGAGGTAATCAGAACCAGATCCGCCATAGATCGAGTCATCACTCGCCCCACCAACCAGCACGTCCTGCCCAATATTTCCGAAAATAGTAGTGATGCCCTGCGCGATAATCGTTGAGCCATTAGCATTAACCGCCACAAGAGCCTCAACTGTTCCGCCTTGCCCATTACTGACTTGCTGAACCTGATAAAGGCTGTTGAGGAGTACAGCAGTATCACCAAACTCACCTTCATGATAAACCGCACTGCCAAAGAGAGAGCCAAGAATTTTTCCGGCAACAAGTGCTACCACAGCCGCCGCAACAATTGCAACTGGGCCACCCGGGGTTGCCCCTGTAATAAGTGCAGATGCAATGGCCTCTCCAGCAACGACAGCACCTGCGGCTATTCCCACCTGCGCTCCCAGCATTAGCCAATCACCAGCACTAAAATCACTGCTGTTAAGCAATCCATTAATAGCCGTGACTACTGCCGCTACGGTTGCATTTATATTAGTTGTTGCACCAACACCAAAATATTGCTTTGCATAATGTGCTGCAACTACGCCAGAAATCGTACTAACACCAGCCTTCAGATATTGCTCGCTATCCCAACCCTCGGAATTTAATGCAAAATCAATTGCCATACGCGCCAATGCTGTTTCAAACCCAGCAGAAAGGCCAGGAATTGCCTTCTCATCAACACCAAGTGATTTTAATACAGACTCTATAACATCCTTAGCACCAGCAGCATCAACAACATTTATAATCTGGTTTGTAAGATAACGCTCCCCTAAAAATTGGGCTAGCCCGATAAATGCTTCTCCGGCGCTAAGATTGCCATCAACCAGATCCTGCATGTTCGCGCCAAGCCATTCAGCAAATGCAAGCTGTGCTCCATCTGAACTCTTGAACCAATCAGTAGCATTATCAACTTGCTTAGAAACAAAAGTAGCAATTTCAGTGGCTGCTGTATTAAGTGAATCCATCACGTCGCCTATCAAATAACTAACGCCAGCTATATTGGTAGAAGCACCATTCTTAATTAAGGAATAATCATCCCCATCAGAATGAACAGGTATCACCTCATTAACCCAAACAGAACCACCAAGTTTTTCTATTTGTTCTTTAACATTTGTACTACGGACATCATACTCTGTAATTTGGTTCTGGTAATTAGTATATTTCAGAGTTTCAAGGCGTCCTATAATCGCATCAAATTCAGATGTATCCAGCCAACCACCGCTAGGATTGGATACATTTTGATGTACTATACCTGTAAACTTATTACCTGTCAGTCCCGTAATTCCGTAGCTAAAGTCTTGTTGCAAACCACTACCAAAGGAAATAGTGTCACTTGCTCCAAACAAATAATAGCTTGAACCAATTACACGATTTGCTAAATAACTATTGCTTGGATTGTCCGCCAAAAACCCACTTAGATTTACGGATCCATTAGGGTTAACCCACCCCATATCAATAAATATATTGTTAAAAGCAGAGCTAGCCTTAATGGCATAACTTGGAGAGAGGTTTTCATTAAAAATATTTTTAACTATTACAGGATCTTCAGCAATAAGGTTATGCCAAAATTCTGAAAATTCTTTTGTTTTTACATAAAATGGGTTTAATGCATCTCTAAGTCCAAAGACATGTACTGTTCTTCCTTCTTGTGTATCAATAATATACGAAACTTGTCCATCAGCAGTAGTTCTAATAGCATAACGGTCAGAATCAAAATCCTTAACTAGACCTTCAGGTGTATCTGATGAAAATTGACCAACCAAAACTTCATAAAATCCACCAGCTGCCCCATAAAATGTACCCTTATCCCAATTATCAAAAACCCCTTGAACATCTCCAGACCACATTGCATCTATAACAGATTGCGCATTTCCAGGAAACTTCTCGCCAAGACCAAAACGATCCCACGTTGCTCGACCAGTAGCTAATATCTGGGCTTGTGTAAGGTCCCCTGAATTACCAGCTGCAACTTCTCTTTTCACCGCAGATAAAAAATCAACTGCAATTTGTACAGAAAAATGCTCCACACCAGCCATTTCTAGCGTATCTACAGGATAAAGTAATTTATTTGAAGCTTTAGCAATCATATTAGCATTATAAGCAGTTCCTCCCATATAACTGCTAAAGCTTGAAATATAAGCCATATTAAGAGCAGCTTGACTACCTGTAAGCTCATAATAATAAAGCTCCATACCAGTACGGTCATTATTATTTAGCATAGTTTCCATACGATTAATATTTGCTTGGGTTATCTGAACCATAATCTTCTCCTGAATTATTCTGATTTAACTGGCTTAATAAGGTCATTTGCAAAATCTATAACTTTTTTATCTATTTCACGCCAATGCTCAAATTCTTTTCGAGCAAACGTATAATCTATTGATAAGCCACTCTGGCTTGACAATATATGGACGGTACAACCAACATTTGGGTTAATATTAAAGCTGACACAATCAATGACTCTAACATCATTTTGATTGTTATCTATTGGCAGTAAAACCTCGTTATAATGCCCCATAGGTATAATTTTCCCATTTTCTCCCTTAGCATCTTTTGGCACATATCGTCTGTACCCATCGGGAGTTACACCTTTATCTATTAAGTTACCTACATAAATTTTTTCAAATGTATCCATGTTTGGACGTTTATGCATTGTTCCTAAATTAATTAAAATTCTATCTTTATAATTCAATGAAGAATTACTTTTTTTAGCTACAGCCCACGGCTGCATATCACGCCATTCAGCTATAATGGTTACAACATTATATGATCCACCTTTCCAATAATCTGGGTAATCCATATAAGCCATTGGTATACTCAAAAAAACACCATACCGCTCTTGATTTTCTGCTATGGCAAATAATTCTATATCAACTGGCTGCATATTTGTAGTTTCGCCAGTTTTGGGAAATTTAGAAACAAATGGGAGAATTTCTTTTGAAGAAAGATAAAAGCTAAGTGATACGCTTAGCAAAAAGATTATGAATAAAATCTTTAAAACGCGCCACATATTTCTCATCCCACACCCTCCCCATAAAACGTCGCGACGATTTTTCCGTTTTTGCCGGTAGTGTCATACCTCACGGCGTGGGCTTTATGTTCAGGGTAGCGTTTTTTCAGGTCGGCAGCGATTTTCTGCGCGTGGCCATATGGGGCGATAAATTCCATGATATAAATAATATCACCACTCGCCCATTCTTCTAGGGTCAGCGGCGTGGCGTGGTTGAGGAATTTATCTTCCGCCTCTTTGGAAAGCATCGCCCATGACACAAAACCAACTGGTCGCTTTTTCGCATCATGATATATCCGATAT
>JBEBHV010000293.1:0-1738 GCA_040080715.1 Rickettsiales bacterium | reverse complement strand
TTTGCAAAAACATCGCAAAGCTTTTCCAACCTGGAAAAATCTTTTGTTACTTCCGGAGCATCGGGTGAAGAATAAAAATCTCCTAAATCCCACTGTGGAAGATTATTTACGGATTCTGGCTTAGCTGCGACTTTCCTGCTCATAATAATACTAAACCTAAGGCTTAGGAGCAGGTGATTCTATAGTCCCTGCATCGTTGTTTTTTCCTTCATCATTGGTGACTGGCGCACGCATTGGCAATTGGTTTTCCGGCAACCGCCCACTGTTGGAAGGGCTACCAATCATTGAACCGGATAACACGGATGCAACCAATTCTTCAAAAGTGGTTTTTCCAACATAAAACACACCATTTTTTTCGCGCTTTAATGTAAAAGAAACCTGTTGCTGACCGTCAAGTGACTGACCAACAATTTTAGTAATCGCACCAGCTACTAAATCCCTACCCTGCATGGCAACCAATTCACTGCTCAAAAATGCCTGAACATTATCAATATCCAAACTCACTTCACCAGATGGCAGAGGATCACCAACAACATTGGCAAAAATGCCCGTGGCGCGCATCAGGAAATCAGGATTTGACATGGTAACATTATTCAATGTCACTTCCCGATTCTGGCTTGGAGAAATGTCGTTATAAAAATTAGATTTCAGAATATCAGATGATGACTGCGGCTCTTCCGCTCCCTTGGTAACAGCATCAAATACCATGCTGGTATTTATGTTAAACGAATATGGCCTAGTAGAAGCCTCCTCTTTGTAGAACACAACATCGTCAGCAACGAAATTATATTTACCGGCTCTTTTGCCTTCGTCATCACCATCTTCTTCATTAAACTGGCTTCTCAGCGTGCCCAAACTGAATGTTTTTTGACCATCACTTACTACCGTTAATCCGGACAGATCATAAAAAATGCTGCTTAAATGCTTTTCTGTTGAATTAATTTCAATAGTCGGATTCGCCGGGAAACTAATAGACATACCACTGCCTGTATCGGCCTGAACGGCAGCATCTGCTGATGTCAGGGAAATAGTCTTCGGTAGAGTAATATTGTGCTGAAATGCACCGGAACTGTCGAGCTGCGGCTGTTGATAGCTATATAATAATGGCTCAGAAAAAATTATAGATTTTATCAAACTCCCATTGCTATACACATTTACCGGGTTGGAAATTTCCATCACCGTTTTATGTGCATTATAAGGATCAGAATAAGTTACAACATCACCAAGAGCGAGTGTAAAATTCAGCATGTCCCCTGGAGATTTTCCTTTGATTTCAATATTCATGTCACGCACAACCGAACGCTTATTAACCGACCAACTATCAGTTTCTATTGCACCATGAGTTATCTTTATAACTTTACCGTAATCATTACCGATATCGACTAATTGTCCTGATAGTTTACTAAGGTTGCTTTCTGTTTTCTCATTATCAAACAAGGAGCCTCTTCCAGACCAGATAACCCAAATTGCCGCCACCATCGCAATGAGGACAAAAACTGAATAGACGAAGGAACATTTTTTACCGGAACAATTAATAGTCATAATAAGGAACTCCCATAGCGACAATCAAAAAAATAAACACATGGAAGGCTATAACGTTTTTATATTGCGGGCAACAAATTAATTATTCACTTCTTACCACTACCGTCCGGTTAAGTATCGAATAGATTCAGCTGTTTAGCAAGACACAAGTTTTAGTTTTGGGTATTATCGGCGTAGAGGTCGCAGGAAAGCTCGA
>JBEBHV010000083.1:0-8217 GCA_040080715.1 Rickettsiales bacterium | reverse complement strand
CCTCAACAATTGCTGGCTCAGATTTTCTTGGGGTTACGATTCCCGATGGCGAAGCAATGCTTTCTACAATCTTTGTCTCTTCACGCTCCGGTTTGCTATCTTCACCTCTCAGTGCGCGTTGATGTTTTTCTTCAGCGCGACGTTGCTCAGCAAGTACTGCTTCAACTTTCATTTGTTCTTCAGCTAATTTCAGGGCATTCAAACGAACCTGACGTTCTTCCTGCGTCAGATGACGCATTGATTCATCGTCGGCAGAAGAGGAAAAAGGAGAATTCGCAAAACCGGTAGAACCCTGCTTAACCTCAACCATGCCGCCACCAGATACGCCTTGTGCGAAAGTACGGGTTTTACGCACCTCAACCGTAACCGATTTGGAACGACCATGAGTAAAATTCTGTTTTACCTTGCCGCTTTCAACAGTTTTGGTTAGTTGCAAACGCCCAGGGTTTGCTACTTTTAAGGTATCTTTTTTAGCGGTGTCGTTGGTGTCATTCATGATTTTATTTTGCTTATTTTGCCTTGTTTCTTAAACTTATATAACTTTTACATCCTTGAGTCGAGCTAGTCTTTTTCCCACGATTCGCGGGCTGCCATAATCAGGTTGCCAGCTTCTTCAGAATTCAACGAACCTGATGGCAAAACATCCAGAAGTTCAGGGGTTGAAAGGTCTGCCAGATCATCAAGTGTAAGAACTTTGTTTTTACCAAAATTTTCCAGCCATTCCGGTTTTAACAGCGGATGTGTATTTACGAAATCAAGCAGAGATGCCTCTATGCCCATTTCTTTTAATTTCACTTCACGGTTATGCTGTTGGGTTTCCAACCAGTTATGAGCGCGGTTATGCAGTTCTTCTGCTACATTATCGTCAAATCCTTCGATGGAAGCAAGATCGCCAACTGGTATGAATGCCACTTCTTCAATTGAAGTGAAACCTTCAGTAACCAATAGATGAGCAATGACTTCCTCAACGTCGAGGGCTTCAACGAAAAGCTGCGACAGATTGTTGAATTCTTCTGCGCGGCGTTCAGATTCAACAGCTTCGGTAAGAATATCAATGCTCCAGCCAACCAATTGTGACGCAAGCCTTACATTCTGCCCGCGCCTGCCAATCGCCAGTGACAATTGATCATCCGGAACGACAACTTCGATACGCGATTTATTTTCATCGATAACCACCTTGCTTACTTCCGCAGATGAAAGCGCATTTACCACGAAAGTCGCCGGATCTGGTGACCATTCGATAATATCAATTTTTTCACCTTGTAATTCACCAACCACCGCCTGTACGCGTGAACCGCGCACACCAACGCATGACAGCACCGGATTAACGCTGGCATCGCGGGAAATAACCGCGATTTTAGCGCGTGATCCAGGATCGCGGGCAACCGCTTTAATGGAAATTATGCCATCATAAATTTCCGGAACTTCCTGCGCAAACAAGCTGGCAAGAAAATCAGGATGAGTACGGGAAAGGAAAATTTGCGGCCCGGTTTTCTCACGGCGTACATCGGCGATAAAGGCGCGGATACGGTCGCCGGTGCGGAATAATTCGCGCGGGATTAAATCGTCACGGCGAATAATAGCTTCTGTCCTGCCGAAATCGACCACGACATTGCCATATTCAACGCGTTTAACAACGCCGCTAATAATTTCACCAATTTTATCTTTAAATTCATTAAATTGTTTCTCGCGTTCAGCATCACGAACTTTCTGCAACACTACCTGTTTGGCGGTCTGCGCTGCTACGCGACCAAAATCAATCGGTGGCAGAATGTCTTTTATTTCGTCACCAACAACCAGTTCTTTATTGATTTTTTTAGCCTGTGCCAGTGTGAGTTCGGTAGATTCATTTTCTACTGTTTCAACCACAGTGCGCACACGGTATAATTTTATTTCTCCGGTTTTCTTGTCAATTTCTGCACGGATATTATGCTCATGCCCATATTTACGGCGACCAGCAACCTGCACAGCCTGTTCCATCGCATCAATTACCGCTTCTTTCGGCAAACCTTTTTCGCGGGCGACAGCATCGGCGATCTGTAGCAATTCGCTGCTTCCATAAACTGGCTGGGTGGCACTCATATATTATCCTTTCGTCTTTTTGTTCTTTAAATCTTTTGCAACTAATTCATCATTCATCGCTAATTTGGCGGTTTTAATATGGGTAAAAGGCAGTTCAACCTCAGCTCTATCCACAACCAGCGTGACCTTATCTCCTACAATTCCTTTAACAATTCCCCGAAAACGCTTGCGACCATTAATCGGTATAATCGTTTCCGCCTTCACTTCATTGCCTGCAAAACGGGTGTAATCCTCACGTTTTGTAAGTGGTCTGTCCAATCCCGGCGAGCAAACCTCAAGGTTATACGCGCCACTTATCGGTTCTTCAACATCTAGCAACGCGGAAACTGTATTCGTAATTTCCGTGCAATCATCAAACCCCATCATAACGCCGTCTTTGCGTTCCGCCATAATTGTAAGCGTTTTACGGCGCGAGCCATCAGCCAGTTTAACCAGCACCAAGTCATAGCCAAGTGCGGCAACCGAAGGTTCAATAATCTGCACAATCCGCGACAACACATCCATTTAGTAAAATCCCAATAAAAAAGGCGGGCAACCTGCCCACCTTCCAATTTTGCCAGAATACACTATTTTATTATGATTTCAAGGGTTTTTATTGATCAATCCTGTGAGGCGCGAAGCGACTGCACAGGATATGCTTATAATTGCACGAGATCCTGCGCTGATACTGGCGTGTCCCGCAGGATGGCGTTAGAATTTCCTGAGCAACCCCAATACCTTCTCGGCTGCCAGAGGAATATTTGTACCCGGGCCGAAAATGGCAGCTACTCCAGCTTTTTCCAGTGTTTCGTAGTCTTGAGCAGGGATAACCCCACCGCAAACCACTAAAATATTGCCTCTACCCGCTTTTTTAAGGGCAGAAATCAATTGCGGAACAAGAGTTTTATGTCCGGCGGCATGGCTGGAAACCCCGACAATATGTACGTCGTTTTCCACTGCTTGCCGTGCAACTTCCTCCGGTGTGGCAAATAGAGAGCCAACATCCACGTCAAATCCCATATCGGCAAAGGCAGTGGCAATTACTTTTGCCCCGCGATCATGCCCATCCTGCCCCATTTTAGCAACAAGGATACGCGGTCTGCGCCCCTCGCCTTTGGCGAACTCGGCAACTTTGTTGCGGATTGGTTTTAAACTGTCATCTGCGTCATACACTGCGCCATATACTCCTGAAATGGTTTTGATGCTGGCATTATAGCGACCATAAATTTTTTCCAGAGCGTCTGAAATTTCCCCCACTGTAGCACGCGCTTTTGCAGCCTCAACTGCTAATTCCAACAAATTACCGGTTTTATTTTTTGCGGCTTCAGTGAGTGCATTTAATGCATTCTCGCAAGCTGAGGAATTACGGCTGGAACGGATTTTATTAAGCCTTGTAATCTGTGCTTCCCGCACCTTGGCGTTATCAACATCAAGAATATCAATCGGATCTTCCTCTTTAAGCTGATATTTATTTACGCCAACTATTACGTCTTCACCACGGTCAATCCGCGCCTGTTTGCGGGCTGCCGATTCTTCAATTTTCTGTTTAGGAATTCCAGCTTCAATAGCTTTGGTCATCCCGCCATATTGATTGGCTTCAGCAATTAAATCTTCCGCATGTTTAACCAAGCTGGCGGTTAGTGATTCAATATAATAACTGCCACCGAGCGGATCCACTACATTGGTAATGCCGGATTCATGCTGCAAAATAAGCTGGGTGTTGCGGGCGATGCGGGCGGAAAAGTCGGTAGGCAGCGCGATTGCTTCGTCGAGCGCGTTGGTATGCAGGGATTGTGTGCCACCAAGCACCGCTGCCATTGCCTCAACCGTGGTACGCACTATGTTATTATACGGATCTTTTTCAGTAAGAGAAACCCCTGAAGTTTGACAGTGGGTTCGCAGTGCTGACGACATCGGCTTTTTTGGATTATATTTTGCCATAGTCTTTGCCCAGAGCAGCCTTGCTGCGCGGAGCTTTGCTATTTCCATAAAGAAATTCATGCCGATAGCAAAAAAGAATGACAGGCGCGGGGCAAATTCATCAACATCCAGACCTTTGCTGAGTGCTGCTTTCACATATTCCTCACCATCTGCGATGGTGTATGCTAACTCCTGCACTGCCGTTGCTCCTGCTTCCTGCATATGGTAACCGGAAATGGAAATAGAATTAAATTTAGGCATTTTTTTAGCGGTATATTCGATAATATCAGCGACAATCCGCATTGATGGTTCCGGAGGATAAATATAGGTGTTACGCACCATGAATTCTTTTAAAATGTCATTCTGGATTGTCCCTTGCAGTTCCTCCAGCTTAACCCCCTGCTCCAGTCCTGCGACAATATAACTGGCAAGAATCGGCAGAACCGCACCGTTCATAGTCATCGAAACGCTCATTTCCGCCAGCGGTATTCCGTCAAACAGGATTTTCATGTCTTCAACAGAGTCAATAGCAACTCCGGCTTTGCCGACATCACCAACTACCCGTGGATGATCGGAATCATAACCGCGATGAGTGGCAAGGTCGAAGGCTACTGATAAGCCTTTTTGTCCACCTGCCAGATTGCGTTTGTAAAAAGCGTTTGATTCTTCGGCAGTGGAAAAACCGGCATATTGCCGTACTGTCCATGGTCGCACGGCATACATTGTTGCCCTCGGCCCACGCATAAACGGTGCAAAACCAGCCATCGTGTCGGTATATTCAAGGTGTTCCAGATCGGCGGCGGTATATACAGGTTTTACAGTAAAACCCTCGGCAGTTTCCCAATTCAGTTTTTCCAGGGGAATGGCATTTCCAGCCTTATCAACTCCTAAATCTTTTCCGGCTAATTTTTGCCAATCGGAAACTGTTTTTTTAGGAAAGTTTGTCATGGTAATCTTCTCCCTTTTTATACACTTGCTGGCTTGGTTCCTGGTTGTGAAAATTTGATTTGCTCGCGGCGGAAAATATCTAAAATATTAAGCATTACTTCACTTTGCGGAGTATTTCTGCCCTCATGCACGTCGCCAATCCAGAAAGCGAGAAGAAATACCATGCCTGAGTCATTAAATTCCCGCAACCAGCACACAGGTTCTGGATTTTTTATGCAGCGAGGATGTGATTTAGCCATATCCAACATATGTTTTATAGCAGCTTTGGCGTTTGTTTCGTAATCCAATGTAACTTTTATTTCGACGCGTGCTTGTTCGTTGCTATGTGTCCAGTTGGTAACGCGCGTTGAAGTTAATTCTTCATTTGGTATCAATAATTCTCTTCCGTCGGCTGTTTCAATAATGGCATATCTGACATTCATTTCCCTTACATGCCCAGAATTACCGGCTACCTCTATGAGATCCCCTATCATTATGGATTTTTCAAGCAAAAGAGTGATACCACTTAAAAAATTAGCTGTAATTTTCTGCAAACCAAGACCTATACCGACACCGATAGCACCGCCAAACACGGCAAAAGCTGTGAGGTCAACACCGAACACCGAAAGCGCGATCATTAATGCTACAAAATAGATAAATACCCTGAAGAATTTTACGAACAATTCACGGGCATTATAGCTAAGGGCAGAAGAGCGTCTCAGGTAGCTTTCAAGAGTACTGGAAAGTAAGCCTGCAATCCACAGAACTACTACCAGAATGATAAAACCATTAACCAAGTTAAGCATGGAGAGCTTAAAGCTGCCAATATGTAATAATGATTTACTTAAATAATCGGTTGTACCCTCCATGAAACCGCTAACATCCAGAAAGGCAATTACCATTATTACAAAAGCTATAAAACTAGCCACCAAGCGCGATTTAATTATTAACAATATCAGCTTTGCGACTATATAATAAATACACATTTGTATTGCCGCATCGGTAATAAGGCTATTTTTGCTATATTCGATAGCAATAGGTTTTACCATATTCAAAAATAAATATGCCAAAGCTGACGATAAAAGAGCCAGAGGTTTGGTGATAAATTCTTTGTCTAGTTTTTTAAAAGTATTGTTTTCCAAGTAGGGATTGACGCGAAAACGAACCGCATATGAAACCAGAACGGCAAGAGCTATTGCTATTCCCACCAGCATAAGTTCTAGATAAAAATCACCATCAAATAATGCTGTCCACAACTTTTCCCGTGTTTCAGAAATTTTTTCTACTATAGGAGCAGAAGGATCAGAGGCGACATTGGCAGTATTCTTTGTCATGATAAAAATTATCCAGCGGATTCTGCAAGTTTAATTGATGTGTTTACCTATAACAAATAATTATCTATAAATATAACAAATAATTACTCGCGCGTAAGAGCCTGTTCATAATCTCGCTAGGCTGTGACAACACCAGCATAGTAGAGATTATGAACAGGCTCTTACAGATATGCCAATAAACAAATATATTTAATAAGTTGTTAACGCTGAATATGTATAATGAAAAAATGATCAGAAAAAATAAAAAATACATTTCTCCATGTTCTCGTGCAAACCGTGCGTTCACCCTTATTGAACTTTCCATTGTTCTGGTAATTTTGGGGTTGATGATTGGCGGGATTATGGCTGTAATAAATCAGGAAGCGCGCCTTTCTAAAGAAACTGATTTAAAAACCAAAATGGATGCGATCGAAAAGGCACTTGGCGCGTTTGTAAAAAGGAATGGCCGTTTGCCGTGTCCGGCTGATGGAGAATATGCGGTAACTGTTGCTAATTTTGGGAAAGAAGGTGGGACGGCGGGAGGTGGGAGTTGTGGAAATGGTGCAACTTATGACGGTAGTGGCATTCGCACGGCTGATACTACACCGCCAACGGCTAATTTTAAACTTGGCAATACTGCCGGTGGAGTTGTTCCTGTGCGTGCGTTAGGCTTGCCTGATGAATACGCTCTTGATCCATGGGGCGGGCGTTTTACTTATGCGGTTGATGTCCGCATGACTGCCACATCTGCGTTTGAAACCTATTCGCCAGTTGATGCCACTGGTAGCTTCACCATTAATGATGGTTCGGGAAATGCACGGGTTACCAATGGCATAGCGATCTTTCTAAGTCATGGTCAAAATGGGCATGGAGCTTACCAGCTTAGCGGAACTCGCAAAAATGCAGGGTCAACTAACGCTAATGAGCAAACTAATTGTCATTGCACCAACGCGGCTGTTGCATCCGCATGGGCAAATACCTTCGTAATGGGAGGAAACACCGTAACTACCAGCAGTGATTTACGAACCAGTTTTGATGATAATCTGCGTTATTACACGCGGGGAATGCTGTTAACCAATAGCGATACTGCAACAGAATCCAAGTAAAATCAGTATGTTATCTTAATCTTCGCCTCTCCCCTTGCGGGAGAGGCAGGCTTTCTCTATTTCACGTAAGTGAATAGCAAGAAAGCCGGTGAGGGATAAAATATTGGTAATACTACCCCTCACTAAGTTTTTGTAACCCACGCATAAGTATGCGCGGTAACAAAAACTGTCCTCTCCCGCAAGGGGAGAGGAATAAAATCAAAGGCTTAGCTTCAGTTACGTTAGAATTTTTTGTTTTCACAAAATTGTCATAGAATTATAATATTATCAGGGCTTTGCCTGTGGTAAAGTTTGGGTATGCAAACATTATCAATAGAAAAATTAAAACAGCACTACGTTGCCATATTAAAAGATATAGCCAAACAAAAAGGGCTAGATAGCAGTGGCGTTGCCGTTTTAGAAAAAATAATGCATGTTGAAAGTGACTTTGATCTATCTGCCAAGAACGGTAAAAGTAGTGCAAGAGGGCTATTTCAGGTTATCAATGGGACTTGGGACGATTATGTTAAAAAGCATAAGAATGAATTAATGGCTGATGGTCGTTATGACCCAATACAACAGATAAAATTTGCGATTTATTACACGCAAGATAATATCGCGGCAATGCATAAGGCTTTTCCTGACAGAAAATTAAGTGAAGGTGATATTTATCTTGCCCATTTTTTGGGACCAGGTGGTAAAAATGGTGAAAAAGGCGCGATAGATGTAATAAGGGAAGCTGAAAATCATCCTAATACGCCTATTAAAGGATTTCTTCCCCAAAAAGTACTTGATTCAAATTCAGATGTGTTTTTTAAAATTAATGGCAATAAAGGATTGGCATTTGAAGAATTTACGGTTGGAGATTTAGCGAATTGGACTAATGCTAAAATGGGAGAAAAGCCAAAATA
>JBEBHV010000082.1:0-8226 GCA_040080715.1 Rickettsiales bacterium | reverse complement strand
GAGATATAAATCCAGAAGTTAATTTTTAGTTTATGTAACAAAACGTAACAAACATTGATTTGAAATACATGGACATAATCCGTAATTTGAACCTGTATTAGCTCAAGAATTTTAGGAGAATCAAGTTGATAAATAGGAATATACACTCTCTGCAGACCACGCTTTCTAATAAAGTTTCCTGTAAGGGGATTGGTTTGCATAGTGGCGAGCAGGTGATAATGAATATTCTGCCAGCTTCTGCAAATACTGGTATTATGTTTAAAAGGCTGGATGTTCTGTCTGCACAGGCGTTGATTCCAGCACGTTTTGATTTGGTATGTGAAACCAACCTTGGCACTACTATCAAAAATGAACATGGCGTTAAAGTTTCCACTATCGAACATTTGATGGCAGCCATCTGGGGTGTTGGTATTGATAACGCCATTATTGAACTTAGCAGCTCTGAAGTGCCGATTATGGACGGGAGCTCCGAGCCGTTTGTATTTATGCTGGAATGTGCCGGTATTACTACTTTGAAAGCTCAGCGTCAGGTTCTCAGGGTTCTGAAAACCGTAGAGGTTTACGATGGCGGTTCTTATGCACGCATTTCGCCTAATAGAGAAGGTGACGTTGGAATGTTGCTGAATATAGAAATTGATTTCAATCATTCATTGATTGGTAAGCAAACTGCCGAGTATGATTTCCGTGAGGTAAACTTCAAACAAAGCATTAGCCGCGCCCGTACTTTTGGTTTTGAACATGAAGTTGTCGCCCTGCGGAATATGGGGCTGGCGCTTGGTGGGTCGCTTGACAATGCTATTGTGGTTGGCAAAGACAAAATCGTGAATGAAGAAGGTCTGCGTTATGATGACGAGTTTGTGCGTCATAAAGCCCTGGATTGTGTGGGCGATTTGTTTCTGGCCGGGTTTAGGATTGATGGTACAGTTAAGTTCCGCCGCAGCGGTCATGGTATTAATAATAAGTTGCTGCGCGCCCTGTTTGCTGATGATTCTGCTTATATAATAGAAAGTGAAGACGCAATTTCAACTGTTCCTCCTTTGCATATTGCAAAAGCCGCTTACGCTTAAAATTTATCTTGTATGAGAGGATATTTGCCTGATATAAGGCGGGTATGCGTAATTCAAAATTTTTACTATCCGCTTCTTTAGTGTGTTTTCTTGCTGCCTGTTCCTCCGGCAAGGATGACGATATTGCGCAAAAACCGCCAGAATCAGCCGAAAAGCTGTATAGTGACGCGCGTACAAAGGTTGATGAAGAAAATTACAAGGAAGCCATAAAGACTTTCGAGGAGGTGGAGCGTCAGCATCCATATTCATCTTGGGCAACCAACGCTCAGGTTATGTCGGCTTATTCAAGTTACGAAATGGAAGATTATGATTCAGCGGTTTCTACTCTGGAACGCTTTGTAAAACTCTATCCTGATAATGAATCAACGCCTTACGCTTACTATCTTATCTCAATGTGCTATTATGACCAAATATCCGATGTTGGGCGTGATCAGAAAATAACAGAGCAGGCTCTTGTTGCCTTGCGTGAGGTTGTGCGCCGTTTTCCTGATTCCAACTACGCGCGTGATGCCAAAATCAAGTTGGATCTAACGCTGGATCATCTGGCAGGAAAAGAGATGCAGGTTGGGCGTTATTATCTGAAGCGTGATGACACGCTGGCAGCAGTTAACCGTTTCCGCTATGTTGTAGAAAATTACCAGACTACCAGCCATACGCCGGAAGCCTTGCACCGTTTGGTTGAAGCCTACCTGAAATTGGGAGTTACCGAAGAAGCAAAGCGTTATGCGGCGGTGCTTGGACATAATTTCCCTAATAGTTTATGGTATCGTGACAGCTATAAACTCATGACTAATGCTGGTATTAAACAAGATGAACTGGGCAAGAAAACAGCAGATATTCCTCCTAAATCTTCTTCCTGGTGGGAACACATAATTTAACAAAATTATATGCTTATACAGCTTTCCATTCGTAATATCATTCTCATCGAAAGCTGTGACATTGCCTTGAAATCCGGCTTATGCGTGCTTTCTGGTGAAACAGGGGCTGGCAAATCCATTCTGCTTGATTCATTGGGGCTGGTGCTGGGGGCGCGTGCTGACATCAGTCTTATCCGTAGTGGTGAAGCGCAAGGTGCGGTATCCGCCGAGTTTGATATTACCCGCAATATTGCTGCCAAAAATATACTTGCCGAACTGGATCTCGAACCAGCCGACACGCTGATAATCCGTCGCAGCCTCACTTCCGATGGCAAGACCAGGGCACTTATCAATGACCAGTCAGTAACCGCATCTGCCCTTAAACGTATCGGGGAAACATTGGTGGAATTGCACGGGCAGCATGACCAGAAAACTTTGCAGGATGCGATTTTACACCGCGCTATGCTTACCGATTATGCCAAATTAATAGACGTGCAGAAAACAGTGGCAGAGCATTATCATAAATGGAATGAAAGCAAAAATGCGATAGCTGGGTTGCTTAAGGAAGTGGAAATGGCGATGCGTGAACAGGAATATCTGCGCCATATGCGCGGTGAGCTTAAAGTCCTTAACCCGCAGCTTGGCGAGGAAGATACTCTCACCACTGCCCGCGCCGGGATGATGCAAAGCGAAAAAATGTTTGAGGTGCTGAATGAAGCGATAGGGGAGCTTAATAACGGAAAAGGTGTAGTTTCGGCACTGAACAATGCCCAGCGCACACTTACCCGCTCACCCTTGACTGCTAATTCAGAAGCTTTTGCAGGCATAATCGAAGGACTCGAAAAAGCAGTTATAGAAGCCGAGGAAGCACTCTACGCGCTGGAAAAAATTGGGCAGGAAGCGCGGTTTGATCCGCGCAAACTTGAGGAAATGGAAGAACGCCTGTTCGCGCTCAAAGCTGCCGGTCGTAAATATAATTTGCCGGTGGATGAACTGGCGAATCTTAAAGATCAGGTTGATGAAAAACTCTCGATTATTGACTCGCAGGAGCAGAAATTAAAAACTCTAAAAGCAGCAGAAAATGAAGCCAAAGCAGAATTTTTGAATTATGCTAGGAAGCTTTCCGAACAACGCAGGAAAGCCGCTGCCAAACTAGAAAGCGCGATTGAAAAGGAACTAACGCCGCTTAAGATGGAAGGAACGCGTTTCCGTGTGCGGATTGATAATTTAGAGGAAACGAGTTGGGGCGCGCACGGCATAGATTATGTGCAGTTTGAATGTGCCACCAACGTCAGCAAAGGCGCGAAGGATATAATCTATTCATCACTCGGGAAAATTGCATCAGGTGGCGAGCTTTCGCGCTTTATGCTTGCTATGAAAGTTGCGCTTTCCAGCGTTGGCAGCGTTCCAACTATTATTTTTGATGAAATAGATACTGGTACAGGCGGAGCAGTGGCGGATGCTATCGGCAAACGTCTTGCTGAACTTGGAAAAACGTCGCAGGTACTGGTGGTAACTCACTTACCGCAAGTTGCAGCGCGTGGCAGCCAGCATCTTCTCATTCAAAAACAACAGAAAAACAAAAAAATTGTAACCAATGTAACCGAGCTTTCCGGCGAAGAGCGACAGGAAGAATTGGCGAGGATGCTGGCGGGAGAAACCATCACCACCGAAGCCCGCAAAGCCGCGCAGAAACTATTGGAGCAGGCGGCGTGAGTATAATGCTAACAATGTCATCCCCGCGTAGGCGGGGATCTAGAGCAAAAAACACCGACAGAGCTTGTGACTCTAGATCCCGGGTCAAGCCCGGGATGACAAGGGAGCAGGCGGCGTGAGTTTATTTGACCTGAATTTTGAAGATGCGCGGGTGCGCTGGCAAAAGCTGGCGAAAGAAATCCGCCATCACGACGCTCTATATTACCAGCAGGACAGACCAGTTATTTCGGATACGGAATATGATAAACTCCGCCGTGAGCTGGAAGAATTGGAGAAGAAATTTCCGCAATTGCAGACGCAGGACAGTCCAACCCAGAAAGTCGGCGCGCCCCCACTGGAGAAGTTCGCCAAAGTGAAACATTCTCTGCCGATGCTCTCTCTGAATAATGCTTTTAGCGAGGAGGATGTGCGTGAGTGGGACGCACGCAATAAGAAGTTTTTAGGGCTGCTTGAGAATGAAAATATTGAATATGTTTGCGAACAAAAAATAGACGGTCTCTCTTTCTCGGCATGTTACGAAAATGGAAAATTTGTATTAGGTCTCACTCGTGGTGATGGAGAAGTTGGTGAGAATATTACTGATAATTTGGCAACAATTTTACCGCTAGAATTAGAAAATAATCCGCCAAGAATTCTTGAAGTGCGCGGCGAAGTTTATATGTCGCATCAGAATTTTAATGAGCTTAATTTGAGCCTTGCTGATGAAGAAAAATTTGCTAACCCACGCAACGCAGCGGCTGGCAGTTTACGGCAAAAAGATGCTTCAATAACCGCGGGGCGCAAGCTGGGTTATTTTGTGCATGGCGTTGGTGAATCTTCGTTTGCCACCCATAGTGCAATCGGTCTTATGGAAAAAATAAAAGACTGGGGATTTAAGGCAATTCAGGAAAAGAAAGCGGAAAGCGTTGATGATTTACTTTCATATTACCTGAAATTACAGGAAAACCGTGGTCATCTTCCGTATGAGATTGACGGCGTGGTTTATAAAATTGATGATTTGGAACTCCGCAAAAGGCTCGGTGAAGTCGCCCGCGCGCCGAGATGGGCGATTGCTCATAAATTCCCTGCTGAACAAGCAGTGACAATTTTAGAGGGAATTGATATTCAGGTAGGGCGAACAGGCGCGCTCACTCCTGTTGCCCGTCTGAAACCAATTACCGTTGGCGGGGTGGTGGTTAGCAATGCCACGCTGCATAATGAAGATGAAATCGCGCGCAAAGATATTCGCGTTGGTGACACGGTGGTGGTGCAGCGGGCAGGGGATGTTATTCCACAAATAGTTTCTGCTACGCGCAAAATTGAAACGCCAAAATATATTTTTCCTGACATTTGCCCTGTGTGTGGCAGCCATGCCGTGCGCGAAGAAGGTGAAGCAGCGAAGCGTTGCACTGGCGGATTACGCTGTGAAGCGCAGTTGGTTGAGCGCATCCGTCATTTTGTAAGTCGTGGGGCGATGGATATTGAAGGGCTTGGTGAGAAGCAGATTCAGGCTTTCTGGAATGATGGACTCATAAAAAATGTCACCGATATTTTTACGCTGACAGAAAAATCAGATGAAATTGAAAAGCGTGAAGGTTGGGGTAAAAAATCACTGGAGAATCTGCTTAATGCTATTGAAAAATCACGCGATATTACGCTGGAAAAATTCATTTTCGCGCTGGGTATCCGCCATATTGGCGAGGTTACGGCAAAGCTGCTGGCGCGGGAATATGGCAGCGCAGAGAACTGGTTTTCGGGGATGAGAAATCTGGATGCGGAGAGGTTGCAAAATATTAATGGCATTGGTGGCGTAGTGGCAAAATCTCTCGCTGATTTTTTTGCGGAAAATCATAATGCGGAAATCGTAGAAAAATTGCTAACGCAACTGCGGGTTATGGATGCAAAGAAAATAGAAAGTGATTCGAAAGTGGCTGGTAAAACTGTGGTATTTACTGGAACTATGACAAAAATGACCCGCGCCGAAGCCAAAGAACGTGCCGAAACCCTTGGAGCAAAAGTGGCAAGCAGCGTTTCTGCGCAAACTGATTTTGTGATAACTGGCGCAGATGCCGGCTCAAAACTGAAAAAAGCAACTGAGTTAGGCGTAAAAGTTTTAAGTGAAGATGAATGGTTGGAGATGATCAAATAAAATGAAAAAAGCCTTTGAGAAAAACCCTTTTGCGCAACCATCTATCTACTGGCAAGTGTTGTTTTTCCTTCCTGCCAGCGCGGTGGGGACGGCGGAGGACGCATTTTCCGATATTGCCACTTCTGTTGCCAATTTTGAAACTGACGAGGAAAATGGTATCTGGACATTTGAGCTGATATGTTCGCAGAAACCAGATGCAGAGGAAATAAAAAGACGTTTACTGGTGATCTCCGAGCTGCATAATATCGCTGTTCCAGAAGTAAAAATAGAACAATTGCGGCAGGATGATTGGCTGGCGCAGGTGGCGCGGGATTTTCCACCGCTTTCCATCGGGCGGTTTTTTGTGCATGGTTCGCATGTGGAAGGCTTGCCCAATCCGAGCAGTATTTCCATTCAAGTTGATGCTGGGGCAGCCTTTGGTTCGGGCGAGCATGGTACGACGCGTTGCTGCCTTGAAGCGTTGGAATGGTTAGCAAAAAACCGTAAATTTCCAAAAATTTTAGATATGGGAACAGGTTCTGGGATTCTTGCCATTGCTGCTGCCAAACTTTGGAAAACAGACGTTTTAGCTGTGGATCTTGACCCGGTTTCGGTTAGGGTGACTGGTGAAAATACGGCAATCAATCAGGTGCATAAGTTTATAAAAACTGGAGTTTCTGATGGTTATAGCGCGATGCAGGTGAAGCGCGCAGCACCTTATGACTTGATAATTTCAAATATCCTTGCCCGTCCGCTGATTGCTTTCGCTCCATACCTAAAACAAAACCTCGCGGTTGGCGGTGTTGCCATACTTTCAGGATTGCTTGCCTCACAGGAAAAACAGGTGCTTGCAGCGCACCGTATACATGGGTTATGCTTAAAGAAGAAATTTACCCATCAAGATTGGTGTACGTTGGTTATAGGATGACAGAAGGCGGATGACGGATGACAAGATTATCACAATTAAGAGAAAAGCTCATCAATCATAAACTAGATGCCTATCTCCAGCCTGTGCATGATGAGTGGATGAGTGAATATCCGCCAGCTTGCAATAGGCGCGTGGAGTGGCTAACCGGCTTTTCCGGCTCGGCTGGGCTGGCTGTTGTTCTTGCTGATAAAGCTGCAATATTTGTTGATGGGAGATATACCTTGCAAGCTGCCACGCAGGTCGGCGTGGAATATACGGTGTTAAATAGTGCCGATGTGACACCGCAAGATTGGCTCTCCCAGCAATTACCAAGCGATTCAAAGATTGGTTATGATCCAAAGCTTTATACTAAGGCTATGCTGGAAAAATTGACTTGTCACCCCGCAATTGTTGCGGGGTCTGGGAGTAAAAAAGTAATAGACCTTATTTCTACTCCAAATCTGGTTGATGAATTGTGGGAAGATCGTCCTGCTCAACCTACGACTAAAATATTTGTACATGATGTTATCTATAGCGGTGAAACATCTGTTGCAAAGCGTCTGCGTGTAGCAGAAGAAGTAAAAAAAGCAGGTGCAGATGCGCTGTTTATAAGTGCGCCGGAGAGTGTATGCTGGCTGTTGAATATCCGCGCGCGTGACACTGAAAATACTCCATTATGTTTGACATGTGCCATTATTGATGGGCAGGGAAATGTTCAGCTATATGTTGATCCTGCGCGCCTTGATGAGAAGATAGTGAAACATTTAGGTGATGGCGTAAGAGTATGTGCGCCCGATTCTTTGGGTGAAGAATTGCGCTCTTTCTCACAAAAAACTATGTTGTTTGATGCTCATACAACGAGCGTTTTTATCACTGATTTATGTTCTTCTAACGGAATAAAATTACTGTCTGGAACTGATCCATGTATTTTATTTAAGGCAGTTAAAAATCCTGTGGAGATTTCTGGAATACGCAAAGCCCACATCCGTGATGGTGCTGCGGTGGCAAAGCTTCTATGCTGGCTGGAAAAACAGGAGAATGTGAGTGAGCTGGAAGTGGTTGATAGGCTGCTGCTTATGCGGATGCAGAATGAATTATTCCTTGAACCGAGTTTTGACACTATTGCGGGCAGCGGGGTGCATGGTGCGATTGTGCATTATCGGGCGACACAGGAAAGCAACCGCGCTCTTCAGCAAGGCGAATTATTTTTGCTAGATTCTGGAGGGCAGTATTTTGATGGCACAACTGATATAACCCGTACTGTTGCGATTGGTGAGCCATCGCCAGAACATAAAGATCGTTTTACACGAGTGCTGAAAGGACATATTGCGCTGGCTATGGCAAAATTTCCTGAAGGTACGGCAGGTTCGCAGCTTGATGCTCTGGCGCGACAATATCTCTGGCAGGGCGGTATTGATTATGATCATGGGACTGGACATGGCGTTGGTTGTTTCCTTGGTGTGCATGAAGGACCGCAGCGCATTAGCAAGCGGGGAGGGGACGCACCGCTTAAAGTCGGCATGGTGGTGTCTAACGAGCCAGGATATTATAAAGCTGGGGAATATGGAATAC
>JBEBHV010000081.1:0-8243 GCA_040080715.1 Rickettsiales bacterium | reverse complement strand
TTCTTATAGGGCTTTGGTGTGGTCAGCAGACCACACCAGCCATGAGCTGCGACCTGTCCTCCGTAGCTTTAGCGAAGGGGGAAGCACGTCAATGGGATTTGCAGCAGCAAATACCGGAGACATTAAAAAACAAAGCATTCAGGCGCGGGATTCAGGATTATAAAAAACTGTTTTCGGCTTCCAGCCCTTCATCTTTTGACGGGCATTCCACATATCCATAGTATTCTGCAAACGCAGCCAGATTTCAACTGTCGTACCAAGAACCGCGGCGATTTTTGTCGCAAGATCTGCCTCTATACGCGCTTTCCCATGTATCACATTGCTGATATGTTTTGGTGTATAACCAACCGCATCGGCAAATGCCTTGATAGTTACCCCCCTATCTTTCAAAAACAACTCGCTCAATATCTCACCCGGTAGCGATGGCTTTACATTTGGATTGCGTTTTAACATTTTTTTCCTCTAGTGATAATCTTCAAAATCTAAATCATAAACATCTTCACCATCCCACTTGAAGGTCAGGCAATAATTTCCTGTGATGTGCATAGAATAAGTGCCTTTGCGCGAACCTTTAAGTTCATGAAAATTTTTAACTCCTATACAATCATCCAGCGTACCGATTTCGTCTAAATAGTTCAAAATAAAGGAGGCGTTTTTTACATAACGAAACCCGATTTTTGTGGTTTCACCGGTGGTATATAGTTCCTTCAGCCCTTTATGCCTGCAGCTACGAATTCCCATGACTGTCCTTGATTATCTGAGGTGAGCATAACCTATTAGGTTATGAATGTCAAATTAAAAAAGGCTCTGGAAATAAATCCAGAGCCTTTTTAGTAATTTGTGTGTGAGCATTTAGGCGCAGATGGCGAAGAATCGTGTATAATGATTCGTTTAACATACAAAGGCTGAGATAATCCCAACATGTTGAATAAACAAAATCCTTAGAAAGGAGGTAATCCAGCCGCAGGTTCCCCTACGGCTACCTTGTTACGACTTCACCCCAGTCACTGACCCTACCGTGGTAGCCTGCTCCCTTGCGGTTAGCGCAGCTGCTTAAGGTAGAACCAACTCCCATGGTGTGACGGGCGGTGTGTACAAGACCCGGGAACGTATTCACCGCGGCGTGCTGATCCGCGATTACTAGCGATTCCAATTTCATGTACTCGAGTTGCAGAGTACAATCCAAACTGAGGCGGCTTTTTGAGATTCGCTCCCCCTTGCGGGTTCGCTGCCCATTGTCACCGCCATTGTAGCACGTGTGTAGCCCAGCCCGTAAGGGCCATGAGGACTTGACGTCATCCCCACCTTCCTCCGGCTTATCACCGGCAGTTTCCTCAGAGTTCTCAGCATTACCTGTTAGCAACAGAGGATGAGGGTTGCGCTCGTTGCGGGACTTAACCCAACATCTCACGACACGAGCTGACGACAGCCATGCAGCACCTGTGCTCCTCCCACCCGAAGTGAAGGATATCATTTCTGTTATCCATAGAGGGCATGTCAAGACCTGGTAAGGTTCTTCGCGTTGCCTCGAATTAAACCACATGTTCCACCGCTTGTGCGGGTCCCCGTCAATTTCTTTGAGTTTTAATCTTGCGACCGTACTCCCCAGGCGGGGTGCTTAACGCGTTAGCTGCGCCACTGAGAGGAATCCTCCCAACGGCTAGCACCCATCGTTTACAGCGTGGACTACCAGGGTATCTAATCCTGTTTGATCCCCACGCTTTCGCGCCTCAGCGTCAGTTGTCGTCCAGATAGCCGCCTTCGCCACCGGTGTTCCTGCTAATATCTACGAATTTCACCTCTACATTAGCAATTCCGCTATCCCCTCCGACACTCTAGCAATATAGTTTCAAAGGCAGTTCTGGAGTTGAGCTCCAGGCTTTCACCTCTGACTTATATCGCCGCCTACGCGCGCTTTACGCCCAGTGATTCCGAACAACGCTAGCACCCTTCGTATTACCGCGGCTGCTGGCACGAAGTTAGCCGGTGCTTATTCTTCAGGTACCGTCATTATCTTCCCTGACAAAAGAACTTTACAACCCTAAGGCCTTCATCGTTCACGCGGCATGGCTGGATCAGGCTTTCGCCCATTGTCCAATATTCCCCACTGCTGCCTCCCGTAGGAGTCTGGACCGTGTCTCAGTTCCAGTGTGGCTGATCATCCTCTCAGACCAGCTAGAGATCGTAGGCTTGGTAGGCCATTACCCCACCAACTACCTAATCTCACGCGGGCTAATCCTTTAGCGTATCAAAGAGAACTGGAGAATTGAAGAACTGGAGAATTGAAGAAAACATTTTAAGTTCTCCAATTCCTCAATTCCTCAATTCACCAATTCCCTATGAAGCTTTCCCCCGAAGGGCGTATACGGTATTAGCAGTCGTTTCCAACTGTTATTCCGTACTAAAGGGCATATTCCCACGCGTTACTCACCCGTGCGCCACTATGTATTGCTACATCGTTCGACTTGCATGTGTTAAGCCTGCCGCCAGCGTTCGTTCTGAGCCAGAATCAAACTCTCAAGTTTTGATTTCTGGCAATCGTTCATAGAATATATGAACGCTTGCGCAATTTGCCTATATTTCTATAGGACTTTATTTTCGGAAACACGCACAATATCATCTAATTTGCTACGCCTTGGATTTACGCAAACTAGTTTATTGTGCCCACTAACCACCGAAGTGATTAGTGATAGTACGCATATGACATTGTGCTGTTAATTTCAACAACAAACATTCAATAAAGAAGCCGACCTATGGTCGGACACCTCCGAAAAGATGCTTTGCTGTGACACAACGCCACCTGCGCTTAAATGCTCTTCACACTATCAAACTACAGATTAGAAGCCTTTTTGAGACACTAATCAAGCGACCTCCGAATCGAAGCCACTCAAGAAAGGATGGTCTTTATGACGAATCATAATGGAAGAGTCAAGCATGAAAATCATTTTTTTTGCAATTTTTTTATATTAGTTGTTTTTTCTAGGATTTGCGCCTATCTTGAGAGGTAGGATCTAGGGAGTTGGGACTAGATTTAAGAGTAAGAGCATAGAAAGTTTTTGACATGCTTGCCATATTTTTATACTAGCCCCTATAGCCTAGCACCAAGAACCTATATATTGTACAAATGAAACTAGATTTTATAAAAATGAACGGTTCTGGCAACGATTTTATCATTTTTGATGCCAGAAAACAGGATATAAGCCTGTCTGGAGAGCAAATCCGGCAGATCTCAGCGCGTAACAACTCAGCAACCAAAGGCTGCGACCAGCTCCTTATATTGCGCAAGTCTGATATAGCTAATGTTTTTATGCAGATTTACAACGCCAATGGCAGCGAGGTTGATGCCTGTGGCAATGCCACGCGCTGTGTCGTGGATATTCTGTATAAAGAATCGGGAAAGCTGCCCGTAGTTATTAAGACCAATACGGCGATTTTGCTGGGGGTAAAACAGCAGGATGATTATATTCTGGTGGATATGGGTGTACCAAAATTCCGCTGGGGGGATATACCACTTGCAATGCCGATAAGGGAAGCAATACCTAAAATTGAAGAATTAAGCGGTTTAAAAAACCCAACCTTTGTGAGCATGGGCAATCCACATATTGTGTATTTTACAGATGAGATACCAAGTGATGCCATAGTCACGGAAATTGGTTCGCGCATTGAAAATTTTGCAGAAGTCTTTCCAAAGAGGATAAATGTCAGCTTTGCAAAAAACACTCCGGAGATTATAGAAGCAAAAATCTGGGAGCGCGGAGCAGGACTCACCAAAGCCTGTGGCACGGGAGCATGCGCTATTTTAGCAGCAGCATATAAGCAATTTGAAAGAACTGAAGCTCAGGTGAAATTCATGAATTCAGGTGAGGCTGTTCATGTAAAACTGGAAAACAAGCATGTATTCCTTGGTGGTCGCATAGAAACAGAGTTTACTGGTATAGTGGAGATATGAGTAATCTAGCGTCCGTCATCCCCGTCTTGCGCGGGGATCTAGAGCAACAAACTCAAGTATCGGAACTTGGCACTAGCCCCCCGCATGAAGCGGGGGTGGCAGAAGCTATAAAAATTATCAACTTCGGTTGTCGACTGAATATTTATGAAGGCGAGATAATCAAACAGAATGCCGCCGAAGCTGGGCTGGAAAATGCCATTATATTTAACAGTTGTGCGGTGACGGCGGAAGCTGAACGACAGGTTCGCCAATCGATCCGCAAGGCACGCAAAGAAAATCCTGAGGCAAAAATAATCGTGACTGGTTGCGGCGCGCAGATAAACCCGAAAGCATATGCCGACATGCCGGAAGTGGACAAGGTGATTGGCAATGAGGAGAAACTGAAAAGCCAATCATATTCATTACTGACAACCGACAACTGGCAACAGACTACTGAAAAAATCCTCGTCAATGACATCATGTCGGTTAAAGAAACGGCATCACATCTGGTGGCTTCATTCGATGGGAAAGCGCGGGCATTTGTGCAGGTGCAAAATGGTTGCGACCACCGCTGCACTTTCTGCATCATACCATTTGGGCGGGGAAATAGTCGTAGCGTGCCGATGGGTGAGATTGTGGCGCAGGTGCGCGGTCTTGTGGAGACTGGCTATAATGAAGTGGTGCTGACCGGTGTTGATATAAGTGATTACGGCAAGGATCTGCCCGGCGCCCCTACCCTTGGTAGCATGTGCCGCCGTTTGCTCAACCTTGTTCCGGACTTAAAACGCCTGCGCATTTCTTCGATCGATGCGGTGGAGGTGGATAGCGACCTGCTGGATTTATTTGCAAACGAACCGCGCCTGATGCCCCATATCCATATCAGCTTGCAAGCTGGTGATGACATGATTCTCAAACGCATGAAACGGCGACACGGTCGCAGCGATATTATTAAATTCTGCCAAAATCTGCGCGCGCTGCGTCCTGATATTGTTTTTGGCGCGGATATTATAGCTGGTTTCCCCACTGAAACTGACGAAATGTTCCAAAATACGCTGGATTTAGTGAATGAAACTGGATTGATATATCTGCATGTCTTCCCCTACTCCGCCCGCGCTGGCACACCCGCCGCCAAAATGCCGCAAGTTGCCAAAGCCATTCGCAAAGAACGGGCTGCAAAGCTAAGGGAAGCCGGAGAAGTAAACTTACAAAAATATCTTGAGTCACAAATTGGCGTTACCAGTGAAATACTAGTGGAAAAAGGCAGAATAGGCAAAACTCCCCAGTTTGCGCCGGTGGAATTGGATAGGGAATGTGAAGCGGGAAGCACAGTAAATTGTGTTATAACAGGAAGTTATGCTTGTAAATTACATGCTGAAATTTTATAAAACTGCCTATTGCTCTGTAATACCTAGTGTTATATAATGTCAATGAGAGAGATGGATTTTGAGGGTTTTTCAAACAAAATCGTTTGCTCGCTTTGCTATAAAATCAGGAATTGACGACCACGCTTTGTGCAAAGCAGTAATGAATGCAGAAAACGGCTTGATTGATGCGGATTTAGGCGGAGGAGTAATAAAGCAACGTGTTGCAAGAAAAGGTGAAGGGAAATCCGGTGGTTTTCGTACCATCATTTTATTCAAAATATAAAGACAAGGCGTTCTTCGTTTATGGTTTTGCTAAAAATGAGAAATCCAATATAGAAAATAATGACCTGTTAGATTTCAGAAGGCTTGCAGCAGATATGCTAAGTTATGCTGAATTAGAGATAGCCAAAGCTGTAAAAGACAAGTTACTAATTGAGGTAGAATATGAAAACAAAACAATATCGCAATAAAATCGCAGCCGCTATCCATGAAACGGCAGAAGGACTATATGCGTCTGGTTTGATGGACAAAAAAACAATGCAAGAATTTGATGGAAGCTGCCTAACACCAACTAAAAATCTTACCGCAGAACAAATACGCAACATAAGGGAAAAAGAAAATGTTAGCCAGAGCGTATTTGCCAACTATCTGAATGTTACAAAGGGACTTGTTAGCCAATGGGAACGAGGAGAAAAACATCCCTCTGGAACTTCTCTAAAACTGTTGTCTTTGGTTGCAAAAAAAGGGCTTGATGCTATTGCATAAAATATGTCTTTCCTATCCAAACTAAAATCAGGTTTATCTAAAACCTCCGGCAAGCTATCCAGTGGTATTGTTGGTATTTTTACCAAGCGCAAGCTGGATAATGCCTCGCTGGAAGAGCTGGAAGAATTGCTAATAGAGGCAGATTTAGGCGCGCCACTGGCACATGAATTAACAACAGAATTCGCTAAACAGCGTTTTGATAAAAACATTGAAGCTGGTGAAGTGCGCGAATTTCTGGCTGGTAAAATAGCTGATATATTGAAGCCCTACTCCATCCCACTGACCACTGACCACCGACCACTTACCACTATCATTATGGTGGGCGTGAATGGCAACGGCAAAACTACCACTATCGGCAAACTCGCCAGTAAGTTTAAGAACGAAGGTAAAAAAGTTATGATAGCCGCCGCCGATACTTTTCGTGCAGCAGCGGTGGAACAGATACAAGTTTGGGGAGAACGCTCGGGAATTCCTGTGGTTACCGGCGCGTTTCAAGCCGATCCTGCCAGCGTTGCTTTCCAAGCACTCGAAAGGGCAAGAGCAGAAAATATTGACGTGCTGTTTATCGACACAGCCGGGCGTTTGCAAAATAAATCAAACCTCATGGCGGAATTGCAAAAAATTATAAAAGTACTGAAAAAAATTGATGAATCCGCACCACACCATGTTCTGCAGGTTCTGGATGCCACCACTGGGCAGAATGCGCTGTCACAGGTGAGCACTTTTAAAGAGATGGTAAATGTTACCGGGCTGATTATCACTAAGCTTGACGGCACTGCTAAAGGTGGGATCGTGGTCGCCCTCGCCCGCGAATCCAAACTTCCAATTCACGCAATCGGCATTGGTGAAGCGATTGATGATTTAGATGCTTTCAACCCAGAAGATTTTGCCAGAAATCTGGTGGATTTGTAGCTGTCATCCCGCACTTGATGCGGGATCTAGGGATAAAACCAATGACAGAATTGTTGCCATAGATCCCCGATTAAATCGGGGATGACAAGATTCCTTGGACAGGCTGGAGATAACACAAACAATTTATTACTTAATGTCAAGATAACCACTGCGAAACGGCGAACACGCCAGATAATGCAGGCGTTTGTTCTCGCGGCGGAAGCGGGCAATTCCTTCTAAAATAATGCCGCTGGTGAAAATCACACCGCTAAGTAAAATCAATCCGACGACGGCAAAAGCCGTGGGCATACGCGGCACGGTGCTGGTTTCGATGAAAGTTTCGATTAGTGGTATGCCGAGAATTACCGCGAATAAAAGCATTACCACCGCAATCCACGTAAACATCCGGAAAGGACGGGTTTCACTGAATAACACAACCATGCGCCAGGCGATGCGGAAGCCATCGCGGAATGTGCGAAGTTTGCTCACCGAACCTTCCGGACGATCACCATAATGAAACGGAATCTCGACAAACGGCAACCGCAAATCGAGCGCGTGCACGCTAAGCTCCATTTCAATTTCAAAACCACGACTCACAGCCGGAAATGTTTTTACAAATCTTCTGTTAAAAACACGGTAGCCAGAAAAAACATCCTTCATCCCACGGCGGAAAAGCACTTCGACCAGACGGTTGAACATGCGATTGCCGAAATTATGATAACGCCTTGTTTCATTTTCACCTTGGATACGTGCGCCAATCACCATATCCAGCCTCTGTTCCAGCAGTGCATTTATAAAACTATCTGCCGGCTCCGGCGGATGCGCGTTATCGCCATCAGCGAGGATATAAATATCGGCATCGATGTCAGCAAACATCTGGCGCACCACATTGCCCTTACCCTGCCTTGATTCACGGCGGACAATCGCCCCTGATTGAGTCGCTAAAGCAGCGGTATTATCGGTAGAATTATTGTCATAAACATAGATTCTGGCGGTAGGAAAACGGACACGAAAAGAGGTCACCACTCCGGCAATAGTCATTTCCTCGTTATAGCAAGGAAGCAAGATGGCAATAGAAAGATTTTCCGGTATCACATTCTTCTCACAATTCAATTTCAGATTAGTAAAGTAATATAAACTTGCTAATAATTGGTTAATTCATTGAATTATATGAAATTAATCAGACATATCCGCAGGTTTGTAAAAGTTCAAACAGGTGTGAGACTGTAAAGCCAGTATAATAGGGAAGCTCGCGCGTTTCAATTTCGCAGGCGCGCTTCGCTATTATACTTGCT
>JBEBHV010000292.1:0-1776 GCA_040080715.1 Rickettsiales bacterium | reverse complement strand
ACCTCATTGGGGCTGTAAAATCAATAAAAAACTTACAAATAGCTACAAACATAGCGATCTTGGTGTTGGAAAAGCCAGCATTGCAGGTGATAATTAAGCCAGTCATACTCGCTTCGTTTGCGCATAAATAAGGGCAAGGGCGCAGGAGACAACGCGGTTGTCGGCATCACTGGCACGGCTGGTAAGGATTATCGGCACTTTCGCACCAAGCACAATCCCTGCACCCTGCACACCAGAAAAATAACGCAGTTGTTTATAGAGCATATTTCCCGATTCAATATCCGGAACCACTAAAATATCAGCATTACCCGCCACTTCCGAAGTTATGCCTTTAATCGCTGCTGCTTCCTTTGAGATGGCATTATCAAAAGCCAGAGGACCATCTAAAATCGCGCCTGTGATTTGTCCGCGTTCTGACATTTTGCACAGGGCTGTGGCATCGAGTGTTGCCGGCATATTTTCATTCACGGTTTCCACCGCTGCTAAAATAGCGACTTTGGGTGTGCCAAGTCCCAGCGCGTGAAATAAATCCACAGCGTTTTGGATAATGTCCTTTTTTTCCATCATATTGGGGTTGATGTTGATTGCTGCATCAGTAAGGAAAAGCGGTTTGGGATAACTCGGAACATCAAGCACGAAAACATGGCTGATGCGCCTTCCTGTTCGCAAGCCATTTTCTTTATCAACCACCGCTTCCATTAATTCATCAGTGTGTAGTTTTCCTTTCATAAGTGCTTCAACTTCGCCATTGCGTGCCATTTGTACTGCTGCTGCCGCTGCTGCGTGGCTATGTGGTGTGGAAATTATGGTATATTTGCTGATGTCGATATGGGCATCTTCCGCGACTTTGCGGATTTTTTCTTCATTTCCTACCAGTATTGGCTCAATGATTCCAGCTTGCGCTGCTTGAATGGCTCCTGCCAGTGACAAAATATCAGTGGGATGTACCACTGCGGTTTTTAGCGGTTTTAGAAGTTTTGCTTTATTCAACAGCCATTGTTCATAATCATGCCCGTCTGTTTTTATCTGTACTTCAGGAAGTGGAGTTGCAGTCCAACAGACTTTTTCTGTTGGCGGTAGCACAACCGCAACGCCTTCAAGAACATGCTCGCCTTGTTCGTTTGCGCATAATGTTTCTAGTGTGATGTGTTTTTTCTTATCGTCTTTGGCAGTAACTTTGACCGAAGCAGTTATGGTGTCGCCAAGATGCACAGGCTTGAGGAATTTCAAAGTCTGGCTTAGATAAATTGTGCCAAGTCCCGGGAGCTGCATTCCCAGCAAGGTTGAGAACATTGAACCAGTCCACATACCATGCCCGACTATCTGCTGGAAAATATCGGTTTTGGCATAATTTTCATCGAGATGTGCGGGGTTCATATCGCCAGTTACTATGGCAAAAAGCTGGATGTCTTTTTTGGTAAGCGTGCGCGTAAGGCTTACGCTATCGCCAATATTTATTTCCTCGTAAGTTTTACTGCCAAGACAAGATTTATTTTCCACAGATATACCTACTTTTTCGGGTGTGGTTTTTTAGGCTCTTCGGTTTTTTCTTTTTCCGGTTCAGAATGGCTGGTGAACAAACTGCCGAAAGGATTGAACATCTGCATGGTTTTTTCAAAAAGTGCCATGTTATGGCGGGTGACTTCTTCGAGCTGACCAAGTGGCGACATGCCTTCCATAGCTTTGCCCATAGTTTCACCAACCATGGCGCGCATCCGTTCCTGATTACTGGTAAAACTTTTCATACTGGCATCAAGATATGGCTGAAGAATATCC
>JBEBHV010000080.1:0-8258 GCA_040080715.1 Rickettsiales bacterium | reverse complement strand
GTATATCTCATCCCTCTCGACGCGACAAAGGTGTCCATATTTCTTTTCCATAGCAACACAGCCTTACAGCAAGTGTTGCACTTCGGTCTAGAACTGGGGTATTGACGATAAATTCGTCAAATTTTTACCATTGATATGAATGTCCATTAAACACCTCTAATTGGGAATCTCTAAGATTTTTTGGTGGAGTGTTGTGGTTTACTGTCCCATTTTTGTCCCAAATCAATTTTTGGGGTAGTGGCGGAAGAAGTGAGATTCGAACTCACGGAGGCGTTGCCACCTCGGCAGTTTTCAAGACTGCTGCCTTAAACCACTCGGCCATTCTTCCACACATAAACCAGTCTATAAACAAATGTTTTCAAGACTGCTGCCTTAAACCACTCGGCCAAGCTTCCGTTAGGTTTTCTTAGTGGCAACGCCACTTAGAAAACATTACGTCCGCCGAAGCTCCTAGGAGCGAAGGCTGGACTTTTACTATACTACGCACTCGCTCGGTTAGTGCGAGTGGCAGCAAGTGTTTTAATTATATATCTTCGGATTTGTCAAACACCAACTTGACTTAAGAATTCATTTTATCAAAGAATTCGCCATTATTTTTGGTTTCTCCCAGTTTTTCCAGCAGGAATTCGATGCCGTCCATAGCCCCCATCGGTGCCAGAATCTTACGCATTACCCACATCTTAGTAAGGGTTGCCTTATCAACCAGCAGATCTTCCTTGCGAGTACCGGACTTAGTAATATCGATTGCCGGGAAGGTGCGTTTATCGGCAATTTTACGGTCAAGCACCAGCTCGCAGTTACCAGTTCCCTTGAATTCCTCGAAAATAACCTCGTCCATACGTGAGCCAGTATCGATAAGCGCAGTAGCTATAATGGTCAGACTACCACCATGCTCAATGTTACGCGCCGCCCCAAAAAACCGCTTCGGACGTTGCAGGGCGTTAGCATCCACACCACCGGTCAGAACCTTGCCCGATGACGGGATAACAGTGTTGTAAGCGCGGGCTAAACGGGTGATGGAATCAAGCAGAATCACCACATCTTTCTTATGCTCAACCAGTTTTTTGGCCTTTTCAATCACCATTTCTGCAAGCTGGACGTGACGGGTTGCCGGCTCATCAAAAGTTGAGGAAACCACCTCACCTCGTACTGTACGCTGCATATCGGTCACTTCTTCCGGACGTTCATCTATAAGAAGAACAATAAGATAAGCACCTGGATGATTAGCAGTTATCGAATGGGCGATATTCTGCAGGAATACGGTCTTACCGGTGCGTGGCTGCGCGGTAATCAGGGCACGTTGACCAAAGCCAATCGGCGCGACAATGTCGGCAACGCGCATTGAAAGGTCTTTTTTATCAGGACGGTCTTCAATTTCCAGCTTGATGCGACGCTCAGGATATAGCGGGATAAGATTGTCAAAATTAATGCGGTGGCGGATCTGCTCAGGATCATCATAGTTAATTTTATTAACCTTAAGCAGCGCGAAATAACGCTCGCCATCTTTCGGGGCACGGATTTCACCTTCTACCGTATCACCGGTACGCAGGGCAAAACGTCGCACCTGGCTCGGGGAAACATAAATATCATCAGGCCCGGCAAGGTAATTGGCCAGTGGCGAACGAAGGAAACCAAACCCATCCTGCAACACCTCAACCACGCCCTCGCCGAGTATCGGCTCCCCCTTCTCTGCCTGTTTCTTGAGAATGGCAAAGATCATTTCCTGTTTGAGCATAGTGCTGGCATGCTCAATTTGTTCTTCTTCAGCCAGTTTTAACAAATCATCGGGGGTTTTTAGCTTAAGGTCTTGTAATTTCATGATTATACAAACAAATAAGGAGGGTTAAAACTTTAATACTAGTGCAGGTGGAAGCTCAAATATCTTTTTGAATCTACGGAGATGTAAAACGCGACTGGCAGAAAACCAGGGTTAACCTTGAACTCCACTTATAATCAAATAATTTTTGTAAATAGTCAATGATTTATTTATAGGCGTAAAATCAACTCGCGGATTACATTCCTACGTAGCTTAGAACCTTATCTTTCATCTCTTTTGCCCTATCCACCCAACTTCCTGAAGATCCTTTTTCAAGATTTGACAATGCGGCTCCAACATTACCTTCGCTTTTACCCCTTTTCGATAGGGCAAGAATAATCGAATCGGCTACCCCGCTAGGCAAATCATAACGCACTGTAATTTCACTATTTTCTTTTTTAACATCATTTTCTTGATCAAACGCCTTCAGCGGATATCCCTTAAGCTCATCCATTCTGGCAAGATGCTCTTTAATAGTATCGTATACTAACTCCGGGTGATGCCTATCGGTATGAGTTATAGTAATTGCCAATTCTGAGCCGGATTTAGTAGCTTTAGGTGGGCTGAACTCCACTTTTATAGGGCTAAGCACATGCTCAGAATCACCACTTGTCCCTTCTATAGGCTTTCCCGCAAGATAAGTGACAATGGCACTACCAGCTATGGCTTCCTCTACAAGATCCCTGTTCATAAATCCCTGTTCATAACGATTCCCAGACTAGTTCTGTGTTAGTATTTCTATAAATATGACTAAATATCAACTATTTTCTTAATTTTGGCAAATAAAAAATCAATTTACTTGCAAATGATTCGCAATTACATAGAATAAATCACATATGGATAACGAAAATAACAGTAAAACTCCTGCTGAAATAGAAAAAGCAAAAACTAAAAAGCAGCGCGCAGAGGATGTAGCCTACACCATGAACCATGCATTGGTATGCACTGGTATTGATGTGATTGCGGGTACTCCTTATATAGGAAATAAGATACAGCAAAAATTTGGCAATAAAAGTCAGTTGCACAAATGGTATGCTGCCGAACTTATAGGAGATTTTGGCGCAATTCCTGTTACTATAGGAATGCAGCGTTTATTCCCGGGGCTAATGGCGCAGATTTCTGAAACTGTTGAGCCTATATTTAAAAAATCTTTTCAAAAAGGTGCGCGACGCGCCGCTAAAGAATGGGCAGAGAGGCATGGAGTTAGTGAAGATTCGGCAGAATATAAAGAGCGTTTTGATAAGATTTACAAATATGAAGTGTCGCATGTGCCGCAAGCTTTAACCTGGGCAGTTTCATCTACCGTTTTAAACGTTGTTATGCAGTTAGCCATAGATAAGGAAAAAACGCCCATCCGCCATATTCTTGCCGGAAAAATTGGTGGTGCCGTGTTTGCTGCGGCAATAACCTTGGGAGCACGCACTATTTTCCCGCACAAAGCCGAAAAACTTGACCGTTTTATCAGTAAGAAATTTATTCTACCTGCCGAGGAAGTTGAAGAAAAACTTGAGAAGATGTTAGGTCATCATGATGAAGATAACCATAAAAATGGGCGTGACAAAAAAGATGATAGCTGGAAAGAGCGCATCAAAATAGGCAGCACAGCCACTACTTCCGAAATACGTATATAATAATTCTTTAAAATCACCACAAACTGCGCTAAACACTCTTAAGCTTAATGCAATAGCTTAATGCAATTTTATACGGAGAGTAAGTCAATGGGTGCAGCTAAAGAAAATTTTTGGTCGGATCGCAATTTTGCCCTGGAAGCAGTAAGGGTTACAGAAGCAGCAGCTCTGGCAAGCTTTGAGTGGATGGGAAAAGGGCAGGAAAAAGAAGCCGATAGGGCAGCGGTAAATGCTATGCGTCAAGCACTGAACGGGCTTTCCATTGATGGCACGATAGTTATCGGTGAAGGCGAACGCGACAAAGCACCAATGCTTTATATCGGTGAAAAAGTGGGAAATGCTGCCGGAATCGGCCCTAAAATTGACATCGCCCTCGACCCGCTGGAAGGCACCACAATATGCGCGCATGGCGGAGCTAATTCACTGACCGTAATCGCGATGGCAGAAAAAGGTGGGTTCCTGCATGCTCCTGATGTTTATATGAGCAAAATCGCAATTGGTGGTGGATTGCCTGATGGCGTTGTTGACCTTGATAATTCACCAAAACAGAATTTAAAGAACCTTGCCAAAGCTAAAAAATGTGAAATTTCTGATTTGGTGGTGGTTATTTTAGAGCGCGACCGTCACAAGGAAATAATCGCTGGCGTGCGTGAAACTGGCGCAAGAATCCAGCTTATCCAAGATGGTGACGTGGCTGGTGTAATCGCCACCAGCAAACCAGACACAGGTGTTGATATGTATATGGGAATCGGTGGCGCGCCTGAAGGCGTACTCGCTGCGGCGGCACTGCGTTCAATCGGCGGTCAGATGCAGGGACGTTTATTATTCACCGCCGATGAGGAACGCGAACGCGCTAAGCGCATGGGCATTGAAGATTTTAACCGCAAATATAATCTTGAGGAAATGGCAAAAGGCGATGTGATGTTTGCAGCAACCGGAGTAACTGACGGATCAATGCTGCGTGGTGTGCGTCGTTTTGCCGGTGGTGCTACAACGCACTCTATAGTTATGCGCTCTAAAACAGGGACAGTACGCCTTGTTGAAGCACAACATAATTTCACCCGGAAAACATGGCTTGGCGGCGGCAAATAATATGCTGAAACTTTCTATTGAAAGCAGTACCATTTTCTGGTACTATCTGTAGTGAAAAAGAAACACCAGAAAACCCTGGAATTAATTTTTTCCCGTCCGGTTAGCGGTAATATTAAGTGGCGTGATATTGAAGCTTTGTTTTTAGAATTGGGCGCAGAAATAAATGAGCGTGCAGGTTCGCGGGTTGAAGTATTTCTTTTTAATGAAATCCGGGTTTTCCACCGTCCGCATCCTCGTCCTGATACCGACAAAGGTGCTGTGGCAAGTGTCCGGCAATGGTTACAAGCAAATGGGGTTATGCCATGATGAATATAATGGAATTTAATGGTTATCATGCTGCAATTTCATATGATCCGGAAATTGAAATGTTCCGTGGCGAGTTTATTAATTTGAATGGTGGTGCAGATTTTTATGCTGCTGACATTAAAAATCTTAAAAAGGAAGGGGAAATCTCCTTGAAAATATTTTTGCAGGCCTGCGCGAAAAAAAATATAAATCCCAAAAAAGATTTTTCAGGAAAATTCAATGTCCGGATTCCACCAGATTTACATGAAGAAATCACAATTATAGCTAGTGCAACCGGAAAAAGCCTGAATCAGTTGGTGATTGATACATTAAGCTCTACACCTAAACTCTATCCGTAAATAGTATTTTTATGACCGGAAATTCTGTATCTAATTTAGTAGTAATTTCACCCTGCGACGGTTCGGTGATAGCAGAGCTTGCCACTGATAACGGGCAAACACTTGCCTATAAAATAGAACGAGCCAGACAAGCGCAGAAAAAATGGGCGGATAATCCAAGAGCTACGCGTGAGAAATTGCTTACCGCTTTCAGTGATGCGATTAACGCAAATAAAAAAAGTCTTATCGATTTGATAATCTACGATGCCGGAAAAACTGAGAAGGAAGCTAGCGCGGAAGTAGTTGGTGCGGCGGATATACTGAAGAAAACAATTGAAAATTCTGCGCTTCCTGAATTTGGCGGTATGACGCGTTGCAAAGAACGCCCACCGGTTGGTGTGGTTGGGCTTATCACTTCGTTCAATTTTCCCTTAGCCGTAGCGCACTGGACAATCGCCCCTGCCCTGCTTGCCGGCAATGCCGTAATCTGGAAACCATCGGAAAAAACGCCTATGGTTGCAGCCACGATTAAAGAAAATTTCGATAGTATCGCTGGTGAGTATAGCGATCTGTTACAGATAATAATTGGTGATCGTGATATTGGCGCGCGGCTGGTTGCGCATGAACAGATCGATATGATAAGTGCCACCGGAAGCGTGGCTATGGGGCAGGGAATAAAAGCTGCCCTTGCACAAAAAGAAAATAATAAAATCCCTCCTATATTAGAACTTGGTGGAAATAATGGAGTTATTATTTCGGAAAAAATAACTGATGAGCATCTTACATTTGCCGTTAGTTCCATCATGGGTTCTTTCCTTGCCACCAGTGGCCAACGCTGCACTAATACCCGTCGCCTTATAGTGCAGGAAAAAATATATGATAAAATCGTTTCGGCTCTGAAACAAAATATTGAAAAATTTCTTGCTTCCGGTGCAATAGTAAATCCGCTATCAGGCGCATCTAATGATTATGGTTATGCCGTATTGATTGATGAAGATAGTTTCCAGCGTTTTGAATCAGCAAAGAAACAAGCCCTTCTTGAAGGTGGTAAAATATTATTTGGGGACAGGCTGCGCATAAGCGATGCAAGCAATGTGTTTTTTGTTGAGCCGGCACTCGCGCTTATGCCAAAGCAGTCACAAATAATGCATAAGGAAACTTTTGCGCCGTTGCTGTTTGTTACGCCTTACAAAAAATTTTCCGAAGCAATAGATTTGGTGAATGCCCCGGAAAATGCAGGGTTGGTGAATGGGATTTATACGCAAAGTAAAATCGAGGCGGAAATCTTTGCCCGCGAAAACCAGGCGGGACACTGTGTAATAAATTCACCGAAAGGAACCGGAACACCGGCTTTCGGCATGGGCTTTGGCGGCAACAAACATTCCGGCGAAGGCGAAATCCTGAATAATGCCGACCCGCTGCAAGCCTTCACCCGTCCGAGTAAATTCAACCGCATAGCAATTAATAGCGCGGTTAATATGGATTTGTAATTACTATACTCCATTCTTTATTTTTTAATACAGAATGGAGTATGAAAATCGAGACCAAAAGTCCGCCAAAGATTTTACTTTTCGTCGCGTAGCGAGCGTAACCAGAAAATAATGATATATTTAATAATTTCCCTGCCAGGTTGAGTATATAAGGCTTGCCGAGCTTATAGCTCCAAACGCCCAGAGCAGCAAGGTTGCGCGCTTTTCGCTCACCAGATCTTTAATTGGCTTAGCAAATATAATCAGCAGCGGCAGGAGCGGGTAAAAATACCTGCCCTGAAAGCCAACCACGGTGGGCGACTGGTAGCCTGTCCACTGCACATAAATCATGGTCAGCATCATCCCGAAAGTTATGCCTGCTATCATTAGCAGCAGTAATCTTGTTCTGGTGGATTTATATAAAGGCATTCTCACTGGCTCGCTGGCAAGTATCGCTATAAACAATAATAACAGAATCACTATTGGGAAAGTTGGCAGAGAAAATCCATTCCATCCCAGATATCCGATCATTCCAATAAAATTATAGGTAATAAAATTCGAGGCAAAAATTGTTTTGAGTACTACCCCAGCATAAGAAAATGGATGTTGCAAAATCCACTGGAACTGACCATCCGGCCAGACCTGAATTGTTTCTTTGGTAAAATATTTTACTCCTGCCAGTAACTCATATTTGGCAAAACCTGACCAGCCGAGACCACATAACAATGCTGGTGTTATAATCAGCAGAGCTGTGCGCCAGTAATCACTTCGGGAAATGAAATTTCCCCTCGGTATAAACAACACCAGAAATAACAAAGGCGCGTATGCACCTTTGCACTGAGCCATTAGGAATCCCCACAGCAGCAATTGTAATTTGTCAGAAAAAGAAATAATCGCGTTTTTTCGGCATAAATTATGAACTTGGATAATGAAAAGTGATGCGCAGCCAATGGTTATGCCATCAACATTCATGCCGCTGCGGTTATAAAACATTATCGGCAACAAACCAGCCGTAGCTAATAAAATTTTGTGTTCCGGCATTCTTATTATAGCTAGCGTAAATAATGCTACACTCAGTAAGAGCGCGGTTATACGCAAAATATAAAACTGCACCCAGTAATCTGGCGCAAAAAGAACCTTAGCCAATTTAAGTACCAGACCGAAAGGTATATAAATAACCGGGCTATTTAAGGACAAAATATTTTGTTCTATATCAATTGTTCTTTCTTTTGGCTGCCCTGTTCCGATATTTTTTACATCAGCAAAGTTCCATGGTTTGCCTTGTTCATGGTGATTCTTGCGAATAACCCAGGCATTATCAGACCAAAGCGTTAGCGGATCTTCCGTGTGCGTTACCGGATTAATAAAAATACCTTGTGAAACCTCAGAAGCACGGCGAACATGGTGATTTTCATCAATCCCGCCAATAGGAGGAATATAAAACACCAGAAATAATCCGATAAGGAGAGAGAAAAAGGCAAATACAAGGTGCGGTTTGCTGAGTAGCATTATTTTTAATCTTATGGTTGGGATTATAGTCATTTGAGAGTAAAAATCCCCAATTCTTGTCATTGCGACTGCGAGCATAGCGTGGCAGGAAGCAATCCAGTATTTTCAACATGTTTTGGCT
>JBEBHV010000291.1:0-1795 GCA_040080715.1 Rickettsiales bacterium | reverse complement strand
ACCACATACTCATCAGAAAAAGCCTTAGTGGCAGTTGTAAAAGAAATATTATGTTTTAGCTGATTTTCTAAATCCTTTTTATTATCCCATTCAAATTGCATGATATATCACCCAACCTTCTGGTAAAGTTCTCCGCCAGATTCTTTGAATTTTTCTGCCATTTCTTTTAGTCCATTTTTGATGTCATCCTGAGAGAGCGCAGCGAAAGAAGGATCTCCTGATGGGGATTCTTCCACCGCAAGTGCGGTTTCAGAATGACGTTGTTTGGCTGAAAACTCCCGCACGTCCTGCGATATTTTCATGCTGCAGAATTTAGGGCCGCACATCGAGCAGAAATGCGCCACTTTCGCGCCATCAGCGGGCAGGGTTTCATCGTGGAAATCCTTGGCGGTTTCGGGGTCAAGCGAGAGATTAAACTGATCCTGCCAGCGGAAATCAAAGCGGGCTTTGGAAAGCGCGTCATCACGCATATATGCGCTTGGATGCCCTTTTGCCAGATCGGCAGCGTGTGCGGCAATTTTATAAGTCACTACACCGGTTTTAACGTCATCGCGATCAGGCAGCCCCAGATGTTCTTTGGGAGTTACGTAACACAGCATCGCCGTGCCGAACCAGCCGATCATCGCTGCGCCAATCCCTGAAGTTATGTGGTCATATCCTGGAGCAATATCGGTAGTTAGTGGTCCAAGCGTATAAAACGGTGCTTCGTGGCACAGCTCTAGCTGTTTATCCATATTTTCTTTGATGAGATGCATCGGCACATGTCCAGGCCCTTCCACCATCACCTGACAATCATATTCCCAAGCTCGTTTGGTTAGTTCGCCGAGGGTTTTCAGTTCGGCAAATTGCGCTTCATCATTGGCATCATGAATTGAGCCGGGGCGCAAGCCGTCACCAAGAGAAAAACTCACATCATAAGCGCGCATGATTTCGCAGATATCGTCGAAACGTTCATAAAGGAAACTTTCCTTATGGTGGCTCATGCACCATTTCGCCATTATGCTACCGCCACGCGAGACAATGCCAGTTTTGCGGTGTTCGGTCATTGGGATATAAGGCAAGCGCACGCCAGCATGGATGGTGAAATAATCAACGCCTTGTTCGCATTGTTCAATCAAAGTATCGCGGTAAACTTCCCAAGTTAATTCCTCAGCAATGCCACCAACTTTTTCGAGTGCCTGATAGATAGGCACAGTCCCAATCGGCACAGGTGAATTGCGGATGATCCACTCGCGGATGTTGTGGATATTGCGACCTGTTGATAGATCCATCACGTTATCCGCGCCCCAGCGAATCGCCCACACCATTTTTTCTACTTCCTCAGCTACCGAAGAAGTCACCGCCGAATTGCCAATATTAGCGTTGATTTTTACCTTGAAATTGCGCCCGATAATCATTGGCTCGGCTTCAGGGTGATTGATATTGGCAGGGATAATCGCCCGACCAGCAGCCACTTCCTGTCGTACAAATTCAGGAGTTACTAAATCCTGCGGGCGACGTAGTCGCAGCGCAGGATCTGTTTGCGTTCTATACGGTTTAAGATCCTGTGCTACGGCTTCGCCGTCCACAGGATTTTTATGACCCTCATTTTCTCTAACCGCAATATATTCCATTTCCTTGGTAATTATTCCCGCACGCGCATAAGTCATTTGGCTGACTGACTTACCTTTTTTGGCTCGCAAAGGATTATTAATCACGTTTGGAAATACAGGAACATCAGTTTTCTGATTTCTGGTTTCTGACTTCAGATTTCCATTATCCTCTGGCTTTACTTCCCGTCCTGCATATCTGTCTC
>JBEBHV010000079.1:0-8390 GCA_040080715.1 Rickettsiales bacterium | reverse complement strand
GGATAAGATTCCATCGGTAGCTTTGCTTTTGCGCAAACGGTCTATATTAAAACAGCGATATTCAACTTCTAATGTTTTGGGGCAACTGACCATCGGCTCTCCAAGAAAATTTGAATCAACTGCTATATCACATCTAGGATTTCCATTGCATAAACGTGAGATTGGATAGATTACATTATTCTCCTTGATAGAGATAGTATTTCCGCCTTGTGAGTCATCACGTTCAGGCTGTGGGAAATTTTGGCAATTCATACCCCAACTGGCATTCTCTATTGTTATGCTGTATGGTGATTTTTTGACAATAGTAGTCAAAGCAGACTGTTCGGTTTCAATCTTATTTGCGATAAGAACCTTGGAAATAATAAATACCATTATTATTATTCCCGATATTACCAATAAATGTATCTTAAACGGCATTATTCTTACACTTCAATCATCGCTAAATAAAACTAAAAAGATTTTCAGGATATATCAAATGAATATGCAAATTACAAAGAATAAAAATACATATACAGATAATTCACTCAAAAATCGTATATTACGTCTTGAGAGAATGTTGCAGCAATTATTGCAGATGTCAATAAATGGTGGGCAGACTGATAATTCTTCAATAAAAATTGAAAATAATAAACAAAATGAGTTGATTTCTGATTTAATATCCTCATCAACCTCAAGGAATGTTCCAGCCAGTACGACTCAACCAGCATTTTTCCCTACAAAAAACTCCATAAATAACAGCTTGTCTAATAAAAATAATATATCCCTAAGCAGGGGACAGGTTATTGCCGAACTGGCACTTGCGATTGCCCGCGCCAGCAGGCGTAATTCTTAATATTAGTAATAGACTGATATATAATAATATTTTTTTGACCATGAATTGTCATAATTCTTATTTATGTAATTAAAATGTAACAAAAAACCGGTGGTGATATAGCATGTTAGTTTGATATACTGACAGGGTATAAATATAATATTTTTGCTTAAGGGCTTTATGTCTGGTTATCGTGATGATGGTGATGATGAATATGGTAGTGGACATGGCGACGTGCGCCGTGGCTATGAGCAAACTAAAGCTAATTCCATAAATACGATAGCTTCTTTAGGGTCTTTACAGCAAAAGGACGGAAAGCGTTATTGGTTGGGCATGGAAGTTCCAGATGATCTTGCTCCTTCCCTCGAACTTTTTACCAGTGGTTTACCATCATTCATTGCTAATAAACTTAATAGTGGTGTTTATGAAAATGCCATTAAATTTCATGCAAAACTTTCCAAGGAATTTAATAAAGGTTGGAATCAGAATTCCGCGCATAAATTTGCTTTAGGTTCCGCAGCTGCGGTTACGGCGATAATGATTGGCACTCAACCAGGTATGACTGTGTTGCAAGCGGCTAAGGATAGAAATGCAGAACGTTCCGAAACCCTTAAAAATTTAAAAGATATTATTGATGCTGATAAGCACTATAAAGACAATGAAGTTGTAAAAACTGCTTTAGAGCATGGTCATAAAATTATGACTTCTGGTCTTAAAGATGCTGCGAGTCAGTTGCCTACTGTTATAGTTAATAGTTATTTTGCATTCAAAAATCATAAAGCATTGAATAAGAGTGCATTGGGAGCTTTAGAGAAAGGTGGAATAGAAAACTTTGACTCTAGTAGTCTTGATTCGTTCAATGTTGATGACAATACCCAGAAATTTATCGGGGGTGGAGCAGTAATTGGTAACGCTCTGTTGAAAAGAAGTTTATCAAAAGATTCTTATGAAGAGCTAAACAAGCCAAATTCTTATAAAATGATTATGGAGTTGAAGAAAAATATCGATGCTGGATATGGTGGTCGTTCTGACATCAGTGCGCAAGTCATGGAGATTTTTCAGCAAAACGAAGTTGACCGTGGGCGTATAAAATTTGGCGATAAATTTATTCCTAAGCTTGCTCCTATTACTGAACGAATTGCTGAAGTAATAGCTAGTGGAGAATTAGATCCTATTTCTCTGGTTAATCTGGTAGGAAAAGGAAACGTTATAAAGAAAGATGGCAGCGGCAACCGTAGATTTATTACCACCGAACAGTTAGAATTAATTATAGATGATCAAATAAATAATTTTGGTGCGCGTGAGAAAAAGACTTTGGAAGATCTACTAAGTAACCACAATAACCCTAACAAGGTAATGCAAGCAATAAAAGATAATTTGCAAAATCTTAAAGGTGATGAAAGGGCTGTATTTGCCACTTTATTCTCTGATGATGTACTTTTGAAATCTGGAGTAAAAAAGAAAGAATTAGCTAGTATTAGAACTCATGGGCATAACATTTTCTGTGAATTTATAAAAGCTAAGGCAGTGGAGATTGCGCAAGAATCTCCTGAAGAATTGAAGGCTAAAAACCTTTCTAAAAAAGAAATTGAAGCAGTGAAAGGGTTTAGTGATCTAGTAGCTGCAGGTGATAAAAAAGCTATAGCTTCTGCAATTAGAAGCACCGATGAAGACGGAACTAATCTTGTTAAGAGCGCGGTGGCAACTATTGGCTTGAATAGCGATAAACCTAATTTCTGGCAGAACGCCATAGGTGAAGCAAAAAAACGAGTTGCTAGTCAGAACCCACCAGCTTCAATGGTTGAAGCGGTTAAGTCTGGGCGGGAAAACGGCACATCTTTGGGGGTTGTATAGCATATGGCTACATTACCTAAAAAATCAGGAGATGTAATTCCTTCAGTAGTGAAAGAATCTAGTGTAACTGAAAAGGTAGTAGATGCTGCTTCTCGAATTGGAGATACGGGTCTTGCTGTAGCTGGAGCTGCGCCTATGGTAACGCCAGTTATAGCTGGTGCTGTTGGTGGAGTTGCAAAAGTTAGTGAAAAAATTGGTTTACCCTCTATCGCAAGAGCTGCAACTAATGGAAAGATGACCATTGATAAGTGGACTCAACTATCTGTTAAACAAGTTTATGACAAAATTAAAGGTGGAAATCCAGAGAGGAATGCAGCTTTAGCTGAACAGGCACTAAAGAAAACTTTAGATGAAATCGGAAACGGTTTAAACAAAGCAGGTGGAGTTATTGGTGCAAAAAATGCCGGTGAGACAGTTAAAGGTCTACGAGGAGCTATAGGAAAAGCTCCAGTTCTTATTGGTGTTATGAATGCTAGTTTTATAGTTGCTTCTGCGGTGGGCATGGTAAGCGCAGCAAACAATCTTAGGAAAAATCTTTCTTCATTAAAGGAAATGTCGAAAGATATTACTGGGAAGGAATCGTCTACTTTCTCAATTTTATTTGGTAAAGTTCCTGCACCCATTAAAGAAGCACGTTCAAAACTTCTTAAAAATTTTGCTGTATCGGAGGTAGCTGGAGCTGCTTCTCTTGGTGTTAACATTGTTAGCACGGTAAAAAATTTGCCTCCTATACGCGGAATGATTGCCTTTACTGCTCCGCAACTGATTGGTGGTGGACTGAATGCCATGATCGGTGAGTCATCGCTTTCAATCTACACCGCACTTAGTCAGGCGCATGCTTCCGGGCAAAAAATCTCAGGCGAAGCTTATGCCGCACTTATAGGAACAGCAAGCCCTGAACTTAAAAAACGTGGTGGCGCAGATAGTATATTTGCTAAAGAACTTGGAAAAATATACGCTGAAGAAAATGCCAGCCCCGCGCAGGTTATGCGCCGAGCCGTTAACGGTGAATTAATGAAAGACCTTAATGCTCTGATCGCCGCCAATGAAGCAGCAAAAGCAACCGCCACTGTGGCAGCACCTGCAGCCGTAGCGACAGGTTCACACGTAGCGGCATTACAGAAGCCCGCAAATAAAGCTGTTACTATAGAGCAAAAACCAGTAGTTGGGAACCACACCGCGCAATTGGTGGCTAATGCGGGTCAGGCTACCCATGCCCTGAATGTAGGTGCATAAACATGTCGAAAATACCACAATATGATGACCGTGGGGTTATAGACAAATTAAGTTCTGGCGACATAGGAGCTATTAATAGAACAGACCTTGCGAATGTTGGAGATGTAGCACTTAGTACTGCTGGATATGTTGAGAAGTTTGTTCCGGCTGTTGGAGACATAATACCTTATTCAACTCCTATTGGTGTTGGTCTTGATGCGGTAAGATCTATTGATGATAATAGAAGGAGAAATGAAGAGGTAGCTCAATATTTTGACCCAAAAACTATTCGTCAGATTGTTCGTCGTAACCCAAAACTTGCAGATAAATTTGAAAAAGATTTTGATGGGGTTGGTTTTTTAGGAAAAGCAGGGGCGTTATTGGGTGGAGCAAGCCTTGGTGGAACTGCCGCCACTTTATTATCAATTGTAATATTTCCGCCAATTGCCTTCACAGTTGCACCAATTGTTGGAGCGATCGCCGGAGGAAGTATTGCTAACAAAATGTACAACGCAGCCTTTGAGAAGCATGAACAAGATCCGGTAATTATAACCATGCAGATAGCCGATATGAAATCCAAGGGTGAATATGTTCCACCGGAGATAGTTTTTGCTGCACTGGCTGCTAATTCGCCAGAAAAATTTGCTAAAAAGATAGATGAACGTCTTGAGGAATATACCGATACCAAACTGTTTACCGAAGCACTCAGCGATCATAAGAATATTCCTAAATTACGCGCTATGATGGTAGCTTTTGATAATCAAATCCGTGCGCAAACCAAAATGCCTCAAGATTCACAAAATCCTTTTAAGACTGTTGCTGAACAATATGCTGATATGATAAATAGCGGGCAGATGAAAGCGCAGGATCTTCTAAGACCTGATGCAGGGGTTGGAGCCATGCTTGCAATGGCAAGAGGGCAGGAACAAAATGTTGAAGTTCCAATTACACCGGAAGCAAGACAAAATCATATCAGTAGAACGTAAGTTCATAATTCGTAGTTACGTGACGTAACTCATCATTCTTAATTCACCAACATATTTCTGGAGTTTTTTTTATGGCATTCGTTGAAGTCGCCTTTCCCTCTGATATTGCCTATGGATCATCGGGTGGGCCTGAATATTCTACTGAGATTGTGATAACCCATGGCGGGCATGAGCAGCGCAACATAAATTGGTCACAGGCGCGGGCAAAATATAATGTGGCGCATGGGGTTAAAACACATGCTCAGCTTGATACACTTATTGCATTCTTCCGCGCACGCAAAGGGAAAGCCGATGGCTTTCGTTTTAAAGACTGGAGTGATTACAAAGCTGTTGCACAGGTAATTGGTACAGGGAATGGCAGCAATAAAATTTTTCAATTGGTAAAAAAATATACGAGTGGCGGAATAACCGAAACCCGCATTGTAACTAAGCCTGTGGCTGGCACAATCGCGGTTTATGTAAATTCTGTCTTGCAAGCTGGTAGCGCGTATTCTCTGGATGTGGCAACTGGCATAATAACTTTTGTCACAGCTCCAGCGAATTCTGCCGTTATAACCGCCGATTTTGAATTTGATGTTCCGGTGCGCTTTGATACTGACCGGTTATCAGCAACACTCGATTCTTATGGCATTAATAGCTGGAATGACATTCCGCTGGTTGAGATCAGGGTTTAGCATATCTCTTTTGGCAGCTTGATAATTGACGCTCACCTCTTATTTTGCTACAATGCTGGAAATAACAGGAGATAATATGTCAGACATGAATGTTTCCATCACCCCAGAACTCATGAAAATTGTGCGGGATAAGGTTGCGTCAGGACTTTATAGTGATGCCAGTGAGGTGGTTGGTCTTGGAGTTCGTCTATTATTTGAGCTTGATTCAATAAAAAAACGTCAAATTGAATCTCTGAATTCTGAGATTGATAAAGGACTCAATTCTCTTAAATCCGGTAAATTTTTTAATGGACAGGATGTATATAATGAATTGCTGGCACGGCGTGAAAATTAGTTCTAAATCATGCATAATTTTGTAATATCGCCAGAAGCGCGAATTGATTTGCTTGAAATACAGGATTATATCGCAAGTGATAGTAAGGCTGCTGCGTCTTTAGTAATAGACTCTATTTTTTCTGCTTGTGATGAACTTTCTAAATATCCGATGATGGGACATAGTCGCAGTGACTTAACCGATAAGAACGTTCGCTTCTGGAGTGTTTATTCTTATCTTATTATTTACGATGCGATCAGCAAACCAATTTCTATAGTCAGGGTTTTAAGTGGATATCGTGATATTGCTGCAATTCTATAATAATAACTGTAAAGTTATTATTTGAAATAACTATAAATTCCAATAAAGAGAAAAATCATGAAACAAATTTCATCTGCCCTTGCCACGCATATTGCGGGCGAGGTTACTACTCTTGCGACTTGCTGGAAGCTGACACGTCGTGATAGCGTGGTGTTTGGCTTTACTGACCATGATGGTGATATTACCGTTGATTCTGTAAACTATAAGGCAGAAAGTGGATTTACTCCCAGTGCAATCCAAAATTCTGCGTCATTAAGCGTTGATAATCTTGATATTGAAGGGATGTTGAGTGCTGGAAATATTACAGAAGCTGATATTATGGCAGGTTTATACGATTTTGCCGAAATTGAGATTTTTCAAGTTAATTATAATGATATTACGCAAGGAAAACTAAAATTACGCAGGGGATGGCTAGGGGAAGTATCATTAGTCAACCAGCAATTCGTCGCGGAGGTGAGGGGGCTAACCCAGAGATTATCGCAAACAATCGGCGAGCTTTATTCCGCCTCGTGCCGTGCCACATTCGCTGACTTACGCTGCAAAATAAATCCGGCAAGCTATACAGTAACCGGAACTGTAAGTAGCGTAACCTCAACCCGGGAATTTATTGATTCCAGCCGTGCTGAAACCAGCGGATTATTTAATTTTGGAAAAATAACTTTCAGCAGCGGTGCAAATAATGGTCTTAGCATGGAAGTTAAAGAATTTATAAATGGTGGCAGAATATCTCTGGTTTTGCCAATGCCCTATAGCATTAACGCTGGAGATAATTACAGTATGGTGCAGGGTTGTGATAAAACTCTGGAAACATGCGCCAACCAATATAACAATGTGATAAACTATAGAGGTGAACCGCATGTCCCGGGTTTGGACAGTATGTTGGAAACGGCGGGAACCCGCACAAAATAATCACGTCAAAATAAAATATTTTTTCTCTTACCATTCTATCAGGTTAATGCTATGAAGTTGTTATTAAATAAAATACTTTGTTGAATTATGTGGCGAGAAATATGAAAGTAATGAAAGATTTTTTTTCTGGGATATTTTCAGTATTGAAAATTACCAGTTCACCGTTACTTTATCGTTATCCATATCGTAATTCTGCAGAAGGATTGCGCAAGGATTGGGTTAATATAGGTCGTGATATTCAAATCATAATTGGAAAATTAGAAGAAAATAGCGATGGAAACAGCAGAAACTCCAAATAACGAACAAAAAACAACAAGAACCGGCGGGCATTATAATCGCGGTAATCGTGATAAAATGCAGAACCGCACGGTGGAAATCCTGCCACATCCGGAAGTGCTGGAAAGCTATAACTATGTGGTGGATGGATCAGCTAAGATGATTCTTACCATGTTCGAGATGGAACAGAAACATCGGCATGAGTGGGAAAAACAGGCTCTGCGCGTGCATGGCACATCATCGCTGGTTGGGCAGATTTTGGGGTTTTTTATAGCTGTTGCCGTATTTGTTTCTGCAACCTTAATCGGTATGTATGGCGATTCTACCATTGGTGCTGCCATCTGGGTATTTGGTATGGCGATTATCGTTATGGCTGGTCTGGTATGGGCTTATGCTAAGAGCATGGGACAACGCCCGCTTTTTGCTCGTCCGACAATGCGTACACACTTCCGTCCGCAAAAAGATAAAGATCAGCAAGATCAGGAATAATTTTTAATCCATATATTTTTATGAAAAACGAAATCGTCGCTTGCGCGCGTGGCTTTGTTGGCACGCGCTTTCATCATCAAGGTCGCCTGAAGAGAACAGATAGCCATAGAGGCGGCATTGACTGCCTAGGATTACTAATAGGTGTAGCAAATGAACTTAATCTACCATTTACCCAATATGACGAAACCAACTATTCGCATTATCCTGATGTGCAAAAACTTCGACAAAAATTAGCAAGTGTCCTGCAGGAAATTCCTACAGGAAATATGCAAGCTGGTGATGTTTTACTCTTGAATATTGACGGCAATGCACAGCATTTAGCTATTGCCAGCGAAATTTCCAACGAACTTGCTATAATTCACGCCTACGCACCGGCGCGCTCAGTAGTTGAGCATGTGTTGGATGATTGGTGGAAAAAGCGGGTGGAAGCGGTATTTAGGATAATACACGGCAAAATCATAAATTACTAACGAACAATTAACACGTCTAGTATTTACTGAGCCTTTTTGAGAAAGAGAGGCTTGATATGGTTAGTTTTTTTG
>JBEBHV010000078.1:0-8445 GCA_040080715.1 Rickettsiales bacterium | reverse complement strand
GCTACTAGCAGATGCGACATGGGTACTTATGGTGGTGAATTGGAGCAATTTTTTATCCATCTCAGCAAAGCTAATTTTCTTGATCGTAATTATACTGGTGGTTCATCTATCAATGTTGGTTACCCATCACTAAGAATAAAGCCTGCTATCGGCATGGTGGTAACAAGTATAAATTCTAGTCAACAATTAAGGTTATGCCTGCGTATTGTGAATCCGACCAGTATGCCAAACCTTGATAATGCGGATGCTGTTAATACTGGCAGCAACGCATTAACTGGTGAAGAGTCAATGTTTATGGATTTAAAAGTCGATGATGGAAATCCATCAAAAGGTAGGTTTACTGCTCCTACAGAATCTGGCTTTTCAGGTGCAGTTACTCCCTGCAATGATGGTACGAATTATTATTCGAATGTCAGCACTTCAAGATGCCGACCAGCATTTGGTTTGCAATATTGATTTGAGCAGATACTGGCAAAAGATTGGGTCAATAAATTAGTTGCTGGTGGATAGTGGACAGTGGATGGTGTTTTGTGCTATCCGTAATCCATTCACCATTCACCTGACTCACAGCTTCAATCTCCTGCCAAAGAAAATAGTGATGAACCGCGTGAGGCGGATTTCAATAGCGATGAAAATTTTTCCGCAGATATGCAGGCAGATGAAAATTTTGGTGAAAGCTGGGATGACAACGAAAGCATAGAAACCGACTATCTGCGTTATGACCAAGGTTCGAGTGGAAATTCGTCCGGCTATGATTCCGAGGATGACGCGCGCAGCATTGATGATAATCCTTCAGCGGGGATTTCCCTGCGCGAACATTTGCTGGAACAATTACAGGTTGATGTGCATGAACCGGCTAAACGGCTGATTGGCGCGCATCTGATAGATCTGGTGGATGACGCTGGGTATATCAAGGAGGATCTCACTCCACTATGCGAAACATTTGGCGTTGAAATGAAAGAAATTGATGAAGTCCTTGCTATATTGCAGGGATTTGATCCGGTTGGAATTTGCGCCCGCAACCTCAGCGATTGCCTGAGTTTGCAGCTTAAAGAAAAAAACCGCCTCGACCCGGCAATGCAAAAATTACTTGCTAATTTGAACCTGCTTGCAGATAGCAAATTTGATGAACTGCAAAAAAAATGTGGCGTGGATAAAGAAGACCTGCGGCAGATGATAGCAGAAATCCGTGAGCTTAATCCCAAGCCGGGCAGCGGATTCATCCACGAAATATCGCAGACTTTAGAGCCGGATATTTTTGTACGCCGTACGCCCGATGGTAACTGGCATATCGAACTTAATATGGGCAATTTCCCTAAGATAATGGTCAATAAACGCTTCTATAAAAAAGTTACCAGCGAGACAAAAAATAAAAAAGACAAGGATTACCTGAGTGAACAATTCGGCACCGCCAACTGGTTAGTGCGTGCGCTTGAACAACGCGCCCAGACCATGCTGAAAGTGGCGAGCGAACTGGTGAAGCAACAAGACGCGTTTTTCCGCCTCGGTGTGCGCTATATGAAACCGATGACGCTGAAGGATATTGCCGCCGAAACCGGTTATCATGAAAGCACAATATCACGCGTTACCAACGGGAAATATCTGCTCTGTCCGCGCGGAACATTTGAGCTTAAATATTTCTTCACCTCCTCCCTCGCCCGCGCCCAAGGCGGTGGCGAAGATTTCTCCAGCCAGACGGTAAAACATTTCATTTCCGAAATGATTGCCAAAGAATCGGCGGATGAAATCCTGCTCGATGATGATATTGTTGAACTCCTAAAGGAGCGTAATATTACCGTCGCCCGTCGCACCGTCGCTAAGTATCGTGAGGCTCTCGGAATCGCATCGTCACCGAAACGGAAAAGAGAGAAGCAGAGTGCAATGATGTGAGCTTCGTCGCACTTCGTGCTTCTCGCAATGACGAATACGTATTATTTCTTCGTTTTGATGCTGTTTAAAAGCGTTTTGCAGCGTTTCTTTATGCTGTTTTTAGCTGTGTTTAAGCAATTTATTATTGAATTCCAGATAGTTGATAATTTCATATGGCTTATTTTCCCCTGTTTTAGTGTTGCATTATGTGACATTTTTTTAACCAATTAACCTTTGTACAACACAAAATAACTTAAGATTTATTCCGCAATGGAATATCAGAAGAGATTTTATTATACAGAGATGTTATATAAGCTATTGTAATTGCTGATGGTCTGGAAGTAGGAAAATTGTCATAAAACTGTAGCAATTACCTTCATATAACCTTCATACAATACGCGCCAAAATTTGCTAATATGTGAGCATTGATAATTATGTTTGGATAGTTGGAATGCAGGAACAATACACCGAAAAAGAACGTCATATAAATGGCTGGGGCAAAGTGCCTGGTGGGAATAAGGGTAGTGATAGCACAAAACCTGACAAAGTTGAACTATCGCCCTTACTTCGGCAGTTATTAAAAGAATCAGATATTAGCACAGAAAGTCTTCCGCCTGAATATTTGAGATGGCTAGAGCAGCAAGCTATGGACGGGAATCTTGTGCATCCAGAAACTAAGGGTGAACACTTAACTCTCAGAACACACAAATCATCTACCAAAAAATCTGCGATACAAGATCCTAAGGGAGAAGATGAAATATGTGGCAAACATGAAGAAAGCCATAAATGGAGAAAGGCATGTGGCAGAGGAAAAAATACGCATAGCAACCATGCTGACAGGTTACAACAGGAGCGTGAAAACCATTGCCACGAACACCACTGTCACGCAGCTAATTAAAATAAAACATTATTTTTTAGCTTTTTCATCCAGAAATATTACGACTTCGCCTTTCCCTGCCCTGCCGAGAACATGACGGGATTGCTCATCCAGAAGGTCTAGATCAAGGCTGCCGGGGTTGAGTTTCTGAACTTTTTTCTCCAGTGATTCACGCTTATTTTTTATCTCTGCTAGCTCTGCTTTCATAGCATCCAGCTTGCTACTTTCGCGCATCATGGCAAACACTCCGCGCTCACCGCTAACCGCATGGAAGGCAAGGTAAAATAATATCAGAACACAAAAAAGTGAGCTGATAGCACGTTTCTGTATTGGCTGACGAAAATCTGGATTAATTGCGTATCTGGTCATATGGCGCAGTAATATAAAGATCTTTTCTTATTTTGGGAAGGGGAATCTGGAGGGTTATTGAAGATTTTGTATAATTGTCATCCTGCGGGTGGCATAACCACAGCGCAGGATCTAATTACAATTTCCTAGATCCTGTGCTACGGCTTCGCCGTCCACAGGATGACTGAAAACTACATCAAAATCGCATCACCAGCATAATGACCGGAGTGACCGAGTTCCTCTTCAATGCGCAGCAGCTCATTATATTTCGCTATTCTATCAGAACGAGAAAGTGAGCCGGTTTTAATCTGTCCGCAATTGGTGGCAACCGCCAGATGCGCTATGGTCGTGTCCTCGGTTTCGCCGGAGCGATGGGAAAGAATGGCTCGATAACCGGAACGCTGCGCCAACTGCACCGCCTGCAATGTTTCGGTAAGCGTGCCAATCTGATTCACTTTCACGAGTAAGGCATTAGCCAGCCCCTGCTCCACTCCTTGAGCGAGAATAGCCGGATTAGTGACAAACAAATCATCACCAACTAACTGAATTTTTTTACCAAGCAGATTGGTGATTTCCTTCCAACCCAGATGATCGTCCTCCGCCATCGGGTCTTCAATTGATACAATTGGATAACGATTCACCAGAGTTTCATAATATTTAAGCAGCTTGCCAAAATCAAAGGTTTTCCCCTCACCTTCCAGAACATATTTGCCGTCATGGAAAAATTCGGTTGCTGCCACATCCAGAGCCAGAACAATATCATTTCCTGCCTTATAACCAGCACCTTCGATGGCTTTCATTATAAATGATAAAGCCTCATCAGCCTTAGCAAAATTCGGAGCAAAACCACCTTCATCGCCAACCGCAATGTTGTATCCTTCCTCACTCAAACGATGTTTCAGTTCATGGAAAATTTCCGCGCCAATGCGTATCGCGTCGCTCATGCTCCTCGCATTCACCGGCATAATCATAAATTCCTGAATGTCCAGCTTGTTGTTGGCATGCTGCCCACCGTTTATGATATTCATCATTGGCACAGGAAGGATATGAGCCCCTACTCCACCTACATAACGATATAGCGGCAAACCAGATGATTGCGCTGCCGCCTTGGCAACCGCCAAAGAAACTCCGAGGATTGCATTTGCGCCTAGCTTGCCTTTGTTTTCTGTGCCATCCAGATCAAGAAGAGCCTGATCGATTTTTACTTGTTTGGTGGCATCAAAGCCAAGCAAAGCATCGCTGATTTCATTATTTACATGCGCCACCGCTTTTTTAACACCTTTGCCTTTATAGCGTTTTTTGTCGCCATCGCGTAGCTCTAATGCTTCAAGCGAACCGGTGGAAGCCCCAGAAGGAACGGCAGCACGACCAAACGCGCCATCTTCCAGTTCAACATCTACTTCAACGGTTGGATTTCCACGGCTATCAATAATTTCGCGGGCATGAATATTCACTATGCTGGTCACTGTTTTTGCTCCTGATTATTGGTTTTGTCAGCTTTAAGTAGCATATTCTGACGGATATTCCACAAGGAATTTTTATGAATGTAAATCGAATTTCAGCTTACTGCAGAGAATACTACGCTCCGATTACAGAATTGCGCGAGGATGCTATGAGTGGCGAGGCATCGGTGGGAAAAGAGGTTGCTGCCTCAGAAAAAGGATTTGCGTCAAAAGTAACTGGCAATAAAAAAGCCTTGCTTATTGCTGGTGGAGCTGCTGCGGTTGTTGGCGTTGGCTATGCTATCTACCACAAGATGCATAAAGATAGTGCAGAAGAAAATGCAAAATTATCACAGAGGTAATTGTTAAACCAGTGGCCACCGCGCTCGTGGTTCGAAATCAAGGCTATCAACGAGTCCTAGTTTGAAGCGTTCAATACCTGCCCATGCAATCATGGCGGCGTTATCGGTGCAAAGTTTTACTGGTGGCGCGACTAATTCTAAATCATATTCAGCAAGCATGGTTTGCAACTCGCTACGGATATATTGATTGGCAGCAACGCCACCAGCCAGCACAAAATGTTTGCCCTCAGGATGGATAGTTTTGAATTGATTAATTGCAGCTTGTGCGCGCTCCAAAACACTCTGTGTTGCAGTATATTGAAACGAAGCGCAAATATCGGCTTTGTTTTGCTCGGTAAGTTCTCCGATTTCTTCTGTTTTTAGACGCACCGCAGTTTTAAGCCCTGAAAACGAAAAATCACAACCAACTCGTCCACGCAGAGGCATCGGGAAATTATAGGCGTGAGGATTACCATTTTTTGCGAGTGCTTCGACAGCCACTCCTCCCGGATAGCCAAGCCCAAGCATTTTTGCGGTTTTATCGAATACTTCGCCGAGGGCATCATCGAGCGTGCCACCGAGTTTTTGATATTTTCCAACACCACTGACGATTAAAAACTGGCAATGTCCGCCGGAAACCAACAGCAGCAAATAAGGAAAGGGAGCATCATTGGTGAGGCGCACGGTGAGGGCGTGACCTTCCAGATGGTTTACCGCAATAAACGGCTTTTTCTGCACGCTGGCTATGGCTTTCGCTGTCATCACGCCGACAATTACTCCGCCGATTAATCCCGGCCCTGCTGTTGCTGCCACAGCATCTATTTCTGAAAGAGAAACATTTGCTTCGGCCAGAGCGCGAGTGATGACATTTTCGATATGCTCCATATGCGCGCGAGCAGCGATTTCTGGCACGACTCCGCCATACGCCTCATGCTCAGTCTGCGACCAGACGATATTTGACAAGATTTTCCTATCGTCAGAGACAATCGCTGCCGCTGTTTCATCGCAACTGGTTTCGATACCGAGGATAAGCATAAATAAGTATAGAGTTGTGAGTGCTGAGTTTTGAGTTGTAGGAGATTTTTTATACTATATATTCATAAACTAACAACTATTTACTCTTAACTCAGCACTCCAAACTCAGCACTTATGCACATCAAGCTCGGAACACGGAAAAGCCCACTTGCCCTTGCTCAGGCGCAGCAGGTGCGGATGCTGTTGTTAAAAGCACATCCACATATTACGGTTGAAATCGTTCATATCGTCACCAGTGGCGATAAGTTTTTAAGTCAGAATCTGGCGGATATTGGCGGGAAAGGTCTATTTACCAAGGAAATTGAGGAGGGGCTGCTGGGTGGCTCGCTGGATATAGCTGTTCATTCCATGAAAGACATGCCGACCAAACTTCCTGATGGACTGATTATCGGGGCGATGCTTGAACGCGAAGATCCGCGCGATATGCTCATTGGAGCAGGACTTAAAAGCATTGGTGATTTACCACAGGAAGCAGTTTTTGGGACTTCGTCGCTGCGTCGTGCAGCGCAGGTAAAGATTCGCAGACCAGATATAAAAATTGTGCCGTTTCGGGGTAATGTACAAAGTCGCCTTGCCAAGCTTGAACGGGGAGAGGTGCGGGCGACCATGCTGGCGAAAGCCGGTCTTAACCGTTTGGGGATTCATGATGTAGAAGGTGTGGTGCTTGCAGTGGAAGAATTTTTGCCAGCAATAGCGCAGGGGGCGATTGGCATTGAATGTCGTGAGAATGATACAAAAATCCGTGAATTACTCGCGCCACTTGCCCATACAAATACGATGTTGGTGGTGGATTGTGAACGTGCTTTCCTGCGGGTTTTGGACGGCTCATGTCGCACCCCGATTTCTGGTTATGCAATGCTGGAAGGTGACGGTATTTTTATGCGTGGCTTAATAGCTAAGCCTGACGGTAGTAGTTTTAAGTCGGGAGAGTTGCGCGGCAGTGCTATTGATGCCGAGGCTATAGGTGTGGAACTAGGGAAGATGTTGAGTAATGTTTGTTGACAAAATTATATATTTTTATTAAAAAGTTACACAGTTTTTTTATTATTAAGCAAACAAAAATGGAGATTGAAAATGAAAAATTTATTATTTGGATTTATGGCAGTCGCTGCCCTCTCTATAACCATGGCAAATACTTCTTTTGCTACTGAAGAATCAAAATCCAAGCCTGCTGCAATGGTAATGGATGAGGCTGCAATGAAAAAAATGATGGAGGTTAGCAGCCCCAACGAAAATCATAAATTGCTTGAATCATTGGTGGGTAATTGGGAATATTCTATAACCATGTGGATGCAGCCGGATGCTCCTGCCCAACAATCTTCGGGAAAAAATATCGGCAAAATGATTATGGATGGTCGCTTTCTCCAGCAAGAAGTTAGCGGAAGTATGGATATGGGTGGTAAATCACAGCCGTTTACTGGTCTTGGTATCATGGGTTATGATAATATGAGTCAAGAATTCAAAGGTATTTGGATTGATAATATGGGTACTGGAATGATGAGCAGTACTGGTCATTATGATGCTAAAACAAAGATTATCACTGATAAGGGAACTTTTAATTGTCCAATGACTGGTCAGAAAAATGCTACATTTCGTTCCGAGCTGAAATTCATTGATAATGATAGCCACAGCTATTCAATGTATGTAATGGATAAGGCTGGTAAAGAATATAAGTCTATGGAAATTCTTTATAAGAGAAGTAAATAAGTATGATGGGATGTTTGTTACCCCGTAGAGATGCGGGGTAATAAAATCAAAAGTCAGTGAATTAGCTGATTGGTTTTGCTGAATTCCAATATTGCGCTGATGAGCTTTGTAAGATCATAATCATTATGGTTAACTTCCGGAAAGTATACAGCCTGTTTTGGCTCATTAGCCTTAGCAAATAGTTCTTTACCCAATGTTATTGGAACAAGATTATCTCTTTTTCCATGAAAGAACAAAATTGGAATATGGATATTTGCAATTTTACTTAATGAATCATAGCGGTCTTTGAGCAGTAGATTCACCGGAAGCCAAGGGTATCGGTTGCTTGCTGGTGCTGCCATTGAGGTAAATGGTGATTGCAGAATCATCGCAGCAATTTTATATTCAGTTGCCATTTGAACTGCGACTCCCGAGCCGATTGATTCGCCATAAATTATGATTTTATTTTCCGGAATAGATAGGGTTTTTGTGGCGTATTCCATTGTTGCGCGCCCATCCTGATAAAACCCATCCTCGGAAGGACTGCCCTCGCTTTTGCCATAACCACGGTAATCAACGCCTATAACTCCATAACCGGCATCACGCAATAAGCCAAAAAAAACTGCTCTGTGCGATAAATTTCCGCCATTGCCGTGGAAATGAATAATAGTTGGAAAATCTTCTTTTGCCGGATGATACCATGCTTCCAGTTTTGTTCCGTCTTTAGCGGTCAGGTTTACTGCTGAGAAATCAACCAGCCCGTAACTTGCCGGGGATTCAATAGCAATAGTTGGAACATACATTAAATTACGTTGGAAACTATACATTCCAACGCAAACTATAAGAT
>JBEBHV010000077.1:0-8539 GCA_040080715.1 Rickettsiales bacterium | reverse complement strand
GGCTGCGCTTTACCGATGTTCCCATTGCATATTCATTATTCTCAATAATATAAATTACCGGAAGTTTCCATAGAGATGCCATGTTGAATGCTTCGTAAACCTGCCCTTGATTGACCGAACCATCGCCGAAATACACAAGACTCAAATTTCCATTCTCGCGGTATTTATGGGCAAAGGCTATACCAGTGCCAAGCGGCACTTGCGCGCCAACGATTCCATGCCCGCCATAAAAATGTTTCTCGGTGGAGAACATGTGCATCGAGCCACCCTTGCCTTTGGAAAAACCGTCAATACGTCCGGTAAGTTCCGCCATAATTCCTTTCGGATCCATGCCGCAAGCGAGCATATGACCATGATCGCGGTAGCTGGTTATCACCGCGTCATTTGGGGTGATGCAGCTTTGCATGCCGACAACAACTGCTTCCTGCCCGATATATAAATGGCAGAAACCGCCAATCTGCCCCATTCCGTAAAGCTGCCCGGCTTTTTCTTCAAAACGACGAATCATCAACATTTCACGATATAAGGAAAGCAGGAGTTCTTTAGTTACAGGTTTATTTGTGCTGCTTATTTCACTGACCACTTTTTTTGCCACTTTAGACATGGAGACTCCAAAAAATATAATATGAATTTTATATGATAATAAACCGCTATAAAGCAGAAAAACAAGCTGTTTTGCAAGAGTTTAATCAAGATTTTTGTGCTGCACTGCAATATGGATGAGGGGTAATTGGATGATTAGATAACTGAAGAAAAGAGTTTACTTAACTGCCAAATCCTTTAGTAATCTAGTCATCTTAATATATAAATTATTTCAGTTTATGTCCTAAATACTTATGCCAAAAAATCTACTGAATAACTTAGGCAAAGAGAGAGAGACCAACTCCGAATTTTCCATGCCTAATATTAGGGGGTTTACTCTAATTGAACTGTCCATAACCTTAGTTATCATAGGGCTAATTATCGGTGCCATTCTAGTCGGACAGAATATGATTAATAGTGCCAGACTACGCTCAGTAGCGTCAGAACTGGTAAATTTCGAAACTGCAACAAACACTTTTATGTTAAAGTATAATTGCTTGCCTGGCGATTGCCACAACGCCACCCAATTCCTTGGAGTTAATAGCAATGGTTGTCCTGATGGTGATAGCTACACAGGCACATGCGATGGTGACGGCAATGGTTTCATCGGTAATGGTGATGGATGGAATGACTTTGAAGGCAATGAATGGTATCGTTATTGGCAACAACTAGCACAAGCAGGATTGATTTCCGGAATATTTACCGGCATGTCCGGAGCTGGGTCTTGCGGTGGTAAATGCGTAAGTATCCTTAATACAAATATTCCAGCATCAAAAGCCTTTGTTAGTGGCGGATATTCTGGATGGATTGAAGATGTAGCAGGTTCATCTGATTACTTTAACGCTACGCATAAAAAAGATATTTATATCTTTGGCGCAGCAACTTCTAATTATATATCAAGCATCCCTATAATATCACCAGCTGATGTTTACTACATTGATGCTAAAATTGATGATGGACTGGTTATATCAGGTAAAGTTACGACTGATAGATCATCTTCCTGCCCGACGAGCAATGATAATGTTACAGCAAAATATGATCTAGCAAGCAGCAGCCTGTCTTGTATCTTGATATACCGCCCTGATCTTCAGTAAATAATCCATAAGGTTGTGCTATAATGATTGTTTCCTATGCCGCAATATGGATAGTTATACGGCAAGCCGGCTATAAAGAAAAAAGTTTACTTAACCGCCAAATCCTTTAGTAATCTGGTCATCTTATAATCTAATCATCAAATCATCTCGCTTATGTCTGACCTGTTTAATTCAAAAAATAGCAATATAAATTCTTCCTATACCGCCGAAGATATTGAGGTATTGGAGGGTCTTGAGCCGGTTCGTCGCCGTCCGGGGATGTATATAGGCGGAACCGATGAAACCGCCATGCACCATCTGGTCAATGAGATTTTCGATAATGCTATGGACGAAGCAGTGGCAGGGTTTGCCGATTCCATAGAGTTTGAGGTTAAGCCGGATAATATAATAATAGTGCGCGATAATGGGCGCGGGATTCCAATTGACCCGCATCCTAAATTCCCGAAAAAATCGGCAATGGAAGTTATTATGACTATGCTCCATTCCGGCGGGAAGTTCGGTGGCAAGGTGTATGATACATCAGGCGGGCTGCATGGTGTTGGGATTTCGGTGGTGAATGCCCTTTCCGACTATATGGAAGTGGAAGTGGTGCGGAGTAAGACCGTCTATCGCCAGTCATATTCGCGCGGAGAACCGACCAGCAAGCTCATGAAAATTGGTGATGATCCGAAAGGACGTGGAACAACGGTTGCCTTTCGTCCTGACACCCAGATTTTTGGCAAGGCTAAATTCCGTCCGGAAAAACTATATAAACTGGCACGCTCCAAAGCCTATCTGTTCCGTGGGGTTAAGATACGCTGGAAATGTGATAAGTCCCTGCTGCCTGAAGGCAGCGAAATACCAACGGAAGACACTATCCATTTCCCCAATGGTCTGCGTGATTTTCTCGGTCAACAATTGGAAGGTCGTGCAACCGTAACCTCGCAACCATTTTTCGGGGAAGCAGAACTTGCCGGAAAAATGGGACGCATCGAATGGGCGGTTGATTGGCCGGCGGACGAAGAATCATATATAAGCACTTATTGTAATACAATTCCAACGCCTGATGGCGGAACGCATGAAACTGGACTGCGCTCTGCTATCAATAAAGGTATCCGCGCTTATGGCGAGCTGACCAATAATAAAAAAATTACACAGGCGCAGGGTGAGGATATTTTAGGTGGGGCGGTGATTGTGCTGTCGCTATTCATCCGTGACCCACAGTTTCAGGGGCAAACCAAAAATCGTCTGGTGAGCGCGGAAGCAGCGCGGTTGGTGGAAAACGCCATGCGTGACCATTTTGATCATTACCTAAGCGGTGACACGGAAAATAGCACCAAATTAATGAATGTAATCATCCAACGCTTGGAAGAACGTCTCCGCCGTAAATCGGAAAAGGAAGTAAGCCGCAAAGCTGTGACCACTCGCCTGCGCCTTCCGGGAAAACTCGCTGACTGTTCGCGCTCCACCAATAAAGGCACCGAGATTTTCATTGTGGAAGGTGACTCAGCAGGTGGCAGCGCGAAACAAGCAAGAAACCGTGAAACTCAGGCGATTTTACCGCTACGCGGAAAAATCCTGAATGTCGCCAGCGCATCACTTGATAAAATCAAAGCCAACCAGGAACTTTCCGATCTGGTGCTGGCTCTGGGTTGTGGCAGTGGTTCGCATTATACACCCGACGCGCTGCGCTATGAAAAAGTTATTATCATGACCGATGCTGACGTGGACGGCGCACACATCGCCTCGCTGCTAATGACCTTTTTCTATCAGGAAATGCCGCAAATGATTTCCGGCGGACATTTATTCCTTGCCCGCCCTCCTCTGTTCCGCATTACCATCAGCAACCAGACTTACTACGCGCAGGATGAAAAAGAAAAAACCCAGATAATCGCCAAGCACGCCAAAGGCAATGCCAAAGTCGAAGTTGGTCGTTTCAAAGGTCTTGGTGAAATGACCCCGCCACAACTAAAAGAAACCACCATGAATCCGGAAAACCGGATATTGTTGAAGGTGCTAATTGATAGCGATGACAGCGAACGCACTTCCGAACGCGTTGAACAGCTGATGGGACGCAAACCCGAACACCGCTTTACCTTCATTCAGGAACAAACCCGCGACCGGGTGGTGATTGATGAATTGGATGTTTAAGGAGAAAATATGTCAGACAATATTAAAAATCGTGATGGAAATCTGGTAACAGTTGATTTCACCAAGAAATCCGCACCCCAAATAAATTTGCAAGGAAAAGAAGTAAACCCATTATCTGCAGTAGCGGTTGCCACTGCACTTACGCCAGTGCTTATCGCCGTTGCTGCCGTTCCTTTCCTTGCAGGTGACAAAAAGGATAATGACACTTCCGATAAAAGCCCCACTCCTCATGAACAGAAATTAGATGAACTGCCAGAGCATATGAGATTACCGCCGAGTGAGATAATAAAGAAATTCAGCGAAAAGCAAGGCGATGGTCATGTCAGCAGAATTGAGAAAGAAGAAGATAGCGGCAAACAAAGATAGCCTAAGCTTATGCGCAACATTCCAATAAACTCATTGAAATATCAACATTCTTTTGCTAATCTGGCATTATAGATGGAGGGGAATATGAATATATCAATTGCACCGGAATTTGAACAATTTGTAAATTCCAAGATTGAAGCTGGGGAATATTGCTCGGCTGGCGAGATGGTTAATGATGCGCTTCGCCTGCTTGCAGAGCGTGACGAACTTCGCCAAATCCGAATCCGCAAACTAAACCATGAAATACAGCTTGGGTTGGATCAGGTTGAGCGTGGAGAGGTAGTTTCGGCGGAGGAATCAAAGGCGCGTATAGATAAGCTATTTAAATCTATTGAAAGTCGTCATGACTGAAATCTTTAAACTTTCTGACTTAGCCCAGTATGATTACGAAGATATTTTGAGTTATATAGCTGAGGGTAATTTATCCGCAGCAAAGCAGGTACGAATTGAGTTTAGCAAAACATTTGCACTGCTCGCCGAAAACCCCAATATCGGGCATAAACGCAGCGATATAACCAGCAAACCTGTTCGTTTCTGGAACTTATATAGTTACCAGATTATTTATGTGGAAAATACTAGCCCACTACAAATTTTGCGGATATTAAGTGGCTATCGTGACCTTGCCAATATTCTTGAGGATTGAAACAACATGACCCACATATTCCCCATCATAGCCAAATCCAAAGCCGCCAGCACTCCAATTTATTGGTTCACCGAAGAAAATTTTTTTGCGTGGAAAAGAAAGCAACCTAAGATATTGCAAAAATGGCTAACTGATAATGATTTTAATGCCAAACCAGAGAGCTACCTTCTAGTTCCCAACAAAGATGGTTCACTGTGCAGCATCATTGCTGGTGTGGAAACTCCACTGAATATCTGGAGCATTGCCTTTTTACCAACCAAAATTCCTGCGGGTGTTTATCATCTGGAAAGTTCTTTTGATAAAGAAGAAGCAACTAATCTTACGCTGGGCTGGTCGCTCGCTACTTATGAGTTCACTCGCTATAAAAAAAGCGACAAAAAATTTCCACAGCTTGTTGCACCCAAAAATTGTGATGTCGCTCTGGTTAAATCATTCTTCGAAGCAATCTGCTGGACGCGAGATTTAATAAACACTCCCGCCAATGATATGAACCCAGCAGCACTTGCCAACGAAGCCGTAAACTGGGCGAAATCGGCGCAAGCAAAGGCAGGCGTGATAAGGGGTGAAGAATTGCTCAAAGCTAATTACCCGATGATTTACGCCGTTGGCAAAGCAGCCAATGTCGCCCCTCGCCTTGTTGATATTCGTTTTCCCCTGAAGAATGCACCAAAAATTACGTTGGTTGGTAAAGGTGTAACTTTTGATTCCGGTGGTCTTGATATTAAATCCGCCAGCGGAATGAAAATAATGAAAAAAGATATGGGCGGAGCAGCTAACATCCTCGCACTCGCCAAAGTTATAATTGATACAAAACTACCTGTGCAACTGCGTATTCTGCTGCCGATTGTGGAAAATGCAGTATCAGGCAATGCCATGCGCCCGCTGGATATTGTACCAACGCGCAAAGGAATAAATGTTGAGATTGGCAATACTGATGCGGAAGGTCGCCTGATACTTTGCGACGCGTTGTTTGAAGCTGATAGCGAAACACCTGATTTGTTAATTGATTGCGCGACGCTTACAGGTGCTGCCCGCGTGGCACTCGGCACGGAAATTCCAGCATTTTTCACTGCCGATAATAAACTCGCAAACAAACTCTCTGAAATAAGCGAACTTGAATCTGATCCGCTGTGGAGATTGCCACTATGGAAAGCTTATCGCAGCCAACTGGATACGCCAAATGCTGACCTAAGCAATGATCCGGATAGCAGTTACGCCGGTGCAATAACTGCAGCTTTATTCCTCCAGGAATTTGTAAGTAAAACAAAATCATGGATTCATGTTGACATGATGGCATGGAATCTGCAAAACAAAGCAGGTCGTCCGCAAGGTGGCGAAGCGATGGCAATTCGTGCATTATATAAACTGATAAAGGAAAATTATGTCGGTACGCGCTAAGGAAGAAAAAATTGGCTCATCAAAAACAATCCGCGCTTTATCATTCTGGCACGGAGTGACTTCAACCGCACTTAAAACAATGCCTGTTGATTTATCGGCTCGCCAGACTGCCGTGTTGCTGAACATATATTTGATGCCACCGCCACATAGCATTAAATCGCTGGCGGAAGAGCTGATGATTTCCAAGCCCGCTATTTGCCGCGCGGTGGATGCTCTGGAAAATGCCAAATTGATAAAGCGTATCCGCGACAAACAGGATAAGCGCAACGTAATAATCCAGAGGACTGTGAAAGGTTCGGTTTATCTCAGCGAATTTGCTGATATTATCCTTACCGCTTCCAAAGAAGGCAGCTAAACTATTTCTTAAGTATTCAAGACTTATAATAACGTCTATATGCAATATTATTATATAAACAAAAATGATCAGAAAGATGGACCACACGATCTGGTAACGATGATGCGACGCATACGTTCTGGCGTAATAGTTCCAGACACTCTGATACATCAGGAAGATAGGATGGAACCAGTCCCCGCTTTTAGTATCAGCGAGTTATCGCCGTTTTTTAATAATCCTGTTGAAGATGTCCGCAATGAGCTGGAAGCATCTGCTAATATATCACTTCTCAAAACTTTTAAAAAAGGCTGGCACTTTACTTTGGAGCATCAGGGAATGTCGGTTTTCGCCGGTGCGATACTGCTTGCATCATGGATGTTCGGCAAGCTGGCAGATGGCATATTGCATAATACAGCTTCAAGCATTATGGCAAGCTGGATTATGTTCATTTTTTTACAGAGCTGTTTTTTTGCCGTCGCCATCCGCCTTTATCGCGGCCAGAAAACTGATTTAGGTTTTCTTGAACACACACTTGCGCCGGTGATTGGAAAAATATCTTTTGCTGCCGTTCTCTTTTCCTTCGCAATAATAGGCGCGCTGCCAGTCTTTATATTTCCCGGTGTTATCGCCATGCTTACCATAGCTTATATTCCTATGTTCATATTGGATTATAACTACAGCGTAAAACATACTATCACTTCCATATATACTTTAATCGGAAGGATGAAAAAAACATCTTTTATGAATTTATGCCTCATCACTTTATTCTATATGATAGCTATCGCATTTATAATTCCGATACCTATTGCCATGCCAATTATGGCTGGTTGCCTTTGCTCCATTTACGAAGAACTATCAACCGCATAAATATGCTGCAAAGCAGCACTCATCCTTGATTACAGCGTATATTTAACTAATTCAGCCACATAAACAGCTTTTTTGCGTATTTTTTGCTAATTTTTATTGTGCATCGCAGCAAAAATATCTTTAAAAAACAATAGATTATCCTTTTAATCCACAGAATTTTGTGTTAATATAAATTTAGGGTTAGAAGAGATTTTAATCCAGCAACACATGGGAGGAGGTTAAATAAGCATATGTTCAACAAGATCACTTTGTTGCTCGTCATATTCGGTGCCATTAACATTGGGCTGGTGACGGTGCTGCATGTTGACCTGATCGGCGTATTGTTTGGCACTTTCAGCCACATCATTAGCGTACTGGTCGGCTTATCTGGTCTGTATATGTTACTTACTACATATACGACACTGTTGAAAAAGCCAGTTCACTAAATTCATAGTGAATTATAATTTTTAACTAACTCCCCGCTTTGGAAACAAGGCGGGGTTTTATTTTGAACTTCATCCTGTGGGCGACGTAAGTAGCAGCACAGGATCTGTGAATAATTGAAAAATATCCTGTGCTAATGCTAGGCATTCCACAGGATGACTACTTAGGCGAAACAACCTAAATTGTATTTTGCTTCAAACTCATCAAAATCCGGAGAACAGTTATTACCTTCCAGATGGCAGGCTTCTTCCGATTGCTGGGCTATCAAACGATCACGCGCTACAAATTCAACAATATTTTCGATAGCTTCGCTATTTTCAGCATTTGCAGAGGTTTCAGCTATAACCTGTTTTACAGCAACTTGATGTTCGTGTTTTTTATGTGCAGAGTTACGCATAACCACCTCCCATGTTTACTTTTTTTATCACGTAGTGAGCTATAGCACAAAGCGCGTAAAAAATCTATAGGGAAGAATGTGTTTGTTTGGGAATTATATATTGCAGCGCAATACGATAACTATAGCAATTCCAAATAAGAACTGTACAGTTCTTGTTTGAAGATACGCTGCCTGCGGCGCGAAAAATCGGACTTTCGGTCTCTATTTTCATAGTTATTATGTATATACCCCTATCGTGTGAAGCGTTGAGAGTTTTTTAACGTAATTGTGCGTAAGTGTCCAGCATGTCTGGCACATTATTATCC
>JBEBHV010000290.1:0-1851 GCA_040080715.1 Rickettsiales bacterium | reverse complement strand
TATAAGAGACAGATATATACCACCTTATATAGTAAATGAGGAGGAAGCCGCTATGGAACACGAGATAGAAGTAAGTCGTATGGATGCCCTTAAAAAATATAATTTTACAGAATATGAGAGACTATCAAAAGAATTGGAGTCTATTGGAAGATTCGTACCTTGGATGACTCATTCTTTTAGTGAACAATCAAGAACAGTGGTTTTCCCAGCACAAATCATTGCTGATTGGAACACAATAGTTGAAATATCTGATTTATTTCTAGAAGAAATCTAATCTACTCGCGCAAAAGTTCATTAATTCCAGTCTTTGATCGGGTTTTTGCATCCACGCGTTTAACTATAACCGCGCAATAGAGGTTTGGTTCGCCAGCATTTTTGGCGGGCATCGTTCCCGGCACCACCACGCTATAAGCCGGCACACGACCATAAACAACCTCACCAGTAGCCCGATCAACAATCTTAGTGGAAGCACCAATGAACACACCCATCGAGATCACCGAACCTTCCTCAACAATAACCCCTTCGGCAACTTCCGAACGCGCGCCGATGAAGCAATTATCCTCGATAATTACAGGGTCAGCCTGTAGCGGCTCAAGCACTCCGCCGATCCCCGTCCCACCAGAAATATGACAATGCTTGCCAATCTGCGCACAACTGCCAATAGTCGCCCAAGTGTCAACCATCGTCCCCTCGCCCACATGCGCGCCGACATTCACAAAACTTGGCATCAGCACCACGTCTTTACCTATATAAGCCGAACGGCGCACCACCGCCCCTGGTAGAGCGCGAAACCCGGCTGAACGGAAATCCGCCTCTGTCCAACTCATAAACTTGGTAGGAACTTTATCAAAATAGCGCAGTGTGCCAGATTCCATAAGCACATTGTCATTAAGGCGAAACGACAACAAAATCGCTTTCTTCAGCCATTGATTGACCTGCCATTTGCCATCGGTTTTTGTAGCAACGCGCATCGCGCCCTTGTCCAGCTCCGATAGCACAAAATCCACCGTCTCCCGCACCTCACCTTTAGTCTGTATATTGAGCGATGCCCGATTTTCCCAAGCTGCATCTATGATATTCTGAAATTGTGTAGTCATGTTTTCTATTTCCTATTTCTCAACTTCAATTATATTTATTTAAAGCATCCATAACAGCACTAGGATTTGCTTTCAACACCCATAATAAGGTTCTTGCTGTTCCATCTGGCGTACGGCGACCATTTTCCCAGTGACGTACGGCGTGGACACTAGCACCTATAATATTGGCAAACTCTTCCTGAGTAAGATGCAAATTCTTACGCACTTCCTTTACATTTATTTTATTTTCAAAATCATAATGATAACTAGGAAATTTCTTTTCTCCCGTAGAATGGGCAAGCATATCCTTTGCGGATTGCAACAAATCCTTTTCCAGTTCAGTCAGTGGTTTATCTGTCTTTTTTGGTCTTGGCATATCACACCTCATTCTTAATCTGTTCAACAAACATTTTCAGTTGCTTTCTTACTTCCGGTCGCAAATCTTCTTGTTCGCTTTTAGTATAACAAGCCATTAGATATATATGAAAACCAATTACATGATAAAAATATATAACCCTTGCACCCCCTCTTTTACCTTTATCTCCCGATGACCATCGCATTTTACGAAGACCACCTGTAGCCTGAATAACATCTCCTTTCTCTGGATTTTCTTTAAGGAAATCTCTAATCTTTGTTAGCTCCTCCTTGGAGAATATTTTTCCAGCTTTCTTGGTAAAACTTGGAAGTTCGGTGATAGTTGTTATTTTCATTGTTTTATCGCTTTACTATGACATTGTAATATTTATTTGTCAACAAACTATTACTAGGTACTAGT
>JBEBHV010000076.1:0-8577 GCA_040080715.1 Rickettsiales bacterium | reverse complement strand
GGGTTAGGGTGGGGGGTATTGGAGTATAGAGTTTTGAGTGCAGAGTGTGGTTAAGAAATATACCCCTCACCAAGTTTTTGTAACCACATAAATGGTAACAAAAACTGTCCTCTCCCGCAGGGGGAGAGGAGAAGAAAAAATTGTTGGAACTATTTATGCCGGAGAATAATAATTTATCAGGCGGGGCGCAGACTCTACAAAAAGATGTGGAGGAGCATCTGCGCAGTTATTTTGCGGCACATACTGGTGGCGCGCTGCCACCATCAGGACTTTACCACCGTATTCTACCACTTATAGAAAAACCGCTTATCGAAACCACCTTGCAGGCGACGGAAGGAAACCAGTTGAAAGCCGCTTATGTTCTTGGCATTAATCGTAATACGCTGCGGAAAAAGATTGCTGAGTTGGGGATTATGATAACGGATGGCAGATAACGGATGACGGTCTACAAAATCCTTGTAACTACTTATCCATTTCGATAAGTTATTGTGATGTATAAACCATTTTTATTATCATTGGTTGAATGGTTGCGGCGTAACCTGCTACTTATCGCAGTTGTTGCTGTTTGCATATCTTTGCTTGTAACTTACAGCATAATGTATAATGCCCCCACCAATTTTGGCATGAAACCTAAGCGGATGATGACACTGCTTGCGGTTAATGTTGGATTGTTCGCGCTAATTATCGCAATTATTGCTACCCGCATTTTCTGGCTGTGGCGTACTATAAGGGCTGGTTCATCCGGAACAAAACTGCAAAAACGCATTGTTCTTATGTTCAGTCTGGTGACTATTTCACCGGCGATTGTAGTTTCCATATTTTCTGCGTTGTTTTTTAACCTTGGTATCCAGACATGGTTTAATGAACGTGTGCAGCGCACGGTTGAGGAATCGCGGGTGGTGGCTGAGGCATATCTCGCTGAACATAAGGAAAATATCCGCGCTGACGCTATCGCAATGGCAGGGGATTTAAGTCATGTTACGGATCTGATTATGTCCAACCCTGCTGAATTTAACCGGACAGTTGCCACGCAATCGGCTCTGCGTGAGCTGACAGAAGCTGTGGTTATCCAGCATAACCGCATCATCGCGCAGGGGCGTTTCAGTTTTGCCCTAGCGTTTGAAACATTGCCTCAGGATTTAATAGAGCGTGCTGCAGGCGATGAAGTGGTGATTATGACCAATGAAACTGACCGTGTACGCGCTCTTATAAAAATACCGGGGATTGTTGATAGTTATCTGATTGTAGGTCGTCTTGTTGATGGCAAGGTAGTTGACCATATGCAAAACGCGCAAGGGGCGGTCAGTGAATATAATAATCTTAAAAATCAGATGGACAGGTTTCAGATTACGTTTTCCATGGTGTTTGTTGCTCTGGCTTTGCTGCTTCTTATTTGTTCAGTGTGGTATGGGATGGTGTTTGCTTCCAGCCTTATCCGACCTATACGTTACCTTGTTCAGGCTTCAGAGAGGGTGCGTGGCGGGGATTTCAGTGCCAGAATTGAAGATGATAGCAGTAAAGATGAATTTGGAACGCTCAGCCGCAGTTTTAACCGGATGACCGAACAACTGGAAGCGCAGCGCAGCGAACTTATGTATGCCAACCGCAGGCTTGATGAACGCAGACGTTTTACCGAGACTGTTCTTTCCGGTGTGTCCGCCGGGGTTGTGGCACTTGATAGCAACAAAAATGTTACTCTATATAACCGCTCATCAGTCGCTATTCTTAATCGTATCAATAAGATATTGGTTGAAGGCGAAAATATCAGCAATTTCTTACCGGAGATCGAAGAATTGCTGACCAAAGCCGAAAGTTTGTTTACGGATGTGGAAGAGGGTACGGTTATACTGGTTGATAGCGAAAGAACCATTACGTTGCATGCCCGGGTCACGGTGGAGCATGTTGGCAATGAAATTGAAGGGTTTATTGTAACTTTTGATGATATTACCCAATTGGTTGTGGCACAGAGGACGGCGGCATGGGCTGACGTTGCCCGCCGGGTGGCGCATGAAATAAAAAATCCGCTGACTCCGATCCAGCTTTCAGCCGAACGCATCAAGCGTAAATATCTGAAATTTATCAGCGAAGACGAAGAAAACTTTATAAAATATACCGATACCATCACCAAGCATGTCGCTGATATAGGAAAAATGGTGGATGAATTTGTTTCCTTTGCCAAGATGCCGGCTACTCGTTTTATGGATGAAGATATTATGGCTTTGGTCAAAAAATCAGTGTTTTCAGCACAAATTGCCTGCCCAAATTATGATTTTCAGCTATCTTTGCCGGATAATCCTGTGCTTTTCAGGTGTGACGAGCGGCAAATGACTCAGGTTATGACCAATCTTCTTAAAAATGCTGCGGAAGCTATTGATGAGTGTGATAATCGGGATAGTAAAGGGCGGATTAAGGTAACGGTGGAGCAGGATTCGGAAAGGCTGAACATCACAGTGGAAGATAACGGTTCCGGATTCGGAACGTCTGACATAAATAAAATGTTAGAGCCTTACGTTACAACCCGTAGTAAAGGAACCGGGCTTGGACTTTCTATTGTCAAAAAAATAGTCGATGACCATAATGGTTTGATAAACATAGAAAATGTTGATGGTGGCGGAGCAAAAGTAACGCTTTCTTTTTTGCAACACTGTGATATAAGGGCAACAGACTAGTGATGAGTAGATAGTGGTAAGGGGTAAGAGGTAAGAGGTAAGAAGGCAGCACTTTTATTTTAGGATTCAAGCTATGATATCATGTACTTTGTATAAACAGTGTGTAAATAAGCTAATAGCAAAAATAAAAAATGGTTTGCAAAAATCATTACAGAAAAAGTTAGTTTCTTCTACTCACTCACCACTAACTACTAATCACTTACCACTTGAGGCATTATGACTGCTGACATTCTTATTGTTGATGATGAAACTGATATTCGTGGGTTAATCTCGGATATATTAAAAGACGCGAAATATGACACGCGTACCGCGCATAATAGCGATTCGGCGTTTAAGGCTCTTGCGGAACGTGTGCCATCGGCACTTATCCTTGATATATGGTTGCAGGGGAGTGAGCTGGATGGGCTTGGTATTCTGGAGCTGGTGAAGAAAAAATACCCACATATTCCGGTTATCATGATAAGCGGACATGGCAATATAGAAACTGCGGTTTCTTCAATTAAAATGGGGGCTTACGATTTTATCGAAAAGCCGTTCAAGGAAGACAGGCTGCTGCTGGTAGTGGAGCGGGCTTTGGAAAATGCCAAGCTTAAGAACGAAAATTCAGAGCTTAAAACCCGTGGTAAACTGGAAATGCAGCTTAATGGTACTTCACAGATCACCCAACAGCTGCGTACTACCATTGAAAAAGTTGCTCCGACCGCCAGCCGGGTTCTGATAACCGGTGCGCCGGGTGCTGGTAAGGAAATGTTTGCCCGTTTGCTGCATTCTAAATCGACAAGGAATGCCGCTAATTTTGTGGTGATGAATGTATCTGGGCTTTCTGCTGACAAGGTAGAAGCGGAATTGTTCGGGGTTGAGGATTCCAACCCGACGGGAGGTGCTGAAAAGCTTGGAGTGTTTGAACGCGCCCATAACGGCACTTTGTTTATTGATGAAGTTATGGATATACCGCTGGAAATTCAGGGCAAAATGCTTCGGGCATTGCAAGAGCAGGGCTTTACCCGCCAGCGTGGCAAACAGAAGGTGGAAGTTGATGTGCGGGTTATCGCCGCCACTAACCATAATCTGGAAAGTGAAATTGCTGCCGGTCGCTTCCGCGAGGATTTATATTATCGCCTGAATGTTGTGCCGGTGCGGATTCCATCGCTTAAAGAACGGCGCGAGGATATTCCGGAATTATGCAGCTATTTCTTGAGGCGGGCTTCGGAGATGGCGGGGCTTCCGGTGCGTAACCTGTCGCAGGAAGCGATCGTAATGCTCCAAGCCTATGGCTGGCCGGGCAATGTGCGCCAGCTACGCAATATGATGGAATGGCTGCTCATTATGACCACCGGACGCGCCGACAATATCACCGCTGATGAATTGCCGCCGGAAATACTGACATCTAATCCGGTTCTTGCCCGCCCTGAGACTAACTCGGATATTATGTCGATGGTGCTGCGCGATGCGCGTGAATTGTTTGAGAAGCAATATCTGGCAGCGCAGATTGAACGTTTCGGTGGTAATATATCACGCACATCCTCTTTCGTTGGGATGGAACGCTCGGCATTACACCGTAAGCTGAAGCTTCTGGGGATAGCGACTTCTGAGGAGAAGGTTGGGTAATTTCATAACTCCAGACCCCGCAATAAATGTGGGGTGACAGATAGGGGCGTAATTACAGATAGGGGTGCATAATTAGATTATATCTCTGAATCCCGCGCAAGGTAGGAATGATAGATAGATCAACCTAATGTTACTACGCTTTTGTGCTGAGCTTTCAATTCTGCTTTTCTTTGTTCTCTTGCAGACCATGCCATTCCAGCAGCAACACCTAATGGAAGAGCAGCACCGGCACCACGTCCAGTGTTCTCAGCAGTATCACGTAATGCATTATACGTTTTAACTTCTTCTACTTCTTTTGCACGTTCTGCATTTACTTTAGCTTTTTCTGAACGATATTGATCTAGGTCTTTATCTCTTTGGCTTTTTTGTTCTTCAGCACTAACGTTTTGTACTGGATTCTTAGCCTTTTCTCTTTCATCCCATGCTATTTTTTCTTCAGCAAGTATTTGTTGTACTTCTGCAGCCAACTCTTTTTTTACTGCACCTCCAGTGTTTTGTAGCTCAGTACTAGATTGCTGTTTTTTAAATTCATCTATCGCTTGCTCGTTTGAAAACGTGCCATTTGGACCTTTTGGTTGTGTTGAATATCGTTGATCTATAATTCTTTCAACAGCTGCATCGCCAACAGATAATTCGTGATTAGGTAATGGTTTCTGACCGTCAATATAAGCACCTCCCATTCCGCCAAGCGTAGACAAACCTGCAGAAGCTAATCCGATTCCTGTCACTATAGTCGCATTCTTTACTGTTTTTCCTAGAGTTTCGTCATCCATAAATCCCCCAATTTTTATAAACTTAATACTTAAACTGTTAAGGATTTTAACATATTCGATAATATAGGCAATCTGGGTTATGTTAAGTTTTTGTTACAGCAATATTATAGTATATAACCTATTGATAATAATAAAATATTTATGCCAGAGATGAGCAATAGTGTATCTGGTATGGATACCGCCCTTCGGCGGTATGACTCATTCATACAGCGATAATGTTGTGATAACTGGCAAATGGTCGGAGTTTTTATCAGTTGCTACTTCGCGGTTTTCGATTTTAATTTGTTTTGAGGTAAGAACATGATCGATAGTGATGCGTAATGGGGCTGGAAGAAAATTTGGCCATGTCCCTTCCATATTATAGTTTTGCTGGTTGGAGTAGAGCTTCGCGCTGGTCAGAACATTCTGCAGATACGGCGAATAAATGGTGCTGTTCAAATCGCCGATTAATATGCGGTACGGCGATTCATCCTTGCTCATGACATCGGCGAGTACTGAGAGGTTCTGGTTGCGCAGTTCAAAGAAAAGCTCGGAAACTGGTGGCGGTGTGTGCAGTTCGTATAGATTCAGTTTCAGGTTGTTTATGCTGAATTCTGTGCGGGTGTAATGATTCCAGCCATCGCCAATGTCGATATAATCAAATTTTTTGACTGGCAGTTTGCTGAATATCGCCATACCGAAAGCCCGGCGTTTGTCATTTGTTCTGACCTGCGACCAGGGGTAATGCTTCTTTAATTCCTTCAGCTCATCAGCGCGTGGCTGGGTTATTTCCTGAAGCACGACTATGTCGGCATTCTGTTCAATTATCCACGGAATCGTTTTTTTGAATTCGTCATTAATATAAAGAACATTGAATTGCAGGATTTTGATTCGGGCTTTTTCTGTGCCTTCTGGAATTGGGGCAGGGGACAATACTTGATATGCCGGAAGCGCGAAGCCAATTGCGAGAGCCAACATCCATACGGCAAAAATTTTGCGGGGTTTAAATAGAAATACCAAGGCAAAGAACAAGGAAACCACCGCCATGTGCAAACGCCAATGGATGGCGAGATCGGCTATCCAGAATTTACCCGCAAGCAGGCAGAGAATGAGGCCGATGCTTGCTGAGATGCAAACAAACCCGCGACTAAATATCCGCATATGTATGTGTTTCCGCGCTTGCGCCTTGGTGAGTTAGCGCGCCTTTTTCGGCAGAGCCAACCAGCTGCGCATATTTCCATAATGCACCAGAACCATAATCATTCACCCGTGGTTTCCACGCGGCGCGGCGTTTGGCTAACTCATCATCTGACAAATCGACGGTAATTTTACCTTCTATGGCATCAATGGTAATTTTATCACCATCTTTAAGTAGCCCAATAGTTCCACCCAGTGCTGCTTCCGGTCCGACATGACCGATGCAGAAACCACGTGTTCCACCAGAAAAACGCCCATCAGTGATGAGTGCGACTTTATCGCCTGAACCTTGTCCGTATAAAGCGGCGGTGGTGGATAGCATTTCGCGCATTCCTGGCCCGCCTTTTGGCCCTTCATAACGAATTACGATGACATCACCATCTTTATATTTGCGCCCATCAACAGCGGAAAAAGCATCTTCTTCGCAGTCAAAACAAAGAGCTGTGCCTTTGAACACAAGATTTTTCATGCCGGCAACTTTCACAATCGCTCCTTCCGGTGCAAGGTTGCCTTTCAGGACAACGACACCGCCGGTTTTGGTGATTGGTGTGCTGTAGTGGCGCACAACATCCTGTGATTTCCAATAATCAGATCCTGCGCTAACGCTTTGCGTTCCGCAGGATGACAATAGATTTTCAGCCATGGTTTTTCCGGTAACGGTCAGGCAGTCGCCATGCAGGAAGCCACCATCGAGCAGGGTTTTAAGCACAATCTGCACGCCACCGACTTCGTATAGATCCTTAGCGGAATATTTGCCACCGGGCATCAGATCAGCGAGGTATGGCGTACGTTTGAACACTTCGCCGACAGCGTGAATGTCAAAATCAATTCCACATTCATTGGCGATGGCGGGAAGGTGCAAAGCTGCATTGGTAGAGCCGCCAGTTGCTGCAACAATGGCTGCTGCATTTTCCAGCGATTTGCGAGTGACAATATCACGTGGACGGATTTTGTTTTTAAGTAGTTCCATAACTGCACGCCCTGATTCAAAACCAAAGGCATCGCGTGATTCATACGGCGCGGGTGCACCTGCGGAATTAGGCAGGGCAAGACCGATTGCCTCAGACACGCATGCCATAGTGTTGGCGGTAAACTGCCCGCCACATGAGCCGGCTGATGGGCAGGCAGCCTGTTCCAGTTCGTGCAAATCTTCCGCGCTCATATTACCCGCGCTATGTTGCCCGACACCCTCAAACACATCAACCACAGTAACCTGTTTGCCTTTGAATTTTCCGGGGAGGATTGAACCACCATAGATAAACACGCTCGGCACGTTGAGGCGCACCATAGCCATCATCAGCCCGGGCAGGGATTTGTCGCAACCGGCGAGTCCAACCAGCGCGTCATAGGAATGTCCGCGCATGGTAAGCTCGACCGAATCGGCTATCACTTCGCGCGAGACCAGCGATGATTTCATGCCCTGATGCCCCATCGCGATGCCATCAGTTACGGTGATGGTGGTGAACTCGCGCGGGGTTCCGCCTGCTGCTGCCACACCTTTTTTTACCACCTGCGCCTGACGGGCGAGGGTGATGTTGCAAGGGGCAGCTTCGTTCCAGGTGGTTGCTACTCCGACCAGCGGGGCGTTGATGCCAGCTTCGGTTATGCCCATGGCATAGAGATAGGAACGGTGCGGCGCGCGTTGCGGCCCTTCGGTTACGTGGCGGCTGGGGAGGCGGGATTTTCCGTAGGTTTTGGTCATTTTGTGGCTCGATAAAAATTGGCATGGATACCGCCCTTCAGCGGTATGACAATTTATAAAATATTTTCGGGAATTAGCAAGCGGGGGTTGGTAGTTTTTGCAGGGAAATTATAGGTAGGTTAGCGACCTTGGCCTTCTTTATTGCCAAACGTCCTCATTGCATGGTCATTTAAAGTTCCGGTTACTCTGTGATATACATCTACTGCCCCATCACCGAGCGCACATCCACCAGCAAAGCCAAGAGCAAATCCTAAAGGGGCACCAACACCAGCAGAAATAGGGACAGCTGAGGATGCACCAATCAGACCTGCAATTCCACCAGTGACAAAACATGCTGTGTTTTTATCACCATTTATTTCTCTTTGCTTTTTTTCTTTATCAAGAAGTCTTTCGTAATTAGCTATTTGTTCTTGGGTTAACTGATCAGCCATAACATTCTCTCATTATTAGTTGGTTTTAATATAGTTAACAAATTTAGCACAAAAACTTATAAATGAACATGAAGTTTTTGTTACAGTTGAAATATGTGGTTAATATATTGAATTGTAATGATTTGTCATTGCGAGCGTAGCGAAGCAATCCAGGTCTGGCTAGGTGGTAAGACTGGATTGCCGCGTCGGCTCCCCTTAAAAAGTAATGGGGGCTCCTC
>JBEBHV010000075.1:0-8587 GCA_040080715.1 Rickettsiales bacterium | reverse complement strand
TGTAAAGACAATGTCATCCCCATTTACCCAACTTGCGGATTACTCTTAATCCTCTCCCCCCTTGCGGATTCTTCCTAATTCCCTCCCCCCTTGCGGGGGAGGGTCAGGGTGGGGGGTAGAGTGATGGTGGCATAACCGCCTAAGCCTGATTACCTACTTATAAAAGAGGCGCGGAAACGCTTCTGGTTAGTGGGATTGAACCAAACGGCAGAAGATTAGGAACAACAGAATTAAATGGATAACTTGCTGTAATCAATTTATAAGTAACGCCATTAATATTTTGCGATACAGAGGTAACAGTAAATTGTGAGCTGTCAAAACCATACAGATTATCTTTTGCTTTTGTGACAATTTCCGAATCATATGCCGATGTATTAACAATAGCGTAACGTGCCGCTTCTTCAATTGCCAGCTCCATGGTATGCAGCACCCAATAAGCGCGACTTAATTCTATAATTCCAAATATAAAGAGTATGAATACAGGAAACACCAACGCCATTTCCAAAGCCGCCGCGCCTTTTTCATCTATCCTTATTCTTTTAACAAATCCTGGCATACGCATAATCATTTAACCTGAACTGTGGCTGATTTTGAAATAGTGTAAGAATTGGTTGGATAATTATCATATGGTAAAATTATCGGCACAGCATAACTGGCAGTTATGGTATTATAAGTATTTGCCACAGCACCACTACTACATATAGAACCGCAACTACTGCTTGCGCCAGCACATTGGCAGAATTGCGTTATAGATACGGAAACATCAGCAGCAGGAAAGCCACTGGCGGTTCTTACCACATTTGTTATCCCCGTATTATCATCCGGATAGGAAATTGCATATTGCACCCCTGCCCGGACGCTGCTACTGAGTATAACAGATTTGTTTATTACAGTTGCTATATCTACGGCTACAGGTATTAAAAAAACAAAGCTTACCGCCACAAGCGCGAATTCAACAGCCGCCGCGCCTTTTTGATTTCTTAGAAATCTATTAAAAATAATTCCCAATTTTTTCATCGCCTATTCCTGCAACTTAACTGCCCCAGCAAACCCCGGTGTGATCTGCGACATTCCGCTGCCAGAACAATCAGCTTTTATATTATTATTCCCAGAAAAATTAACCATATTACTTACTATCTGTGTGCAAGCTGCATTGATGGTACTGCCACCATTAAAAGTAACCTCACCGCTTGGCAGATAAATAGCTCCATTTATATTCATAGTCGAACCGCCGTTGAATTTATTAAGATTATTGATAGTAGCATTGCGATCCTGATAAAAGGCAATTCCTGAATATTCACCACTGGTCGGAGCATTAATAGATACCGTCGCTCCACCATTTATGGTTATATCTGGATAACCGGAATTACTGGAGCTAGTGAGGACAAAAGTAACTCCAGCACCCGTAAGTGTTGCTTGCGCGCCAATACTAAAATCACCGCGATCGATTATATATGTTCCTGGATTTAATGTAACATTGGCGTGTGAGGTTAATTTAAACCCATTACAATAAACACCGGGATTGATGGTGACTGTAGAGTGAGTGCTGAAATTATTATTATTGCAGCCACTAAAGGTTGGAACGGTGAGGTTAGCATAAGGATCTGGTGTCTCATCACCATTAATCGTTGGAGACACTGCTGCGTTGAACACTGCCGAACCACCAACCTGATAATTCCCCACAGTGTGTAAACTATATACATTGGTATTGGAGTTACCGGTTATGTCTACAGAGGCACTTATGTTAGAGTTTGATATAAGCGTGCAGGTAGGCATATTCATAGTTGAACTACCAGTTATATCTATACCGGTACCATTTCCCGCCAAAGCCATTACACAACCACCACCACTACCTGCAGTTTGTTTAACGGCTACAGCCCTGGCACTTACAACAGTATTGCTGCCTAAAAACAAACTTGAAAAAGTAAGAGACTGTGTTTTTGATATAATAACTTCGACGGCATTATTATTGGTGGTGTAGCCCCCTGCTAGTGGCGGATTATTAATTGTAACAGTTACACCGCTTGGAAAACCATTCTGCGTAACAGCATACTGGGCTGCTGATGTACGTTTTGTTGTTGTTGTTTCGCGCGCACCAGCAAGTGCTGCCGTATCCGCCGCCGTTTGTAAATTACGTTTGCTTAAATACCACGAACCTGTTTCCACACCCAGACCAACCATCCCTATGACCACAGGCAGAATAACCGTCCAGGCAAGCATAATTCCGCCGTCCTGTGCTTTATAAAATTCTGAGAACCGGATTATCCTTTTCATAAATACCCCATTGCTATAAATGCTCAAGCAGTAACAGATACCAACAGATACTTGCCGACCCAATAAATATATGTGATAGACAAATTATACAGTTACAGTATTAATATAGTGTTATTAAATGCTGGAAATATAACTAAATTAGTTATTTATTTAAATAAACTATATGTAAAATTTTATGCATAAAATGCACGGTAATTTCTCAGTATGAACCCTACAGAAAAATCAATTTTTGGCGCGAATTACCGTGAAGTAGAAGTAGGTGAGATAGCCTATATCGCCCGCGAAACCCCGCTTAAGCTCGCATGTGGGGTCGAAGTTTCCAACATACCGATGGCATATCAGACCTATGGCAAATTAAACCCCGACAAAAGCAACGTGATACTCGTCTGCCACGCCCTGACCGGCGACCAGTATCTTTGCGGCACGCATCCGGTAACCGGCAAGGAAGGCTGGTGGGACAGGATGGTAGGTGCGGGAAAACCGATAGACACCGATAAATTCTTCGTTATCTGCTCCAACATAATCGGCGGTTGCATGGGTTCTTTCGGGCCAAAACGTGTAAACCCGGCAACCGGCAAAACTTACGGGCTTTCTTTTCCATTTATTACAATTGACGACATGGTGAAAGCGCAAGCACTGCTTCTTGACCAGATGGGAATCGATAAAATTTTCTGCGTCATTGGCGGTTCGATGGGCGGGATGCAAGTTCTGGAATGGGCGCGGCGTTTTCCCGAGCGTATTTTTGCGGCTGTGCCAATTGCCACCTCCACCCGCCAGTCAGCGCAGAATATCGCTTTCCACGAAATCGGCAGGCAGGCGATAATGGCTGATCCCGACTGGTGCGATGGTGATTATATCTCGCATAAAAAATATCCGGCAAAGGGTCTGGCAGTGGCGCGCATGGCAGCGCATGTAACCTATCTTTCCGAAAGCATGCTACAGGAAAAGTTCGGGCGCAACCTGCAAAATGGTGAAGCTTATACTTACGGTTTCGGTGCTGATTTCCGGGTGGAAAGCTATCTACGTCATCAGGGCGCAAGCTTCGTTGAGCGTTTCGATGCTAATTCCTACCTTTACCTCACCCGCGCTGCCAGCTATTTTGACCTGACCCGTGGTGGCACCCGTAAACTCACCGATGTTTTTGCCGGCACTCACATCCGCTTCTGCGTGGTATCTTTCAGCAGCGACTGGCTCTATTCCTCGGTTGAAAGCCGCAATCTGGTGCGCGCCTTAAATGCCGTGCGCGCCGATGTCAGCTTCACCGAAATTGAAAGCGACAAAGGCCATGATTCCTTCCTTCTGGAACTGCCCGAATTTGATAATGCCGTGCGCGGATTTATCGAGGGATCGGCTCGCTTATATATGTCATCCCGAGCGTAGCCGAGGGATCTTATTAAACCACAAAAAACTGAACCATTATCGCAATGCCAAAAGGAATAGTAATAGCAAAATTCTTCTGTGCTACTTTGGCAATTACCCATGTAACAATATAAGCACCCACAAGCAGCAGAAGGAATTTGGGAAATGCCGCTGAACCTACGCATATTCCCGCCATCGCCATCAGCTCCGCCTGTTTCGGCAAGCGGTAGATATGCCCTTCTTTAGTGATGGATTTACGCCATATAACCGCACCGATTATAGCCCCAAATAACCCACCCAGCACAAATCCAAACAAACCTTCATCAATATCCATGCGCGTAAGCATACCGGTCACGATAACCATAATCATCACCTTGCCCATAATCAGCTTTTCATTCACCTCAATTGCAGCCAAAATAATGAGGAATGACGCAAGGAAACACACCAGAATGAACATATCGCCAAAGCCATAGCGCAGGAATGCCAGCACAAAAATGGAAGCCAGCAGAATCTCGGTAACAGTATGCGAAATAGGAAATGATGTTCCGCAATAACGACAGCGATGGCGCAATAACATAGCCGAAAAAACCGGAAATAAATCGCGCACCTGAAGTAGCGTGCCACAACTCCCGCAATATGGTGCTTTATCCAGAAGCAACCGTCCACGCGGCAAACGGTGAATCAGCGAGCAGGCATAGTTGCCAGCCGCCAGCCCCATAACCACTGCCCAGATAATCCCCGCCCAGATAAACCTGGTTTCCATGCTTTGCATTGCAGGAAAAATATTCTCTATCATAAAACCTCAATTAAATTTCTTATTTATTCACCACCCCCCTAAGCCTTAAGCCCTAAGCCTTAAGCCCTAAGCCTTACTGTTCCCTGCAATTGATGCGCTGCTTGGGGAAAATATTTCTTATCATATTTCCCACCATTTTTCCTAAACAAATCTGGCAGTTTTTCCCAGCTTTCCTGCGGATATAGGTGATGTATTCCGTGCAGGTTGAAATTCAGCAGGTATTTTTCCATAAATTTTGGAAGTTCAAGGTTATAGCCATGCTTAACGTCATTAACCGGCGTGCGGTAATGATAAACATAATCAAGGAAGGAAATCATAAAGCCACGAAGGAGGAAAAATAGCGCGAGAATATACCAGTGACTGCCATAAAGATAAAAGCTCGTTCCCCACACCAGCAGAATAATAACCGTATCCACACGCACCTGATCCAGCCCTTTATTTATAATCTGCATCGCCACTTCATAGTTATATGATTTTTTGATAAATATTGTATCCAGTGCCTTGCCTATAGTCCTGCGTGGCAGAAAGCTCATAAATGGCGCGACCACCTCGTTAATATACAGCCCGATAAGCAGATAATAATAATAAATTATATTATCTTTGCGCTGCGAGCTGGAGCGCGAAACTTCCGGCTGTTCATACTGCGTACGGTTCAGCCGGTGATGCACAAGATGCGCAGGTTTCAGCAAACCAAACGCCGAACCGAAACAAATTCCCATTATCCTTCCCGCCAGATTATTTACGAAACGTTCAGGATGAAAAATTGCGTGTATTGCCTCATGAATCAACGCCCAGAATTGATTGCTGAGCAGCGCGACAAACAGAATCAGCCATAAATATTCCGGCTGCTCGGCGAACATAAGCGGCATCACAAACGCCACGCCTATCGCAAGACCAACATGCAGCGCAAACAGAGCGAAATTAATTGCATAAATTTTCGTTGGTTTTGTCATTTCCCTAATCCCCAATGCCTAACGCCTAATGCCTAACTTCAAGCCTCTATAAACCGCACTTCATCTCCAACTTTAAGCCCCATAGTTTCCGCAATATCCGCCGCAACAGAAATACCATTCTTGCCTTCTTCAAGCAAGCCCAGCCCCATGCGGAAATCAGAAAGCCTGACGGTTGACAGCATAAACTTAACTTCCCCAGACAGTTCTTTTATTTCAGCAATCTTCGCCTTTTTGCTTTTCCTCACTGTACGAATCTGTGCGCGCTCAGCCTGCATGGTCGGGCCAGCATCAAACACGTCAATATAGCCCTGATAACGGAAACCTTCCGTCTCCAGAAGCTTTAAGGCTGCTTTCGATGCGGAAAGTGGCACGCCAATAACCTCCTGCGCCTTTTTATCCAGCAGATCCACATAGATCGGGTATCTAGGCATCAAATCACTGATAAACTGCCCACCTTTAGTGGCAGTAATAAAATCAGCTTTTTTAAAATCCATCTGGAAAAAATGTTCGGCAAGGTTGCGGTAAAATGGCGAGTCTCCATTTTCGTCCTGCACTCCACGAATTTCAGAAATCACCGTATCCGAAAACAGTTCGGGAAACTGCGCCATAAACAAATAGCGACAACGCGACAGAAATTTGCCGATTCCATCACGGCGATAATCAGGCAGCAAAAACAGCGAACCAATTTCACTCGCCCCCGTATAGTCATTTACCATATGCAGAACTTTCTGCAATGAATAAACCCCAACCACATCCGAAGATTGCACAATCGTTGAAAGCTTATAGGAGTAAAACGGATGTTTTATTCCTACATGCGCCACCACCCCCGCCGTTCCCACCAGTTTTTTACTGCTGACATCTTCCAGCACGAATAAAAACCGTTCATCACCTTTCATATGCGCGCTTCCGGCAAAGCTGGCAACTGCGTTTTCAATCTTGGTTTTTAGCACCCCCGCATCTTCCGGCAGCGAGGTCATGCCGATGCCCGCCTCATGCGCAAGCGCGAGGATTTCGGCATGGTCAGACATGGTAACAGGGCGCACAAGCATCATACAATAACTACCTTAATCAGAAAATTTCTCCAGTATCCTGCCGTCCCAATATACTGATAATTTCTACTTTATCATCAACAATACGATAAAAAATACTGTCAACACCACAAACACAGCGACGATAACCCTCATGGATATAATCAGCGGATTGATACAAATAAGGATTTTTTGCTATTTCTTCAAATCGTTCAAAAAACGCATCATAATATTGATCAGCTTTAGCTTCACCATAATTGCGAACACCATGTTGGTAAATTCGTATTAAATCGGCTTCTGCTTGCTCACTAAGTTTATAGTTCACCACTGCGCCTTAATTCTTCTCTGGCTTTTTCTCTAATTTCGTCCATAGTCATAGTGGTAAAACCACTCCTCTCACCCTCTATCAGCTTCGCGCGGATTTTTTCAATCTGTTCCTGCCGCTCGCGTGCCCTGCGGATTAGGTCATTAACCACTTCACTCTTGCTGGAATATTCTTCACTTTCCACTAGTGAATTCAACCATTTATCATTTGGGGTAGTAAAAGAAATGCTCTGCCGTATCATAAATCCCTCCATTTTTGGTGCTTATTTGATGCTTATATGGTGCTATTTTACACCAAATACGCACCTATTGGAAGAAAAAATTACTTCCCAACAAACTCCTTAAGCGCGGCTTCCAGACGCGCAAGCCCCGTAGTCATCTCAGTTTCCTTGATGATAAGTGGAGGCAGGAAGCGCAAAACATTTGGACCCGCTTGCAGCACGATAACCCCATGCTTGCGGGCGAGATCGGCAATATCTCCAGATTTACCGTGAAACTGCGGTTTCAGTTCCGCGCCAATCATCAGCCCGCGCCCGCGAATTTCAGAAAAAAGCGAATGTTTTTTGTCAAGTTTTTTAAGTGCCGAAACCAATTGTTTACCCCGCGCAGCAACATTTTTCGCCAGATCTTTTGACTGCAATGTTTTAAGCACCACCCGCGCCACCGCACAAGCCACCGGATTTCCGCCGAAAGTCGAACCATGGCTGCCAAACTGGAAAGTATTTTCCACTTTGTCACCATAGAGCATCGCCCCAATCGGTAGACCACCGCCCAGAGCCTTCGCCAGCGTAACCACATCTGGCTTCACACCATCTTCCGCAAAATGCGAGAATAGTTTTCCCGTCCGCATCATCCCGTCCTGCACTTCATCAAGCATCAACAGCGCGTCATGCTTATGACATAAATCCTGCACATGTTTCAAAAATCCTTTGGCAACCGCCGTAACTCCCCCCTCACCCTGCACCACTTCCAGCATCACCGCGCAGGTTTTATCAGAGATTGCTTTTTCGATAGCTGCAAAATCATTATACGGAACATAAGTAAAACCAGCAGGCAGAGGCTCAAACCCCGCCTGATATTTTGGTTGGGCAGTTGCGGTAATTGTTGCAATCGTGCGTCCATGAAACGAACCGACAAAAGTTATAATCTCACGTTTTTCTGGCGGACGACCTTTATCGGCTGCATATTTGCGCGCCAGTTTAATCGCCGCTTCATTGGCTTCACCGCCTGAATTTGTAAGAAAAACCCGCTTGGCAAATTTTGACGCTTTCACCAATTCTTCTGCCAGTAACACCGCAGGTTCAGTAAAAAACACATTGCTGGTATGGCAAATATTTTTTGCCTGTGCGGTCATCGCTGCAATCAGTTTTTTATTATTATGCCCAAGGCTGGTAACCGAAATCCCCGCGCCAAAATCAATATATTCATTGCCGTCAGCATCCCACACTTTCGCGCCATTTCCCTTGGCTCAATCATGTCACGCGGTTTATATGCCAGCGAATAATATTCCCTTCCCTTAGCCAATAAATTTTTAGTTTTTTTTGTTACAGGTTTTTTTTTCATATTATCTCCCTATTCAAATAGTTCGTCATTGCGAGGAGCTTTAGCTCAGCGGCAATCCAGCAGTTTAAGAACTGGATTGCTTCGTTTCACTCGCAATGACAATTCTGATCATCCTATCATCTAGTCATCTTATCATCTTTCTCAAGCAAACATCTTGGCGAAGTTACGTTTTCCTAGCTTTTTTTTCATACTATTTAACCACCAATTGCCCAGTTGTTAGTTTATGTATTATTGAACTGATAAAAGTCTGGTAAGGCAAACCCTCGGAAGCTGCCATGCGCTTGACATTA
>JBEBHV010000289.1:0-1857 GCA_040080715.1 Rickettsiales bacterium | reverse complement strand
AACCAAACTCCATCACTCACCAAAAATAGCCAGAGAAATCGCTACCTACGACATAAATAAAGCAATACAATTGCTTACTTGATTATTGAATGGCTCTGTGTGATACGTTCAATATATTGATTGCAATCAATATTTACAAACAACCCGTTGCGCTGGCATCGAGAGAATTTACAACAGTAGCAGCACCTTCCAGCAGGGCAATGCCGACTATATGTAAAATGGTAAAATTCCATGACATTTTATTAAGCAATGCCAGAATGCCGAGCACAATTATGGATAATGTTGCTATCCCTCTGCCGGTATTGCCCAATGCCCAATCACTTACATTACAAAGCATATCGCCAACCGCAGTATTATCCCCGGCAAGACTCAATTCCGGATAAAATGCCGGGAAAATAGCAAAAATAATGAAAATCCAGATAGGTAGCAACCGTTTGTACATTCTTACGCTTTCAAATAACATATTGAGCGTATTACTCTAACTATAATATCTGGGCAATTAAAGTTACAATTTAATGACATTATGATTATCGCAAGACATACCGCTATTTAGCAATATATTGTATATCATAGATATATCTTAAAAATATGCGAAAGCTCGACAAGAAAATCCTGACAATTTTTATATAATTCAGGGTTGCGCAGACCTTCTGGGGTCAGGCTTTCGCTATAATAACGCTCTATGAGTTCTTCCATTCTGGAAAGATTCTTTTCACTAACAAGTATTCCGGTATTTGCCTGCAAAGCTTCTGCCTGTGCTTCGGTAAGCAGGACACGCAGACGCAGGCAAGCTGGTCCTCCACCATTTTTCATACTCTGGCGCAAATCGAGATATTGCACTTCATCAATTGAATTATTCGCAGAACTACATATTTTTTCCATTAGTTCTGCAGCTTTTCCAGCATAAAGATTTTTAAGCTCAAGAGGCGCGATCACCACCATCTTTCCATCAGGTTTGCTCACAATCTGGCTGTTGAAGAAATAACTATGCACCGCCTCTTCCACGCTTAATTCATTTTCCCTTATAATAATGAGCTGCAAATTACCTTGCGGATGCAGTGCTTTATACGCGCTTTCAATTTGCGCTATATCAACCATTCCATTTTCATAAGCTGACTCATGTACAAGCAGAAGATTTTCGTTACTCACCGCAATCACATCATTATGAAAAACACCCTTTTTTATCACATCGGGATTTTGTTGAAGAAATAATGCTTGTTCAGGTGGTATATTGTGATTTCTGGCAATAGCCTGTGATGCTTCCAGATTCTGCCTCTTACCATAGACAAATACGTTAAGTCCTGTTGCATTATGAGTAGGACAAAGGCGCATATGGTTTGCCGCTCCCTCATCCAGAAAACCTTCGGTAGATGAAAGTGGAGGATAAACAATGGCATCCGGCACATGGCGAAATATCTGTGACAAAACTGAGTAAGTCGCCTGCGCCTCTATGCGCCTATGAGGATTAGTGTATAGATTGGCAACGGTAAGATGCAATTTACCATCGGTGCTATCTATAGTTGGAGTTATAGTTGCTGCATTAGCTGCCCACATAAATGAAGATGATGAAGCTTGTTCCAGATTGCCAATTGGCGCATTTTCAACTGTAAACCCGTTTTCCTGCAAAATGGGTAGATATGGCCTGAGTTGCGGTGGCAAAATACCAGTCATAATTCCCAGTGAACGCAGGTAACGCGCCAGCGCAATAGCTTGCAAAGCCGCCTGCTTTGGATTAGATTCACTGCCACGGTTTCGCTCAGAAGCAACATTATCAGATGACAACCCGCCATAATGATGAGTTGTTCCCGGCAGCCCGATGAATATGATTTCTTCCATAAAAAATATTATTAATTATGC
>JBEBHV010000074.1:0-8603 GCA_040080715.1 Rickettsiales bacterium | reverse complement strand
CTTATTAATATATTGATTTTCAATGATAATAAAATTGTAACAAAAGCTTAATGTGATAAAGCTGGAAAATTTGTTAGATTGTTTAGCAGTATTTATAGGCAAATGTAATTAAATAAACAAAATATCATAGATAAGAGATGGAGGATTTATGTCAGAAAATGAAACAACAACTAAAAAAACATCAGCTAGCCAAACGCCGACTTATGATTCTTTAAGCGATGAAGGTCGCGCAAACATAGTTAATAAAATACAGGAAATTCGCCAGAAGACAGAAAGTAAGGGATTAAATTATTCTCCGGATCAGGAATGGAGAATGAAAGAGGCTTTTGCAAAACAGAATACAACAGCTCAGAAAACTAGATGATTATAGCAAACCTCATGATTTTTCATAGGTGAGTTATGGGCAAATTTGCTTCAGTTATTCGTCAGAAAGCCCAAAGTAGCGTAGTGCTGTATCGTGCCGTATCGCGCGATGGTGAAGATTTTTACGCCTATATACGTTGTAACGAAAAACAATATCATAAAATGAAAAGCGATTTTATGACGAGAACAGCATGCAAAGATGTCTCTGATTATGGTGAAGTTGTATATACCGGATTTGGCAAAGAACCGGACGAATCTGCCGAAGAATTCCTCGCTGAATATTTAAAAGATAACAATCTTTAAAAATCTTGACTCTATATATAGTTGATTTATACTGTTCGCATGCAACATATAGGGCGGTGTCACAATTTTGTGTTCCTTCCAGTAGCGTCAAATGATAATGACGATCTGCTTGCTTTAGACACCCCTTTTTATGACCTGTCTTTATTGCGTAAAATGAAGCACTATCTTCTTGAAGAGAATATGGCGACAGGCAAGCTGCTGTCATCGCGCAGGGAGCGCAGATTCTTCCAGGAAATACTTGATTCCGAGCGTTATATCGTGCTGCGCTATTTTACTTCCGGCGCATCGGAGGAGTCAATCCGCGCTCTTAAATATTACATCGTCTCCAGCTATTTATGTCCCAAAAAGAAGCGTGGTCGTAAGAAATCCTAATCGCGTGTGTCGTACACGGAGTAAGGATTAATCTTCCAGTATGAAGCTATTGCTAACTTCCAGCAGTTTTCCGGCCTGCAAAAATTTTTGCGGATTAATGGCCTGACCATTATAGCGCACCTCATAATGCAGATGCTCGCCGGTGCTACGTCCGGTGCTGCCTTGCACACCGATAATATCACCACGTTTGACTTTATCACCTTTTTTAACATTTATTCTCTTCAAATGCCCATATCTGGTTACTATACCGAAACCATGATTGATATCGATCATATTGCCATATGCAGGATCACGCTCAGCTGCTTCCACAACTCCGTCAGATGTGCTGTAAATCTCGGAATTACTGGGAGCGGCAAGATCAAGACCGGAATGGAACGCTGCATTGCCGTTAAATGGGTCATAACGATGCCCGAAACCGCTATGTGCCTGTGCATTTTTTATTGGCAGCGACAATGGGAGGCTGGCAACAATCTGTCGCAGATCTTGTAATTCATCAAGCAGGTCAAACATTTTCTGTGTATTATTAGAAACTTCTATTAGTGAGCTTGGGATGTAAGGCCCACCTTCCGCATCTCTATGTTTTTTATTCTTGTTTAATTCTTGTTTGATCGATGTTGGATTTAATCCGGTTTGCCGGACGATATTCTCCAGATTGTCAATATGACCGTCTGTTTTTGTACTTATGCGTTTGGCAACTTCCTCGTTAAAATCTTTCAGCTCAGAAATCTTCTTCTCCAGCATTACAACTTTTCTTGGATCGGGATTAGGTAGCGTAATTTTATTATCCTTTGCGGAGGGAAAAACCGGTAGGCTGGAAACAAGTATCTCTCCAAGTTTTTGTTGGGTAACTAACTGACTAGTTAAATGCAGGTCGCGGGCTTTTTCTTCCAGCGCGATATTGGTAGAGACTAAACGCCCAACCGTATATGATGACCACAATATGAAACTGGCAATAAGCAATAATAGAAAAATCTGGGCAGGAATATTGATGGTGAATTTCACCACTTTCTTCTGTGAAGCAATAATAATCCTGCGTGGATGGAAAAGCTGTTTGATATATTTTCCAGCAACAGGATAATAAGAAAGCAAGCCTACTTGCTGAATTTGGTAATTTAGCATAGTCACTCCCGATTATATTTAATTTCTTAATTTTTTTATGCGGGTAGACGTTCCAGTACCGCAGCAAAAAAACCATCAACTCCATCTTCGTGTGGAGCTACCCGAAAATATGATGTATTATTATCACAGTTAGCGGGATGACTTTTATTCCATATTTTTTGTTCACAGACAACCTTAAAATGGTTACTGGATTTTAAGAAAATCTCAATCTGATTTTCATTCTCTTCCTTAAACACTGAACAAGTTGCATAAATCAGCCTGCCACCTGGCTTTACTAATCGTGTCGCGCTTTGCAGAATATCCTGCTGCACTTTGCAAACTTCTTCCAGATCCTTTTTGTTGAATCTCCATTTGAGATCTGGATTGCGTCGCCATGTTCCGCTTCCGCTGCATGGTACGTCAATCAGGACACGGTCAGCAGTTGCTTTATGACGTTTGATAAAAGCATCATGCTCTGATTCCAGAACATGTGTCTGCACATTATGTATGCCGGCACGTCTCAAGCGGATATTTATCTGGTCGAGGCGTTTCTTTGATGTGTCCCACGCCAGTATCCGTCCTTTATTTTCCATGCTTGCAGCTATGGCAAGAGTCTTGCCACCGGCACCGGCGCAGAAATCGATCACGCGGTGATTTGGTTTTGCATCAACCAATAATGCCACGGCTTGCGAGCCTTCATCCTGCACTTCAAAATGCCCTTCCTTAAAAAACTTGGAGGTAAAAATTGGCGCACGCTTGGCAAGGCGTATGCCGATTGGAGAGAATGGGGTAGGGGAGCAATCAAAACCTTCCGCCTGCAATTGCCCCAGCAGTTTTTCGCGGTGGGTTTTCAGCGTATTTACGCGCAGGTCGGTTGGTGCTTGTTCATTCATCGCGGCCATAGCTTCTGCAAGTTTATCACCAAAACTCGCGCGCAGATTTTCATCCATCCACTGCGGATAATTAAGGCGGATATGATCGGGCATTTCCGGGCTTACTAAATCCATCCGCACTAATGTATGGATAAATTTTTGTTCAACGTCACTTAGTTTGTCCGGAGAATATTTGCTATCCTTACTTAAGCTTTCTATGGTCTGAGGGTTATAATCACGGCGCAGTATCAACGCCGCCAGTATAAAAGCTCTGCCATCAGCTCCTTGCGAATATTTTTCCAGCCACCACTGGATAGTTGCCTTGTAGCGCAGCACCCAATAAATAAGTTCTGCCACCGCGCCACGATCTTTCGAGCCAATATAACGGTGTCCTTTGAAATATTGCTCCAGCATTTTATCGGCTGGAAAACGCTTTTCCGATTGCCATGCGGTAAATATCTGGTCGAGCAGCTCGATGGAAGCCTGTATACGTGCGCCTGGGGTCATAGTTAGTTGTTAGTTTCTAGTTGTTAGTTGCTGGCAGAATATAACTGGAAAACACCAATCAGCAACTAGTACTTTGAACTTTTCTTGTAAAAATACATTTAAATTACAAATAGATGGCGCGTATACCATGTATTTGCATAATTGTCATAAAATCTTAATATTATTTCCTTCAGTAAACTGCTAACTTATTCTTATATTTATAATTATGGAGGTCAACATGGAAAATTTATCAAGAGAAGAAGCTAGATATGTTTTAACTTTGCTTACTAATGATGGCATAAAATTTGATGGCACTAAAGGTCTGGTGGGTGAGGATGGTCATCGTCAAGGTGCGCTTGTTTGTAAAAAAGATGATCTGCCTTTTAGAGGTTCTTATCAAAAAGTTGCGGAGATGGCAGGTTTTGGCGTGGTATGGTCAAATTCATTTAGTGGTCTGGGAAGTAAACCGGTTTTTGAAATTATCAATCCAGAACTAGTAAAGACAATGTGTAGAGATTGTCCTGAGATAATGAAAAAAAGAGGAGCATCGGTGATGTTTTAATCCTTCCCTATCACCATCTCATCACCATCAATCCTGAAGCCACCAAGCTCTCTTAGCGCGCTCATGCCGAGGAGCGATCCATCCATTTCTCCCTTATTCACGCTTACTGGGAAATCATCGAGGATGAATCCCCCAATCTGCAGGCGTTTCAGTTTTATAATCGCGCCACCGGTAACGCCATTGGCGGTATAATAGGTACGGGTATAAGCAAGTTCTTCAGTATTTATGCCGGCACGCTCAGCATCGCTTTTGCTAAGCACCACATCGCTGGCTCCGGTATCAATCATAAAATTAACCGGCACGCCATTTACTTTCGCTTCAATATGAAAATGTTTATTCTGGCTGGCGCGGATAACAATATTTCCTTCCGCATTAATCCGCGCACGGTTAGGCAGCAACTCAGCCATTATCCGCGTGTTCAAGAGGGTATCTTTGTAGCTATAGCCAAGCACTATGAGCAGGATAACCGCAAGCCACACCAGCGAATATTTTATAGTTTGCGAAAGGGGCAGGCTTCTTGCGCCAAGAGCAACTATAGATAATATCAAAGTGGAATAAACCAGTTGCATCTTATCATCGGTTTTTGCAACAGCGTATGGAAACTGCGCGATAAGAAAGGCAATTAAAATAGCTATGGCGATAAAGAAAAATATGCGGTTCATTCTGGTAATTTCTTAATTTATATTTCTTCTGATTTCGCCCAGCTCTTTCTTGAAGAGATAAGCATATTTTCTGAGTAGTGTAGGAATATCACGAGTTTGACGGATAAATGCAACAATAACTATTTTCTGATTACTTACTGGTACATATATGATGTAATGTTCTCGCACAGGGTAGGCATTTAATCCATTTTCTCCGGAAAGTTCTTGCCTTTTTGCAGATTGATGGTGATGGCTGGCTAGGTAGAGTGCTGCTTTTTCTAGATCATGAAAATACTGTGTGGTAAGCTCTTTACCCCATCTGGTACGTGACCAGATTTTTGCCTCACGCAAATGTTTTCTTGCCGTTGTGGTGAGAATATAGGATGATACGGAAGATTCAATTTTCATTCAAAATATCAATGATAGATTCAGATGCAAATTTACCCAGTTTCACTTCCTTCAAGCCCTGCATTACATCTGATACAATAGCCCAATCCTCCATATCACGCCGTACTAAATCACGGATATATTCGCTGGGTGTGGAATACACGTCATTATCACTCGCCCGCATGTCAATATAACGGCGAAGCTCGTTTGTAAGCTGGACATTTAGGCTGCTGCTCATGTTTTTATCTCTTTCATTAGTGATACACTACCATCGTATTCTATCATCAATGGCAATAAATATCAATAATCGTCAATAAATAATTTTATGGTAGAATTAATGAGTCCAGACCCTAACTCTCCATCCGATAATTTGGTGATTCGCGGGTGATGGAAATATTATGGGCGTGGGATTCGCGCAGCCCAGCATTGGTAATCCGCACAAACTCACAGTTTTTCTGCATGTCGGCAATGGTTCTATTGCCGGTGTAGCCCATGGCTGCTTTAAGTCCACCGATCAATTGATGCACCACTCCGGAAACCGCGCCTTTAAAAGGAACACGTCCTTCTACCCCTTCCGGAACCAGCTTTAATTTATCGCCGATTTCCTGCTGGAAATATCTATCCGCCGAGCCGCGCGCCATCGCGCCAACGCTGCCCATACCGCGATAAGTTTTGTAAGACCGACCCTGATATAAAACCACTTCACCCGGGCTTTCCTCGGTTCCGGCAAATAGCGAACCAAGCATCGCGCAGTTTGCTCCGGCAGCTATGGCTTTTGCCAGATCTCCGGAATATTTTATGCCGCCGTCGGCAATGATCGGAATACCATGCTTCTGCGCAATTTTTGCCACGTCCATAATAGCGGAAAGCTGGGGAACTCCAACCCCGGCAACAATTCTGGTGGTACAAATTGAACCGGGACCAATACCGACTTTTACCGCATCTGCTCCGGCTTTGATTAGTGCTTCCGCGCCCTCGGCAGTGGCGATATTACCGCCAATAATCTGCACGTCCTTATGAATTTCTTTGATTTTCTTTATACTATCCAGCACACCCTTGGAATGACCGTGCGCCGTGTCGACCACTACTACATCAACCCCAGCCGCAATCAGCATTTCCGCACGCTTCAGACCGTCAGCACCAGTGCCGGTAGCGGCTGCTACGCGCAACCGCCCACGCTCATCCTTGCTGGCAGTTGGATAAGCCTGCGCTTTTTCAATGTCTTTAACGGTAATCAGCCCGATGCAGCGGTAAGCATCGTCAACCACCAGCAATTTCTCAATACGGTGCTGGTGCAGCAGGCGTTTGGCATCATCACGGCTGATGTTCTTCTGCACGGTTATAAGATTTTCCTTGGTCATCAGCTCATGTACCGGCTGTTTACGGTTGGAAGCAAAGCGTACATCGCGGTTGGTGAGTATGCCAACCAGCTTGCCATTCCCTTTCTCAACCACCGGAACACCGGATATATGATTCTGGCTCATAAGGGTAAGTGCGTCTTCCAGCACCGATTCCGGCGCAATAGTAAGCGGGTCAATCACCATCCCCGATTCAAATTTTTTGACAGTCTGAACCTCGGCGGCTTGTTCGAGCATGGTCATATTTTTATGGATGCAGCCCATTCCGCCTTGCTGTGCCATGGCTATGGCGAGTGCCGACTCGGTAACCGTGTCCATTGCCGCTGAAATCAGGGGAATAGCCAGCTTTATGTTTTTTGTAAGCTGCGTGCTGGTGTCGGACTCGGAAGGAGTGAAGTCAGAGGCTTGCGGTTTAAGCAGTACGTCATCAAAAGTGAGGGATTCTGGGATGGAGGAGGATATTTTCGTATCAGTCATCTAGGCAAAACCTTATTTTATATGGTTAATTCGATTTTGCTAGAAAGGAGTATCCTGTTTTTCAGGGCTTGTCATTCAATAATTTAGGGTTTTTGTCAGATTACATAGATTTAATAAAATTCTTGAAAAAAACTCTTATATATTTGCAGTTTTTGCTTTATTATATTTTTGATTTCTATATATAGAAGTCGTTTCGTTAACAACAAATAGGTCTTTTGTGATAAATTCTGTTAAAAAACAATGCACTAGCAGGCGGTTTGTCGGGATTATGCTCGGTGAGCCATAACTACTTTAACCTTTAGATATATGGTATTAAGTTAGATGAACAAAACCACCAGTGAGCCTCCAGCTCGCACCCCCAATTTAAAATTGGCTAGACGTTCCAACGTCATTCCCCTTAAAAAGCTCAAAACGCAGCAACTCCCTTCCAATATGAAAGGTGCTTATGCCTCTGTGTCCGATATGGTAAGCAGCATGCGTCCGACCGCGCCTGTGCATTGCCTGCGTCCGGCGGCGATTACGGCAATGAGCAAGTGGTTTGTGGAGAATTTCCCGGGTGAGGTTATGTTTGCGGTGAAAACCAATCCCGATCCGCAGGTGCTGCGTATTATCGAGCGCGCTGGAATAACCCGTTTTGACGTTGCGTCTCTCGCGGAAGTTAAGGTTGTAGCGGATACTCTGCCTAATGCAAAAATGTATTTCATGCATCCGGTGAAAAACCGTGAGGCGATTTTTGCTGCTTATTTTAATTATGGAGTTCGTGATTTTTCATTGGATTCACATGAAGAACTGCAGAAAATACTGGAAGTCACCAACTACGCTGACGATTTGAACCTGTATGTTCGCCTGTCCATGGCGAGCGATAAAGCTGCTTACAGTATGGCAGGAAAGTTTGGTGTGCCACTCGAACAAGCAGCATCTCTGATTATGGCGACCAGCAAGGCTTCCCGTAAGCTTGGTCTGTGCTTCCATGTCGGTTCGCAGTGCATGAACCCGGATGCTTATGAAGCGGCCATGCAGACAGTGGTGGATCTTATCACCCAGACTGATGTGCGTCTTGATGTGCTGGATATTGGCGGTGGTTTCCCTTCGATTTATCCGGGCATGACTCCGCCGCCGCTGATGAATTATATGGATACAATAAAAGCTGCGCTTGCTAAGCAGCCGATGCTTTCGCAGTGTGAAGTTGTTTGCGAACCGGGTCGCGCTCTGGTTGCCGAAGGTGGTGCGGTGGTGGTGCGTGTTGAACTGCGTAAGGGCAACATGCTCTACATCAACGATGGTACTTATGGCAGCCTGTTTGATGCCGGAATCCCGAATTTTTCCTATCCGGTGCAGGCTATCCGCCCTGCCGGGAAGATGTCGGATGAGCTTATGGAATTTGGGTTCTTCGGCCCTACCTGCGATAGCATGGATATTATGAAAGGTCCGTTCCATTTGCCGGCTGATATTAAAGAAGGCGACTGGATCGAGATTGGTCAGCTTGGTGCTTATGGAGCAACCATGCGTACCAATTTCAACGGTTTCTATTCCGATATAACAGTGGAAGTGGCAGACGAGCCTCTACTGAGTATATTTTCGGTGAATTAGAGCTACCATCCTGTGGGAATGCAGAGCATTCAGCACAGGATCTCGTGCGACTATAAAGTCCCCCGTTAAGATGTATTTAACATATTGGCTGTCT
>JBEBHV010000288.1:0-1870 GCA_040080715.1 Rickettsiales bacterium | reverse complement strand
AGTCATAACTTTGGTGGAGACAGGGGTGTTTTGCCAAATTAAGTTATTGACTCTACGTTCAACTTCAGCAATTTCCTCGCGGGTTACAGGCTTGTTGTGGCTTATGTCAAAACGCAGTCTATCGGCTGAAACCAGCGAACCTTTCTGGGTGACATGCTCACCTAGAACATCGCGCAGTGCCTTATGCAACAAGTGGGTTGCCGAATGGTTGGCGCGGATAGAATTGCGATTAGTGACATTAATTTGCGCGCTAACTTTATCACCAACTTTTATAGCTTTTTGTAAGGTCGCTTCATGGACAAAGAAATCATCAAGTGGCTTGCTGGTATTTGAAATAGTGCATAAATCCTGCGGCGCGTAAGCGAGCGCAGGATCTGTTTCAATTGCACGAGATCCTGTGCTAACGCTTCGCGTTCCACAGGATTTAAAAACTCCAATATCGCCAACTTGCCCGCCAGATTCACCATAAAACGGGGTTTGGTCAAGCACTACAAAAACCTTGTCGCCAGCATTTGCCGAACTTACTTCTGCGCCATCCTTCACAATGGCAAGAATTTTTGCTTCAGCACTTTCCTGTTCATAACCAAGGAATTTATTTTCACCTAATTTTTCTTTTAGTTCAAACCAGATTTTGCCAGTTGCCACATCACCAGAGCCTTTATGGGCGGTGCGCGCCATTTCACGCTGGTTATCCATAGCTTTTTCAAAGCCGTCAGTATCAACTTCCAACCCTTTATTACGCAAAATATCCTGCGTTAAATCGAGCGGGAATCCATAAGTGTCATATAGTTTGAAAGCAATATCTCCAGAGAATTTTACGTCATCCTGCGAGCCTTTAGGCTGCGCAGGATCTTTTTCAGTTGCGCGAGATCCTGTGCTGCTGCTTTGCAGCCCACAGGATGATAACTCTTCATCCAGCAATTTCAAACCACGCTCGAGAGTTTGCTTAAAGCGTTCTTCCTCAGCGCGGAGGTTTTCAGTGATTGTTGCTTCGGCGCGGGAAAGCTCAGGATATTGCCCTCCCATTTCGGTAATAAGTGCTGGCACTAATTTATACATCAGCGGATCTTTGCAACCAAGCTGATGAGCGTGGCGCATGGCACGGCGCATGATACGGCGCAGAACGTAACCGCGCCCTTCATTGCTTGGCAAAACACCATCAGCAATAAGGAAACAGCTTGAGCGCAGATGATCGGCGATAACCCTGTGTGATACTTCGTGTTCCGCGTTTCGTGACTCGTGTTTGGACGCTGCTATAATATTTTTAAACAAATCAATATCATAATTATCATGCACACCCTGCATAACCGCGCTTACGCGCTCCAGCCCCATGCCAGTATCAATGGATGGTTTGGGCAGGGAAATTCGTTCGCCGCCCTCCAACTGCTCATATTGCATGAACACCAGATTCCAGATTTCGATGAAGCGGTCACCGTCAGCATCGGCTGTTCCCGGCAGCCCGCCTGCGATATGCGCGCCGTGGTCATAAAAAATCTCAGAGCATGGGCCACAAGGACCAGTATCGCCCGCTGACCAGAAATTGTCACTGGTAGCGATGCGTATAATCTTACTATCAGCAAAACCAGTAAGTTTTTTCCAGATATTAAAAGCTTCATCGTCAGTGTGATAAATCGTGACGTAGAGCTTGTCTTTATTTAATCCAAAGTCTTTTGTGAGCATATCCCATGCTAATTTTATGGCTTCATCCTTAAAATAGTCGCCGAAGGAAAAATTGCCGAGCATTTCAAAAAATGTGTGATGGCGGGCGGTGTAACCGACATTATCAAGGTCATTATGCTTGCCACCAGCGCGCACACATTTCTGCGAAGTTGCAGCGCGGGTAAATGGCAGTTTTTCAATGCCTGTAAAC
>JBEBHV010000287.1:0-1880 GCA_040080715.1 Rickettsiales bacterium | reverse complement strand
CAGCTCCAATAACTTTTCCATGGACGAGTACCGGAACAACTCCTGCCAATGCAACAACACCAACTACTAACAATACGGTTACTTTCAATTGGGGAACGGCTGGTCAGATTTTTGGCACGCCGGGCGCGACTGTGATTGGTAGAACCGATGGTATGCGTCAACTTGCTGCTAATTATATAGTTGATTCACTTAATCAGGATGGACATGCCGCCGGAACTTTGCAGAAGGTGGAAATCAGTGACGATGGCATTGTGAAAGCTTATTACAATAATGGTGTCAGCCAGTCGATATATGTCATACCGCTGGCAAAATTTAATAATCCCGATGGTCTGCAGAATATTTCAGGAACCGCTTATCTCAATTCCGATGATGCCGGGATAATTAATTATTTCTCGTCAGGGCAAAGCGGTGTCGGGGTTATTCTTTCCGGTTCTTTGGAAAATTCAAACGTTGAACTGGCTTCACAGCTCACTGACATTATCATCGCCCAGCGCGCCTATCAGTCTAACACCAAAACTGTCACCACTGCTGACGACATGCTGCGAACTGTAACCGAGATGCTGAGATAATCGCATCACAAAAACCCGCTAGGGCAAACTTGCCGTTAGCCTTATAAAATACTGTTTGTATCACTTATAGCAACTGCCAATGCCCCCACCACCAGCCGGAGGTATAATGCCACCACCGCCTGTTGGAGGTATTAGCGGAGGAGCAGATTTTGGTGTAGAACCAAACTCATGCGCACCTATGTCATATTTTGAGTTAAAAGGTCTTGAACCCTGCCAATGATCCTCGGTAGGCATACAGCTCTGTACGCTTGAATTACATAGGGTTGCTCCAGCATCAATCGCTGGACTTCCAGCAGACAATCTATAATCACCACCAGCTAAGTTAGTCAGCTTAGGGTCAACACCTATCAAATTATCAAATACCATACTGGGTGGAGGTGCTCCCTTGTCGTTCCTAATCTCATCTGTACCATTGTTATATAGGATATTATTTATAAATCGGCTGTTTGGACCTAATTTCCCAAATGGTCTTATACCGTACGTCTTACTATTAATTACAATGTTATTTGAAACAATTATCCCATCGCCTGTTCCGGTAAAAGGCGAATCACCAACCCCAATCGTCATCCCCATTCTACTGTTAAAAATAAGGTTATGAGATATGATTGAATTATCTGCCTTATGCCAGAGATGAATCCCGTATGCACCACAGTTGTAAATAATGTTGTTCTGAACCTTGCCAAACTGAGTAGCATGATAAATACCATACCCTCTATCAAGAGTTTTCGCCATATTCCCCGTCAGATCTGAGCATTCCCGACCATCCGTAGGACCACCCATATCATGAATCAAATTTCCAATGATTTCGGTGCCAAAATTCGTGTCATAACCTAAACTATGTATACCTATTCCACGATTGCATTCAGTTGTTCTAATATTATGAACGTGGTTATACATTACACGAGAATATGTGCCGTATGGAATAATGCCAATATAAGTCACGCTTGTGCCACCAGTGTGGCCTGTAACCTCAAATCCTTCTATATCAACATAATCCCCAAAACTCTTCCAAAGAATTTTGCTATTAGGCGCAGCAACTTTTGCAGCCCATCTTTCCTTTGAAACAAAACGAATTCGTGCAGAAGCTTTGCCATCATTCTTATTTTCAATCGCTCCGATATAAGTTCCAGGCATAACAAAAACTGTGTCACCTGCCTTTGCAACGTCAGCTCCCTTTTGAACAGTTTTAAATGGAGCCGCCTCGGTGCCCGGATTGGAATCGCTGCCGTTAGTGGCGACATAGTAATTGGCGGCGTGGGCGGTGACGGCTAAGAACAGGTTAAGCACCAGTGCTGCTATCAGGACGAGAAC
>JBEBHV010000286.1:0-1888 GCA_040080715.1 Rickettsiales bacterium | reverse complement strand
GTGAACAACAGAGCGCGCAACCGATACCGCCACCACCACCCGAAAATTCGACGAGTTACAGGAAAGTTATAAACAACAATAACTCTTCTTCTCAGACCACAGATAATAAAGCGGATAATAATAGTAAGATGCCAATACAGGAGTTGTCTCCTGAAGCTGGGCGGTATGAACCTCCTGCGACTACTTCTACCACCTCTGAACCGATAAAAAACTCTCCAAATCCGACTTACACCAAAGAGGCGAATAGCGTAAACAACATGCCGGCAAGCTCTTCTGTATATACCGACCAGACTACATCTGACGATATGCGACAGCCAACTTTATCCGCAAACAGAGCCGAAATCGTAAGTAGCAGCAATAGCGAATCAACTAATCAGATAATCAAAGAAAAAGAGAGCATAGAACGAATAACAAGTTCACAGCAAAGCGACAATGTGTCAAATGCCACCACTGTTACTGCTGCTGCCGCCCCTCCTCCAGCCGTGGCTGGCGTTTTATTGCCAGGGGTTGATGAATCAGCGATACCATCGCAACCGCGAGTGACAAAAAACAATTCAGCAGCGCAAAGGACTACAGAATGTGAGTATGCCAGACGTTCGGCAGGCGTATCGGAAGCCGCCGCTAAAAAGGCAAAGGAATGTGATATAGAATGTGCAAAGCAGCGCAAGATACTGCCAAAAACTGTTACTCCGCTAGCCTGCCCGATAAAGGATCCAGCCGTGAATTTGCTCGATACGCAGCTCGGAAACAAACCATAAACATAAAAATTCCTCAAAAATCTCCAGGATAATAATGAAGTTACCCCTAATTTCTGCTACAATACTAGTTAACTAACAAAATGATTGCATCATTTTGACGCTGCCTACGGCGCGAAAAATCGCGCTTTCGGCTTGCGATTTTCATAGCTGATTCAGCATATAATTGCTTAATCAGCTATACAATTATAGCAAGAGTATGAATATGCTTTATTGGGCTGCGACAGTAATTACGTTATATTCCGGAATTATAGCATTCATGGCTATATTTCAGAGAAAACTTCTCTATTTTCCAGATAAAAAAATAGGGGATCCGGAAATTTATGGGATTTCCGGGTTCAGCGAATTTTTCATCAAAACAGAAGATAATATAACCATTCAAGCGTGGTATAAGCCAGCAAAGGATAGTAAACCGACAATATTATATTTCCATGGCAATGCCTCGCATATGGGTAACCGCGCCGGCATTTATTCCGCATTTGCAGGAAGAGGATTTGGCGTACTTTCCATAAGTTATCGTGGATATGGAAAGAGCGAAGGAAGCCCTAATGAAAAGGGATTATACACTGACGCGCAGGCTGCTATTTTATTTCTTACTAAAGAAAATGAAATCTCATTGAATAATATAATATTATATGGTGAATCTCTGGGAACTGGTGTTGCCGTGCAGATGGCACAGGAACACAATGTTAAAGCAGTTATACTTCAGGCTCCCTACACTTCTGTTTCCGGCAGAGCAGCGGAGATTTACTTCTTTATGCCGGTCAAGCTGGTGATGCTCGACCATTTTGATTCCTTAAGCAAAATAGCGAACATAAAATCTCCATTGCTTATTTTACACGGAGAGCTGGACACAACCATTCCTATCCGGCATGGCAAAACTTTACTGGAAGCGGCAAAAACCCAGAAAGAAGCGGTATTTTTTCATGATGTTGGACATAATAATTTTGACAGTGCTACAATAGCAGAAAATGTAATGGATTTTATAATCCGGATGGATAACAGAGCAAACCAGTAAATGCTGCAAGAAAAAAATTAAGGCAGCACCGCTGGGCAGTGCCACCCTACAAATAATCAATATAGTCATTTGAGAGTAAAAATCCCCAATTCTTGTCATTGCGAACGTAGTGAAG
>JBEBHV010000285.1:0-1898 GCA_040080715.1 Rickettsiales bacterium | reverse complement strand
ATATCCAAAATATAATCAATAATACCCCAAGAAAAATTCTCGGGTGGAAAACACCTCATGAAATTTTTAACCGTTGCACTTCAAAATAGAATGGGCGAAATAGGTGACATATAAACACAAATTAATACATTTCGGGTAAAATATAATTGCCTACCAGGTGATTGTGCTGATGCAACTAATCTTTTCGGCTCTGGAACGGTAACTTATGATGCCAATAATATTGGCTGTAACGGCACTGTTTGCAATGGTAACAATGACCGCATCATAAAATCTGCTTATCAGCAGTTTACCTATCACGGGGCTGGTGAATGTCTGGAGCCATCCGTTGGCGGGGAGGTTTCACAGCTTTTTAAGCAACTTTCTCTTGCCGGTTTTGGCGATTATACCAGTGGTACTTTAAATCTGGGGTCTGCAATAGTAGGGAGAGATGTTCCTTTTGCAAAATATGGCAATGGTACGGGAATTTATGTGTCTTGTCTTGCCAGCAATCTTCGTCCTATTTTAACACCTGAGTTTTTACGCAGGGGAAATATAATAATTATAGGAGGAGCGGCAAACGGTTCAACCAGAATAGGCTATTCTGTAAACTCTTACAGTTTGTCATATGGATATGGATGGGGAAATGGTCCATCTGGTTCTATTAAACCCGTAGGAATTCCTGCTGACGTAGCCAGAATCATTGACGAGAAAATAGATGATGGCAAGCCAAGCAGCGGTAGGTTTGGCGTTATAGCTGGCAGTAGCGTTGAGTGCGATAATGCTCTTCTTTCAGAAGGCGGTCTACCACTGATTAACGCATATACAAGCCCATCTACGGTTTGTGATGTTACAGTTGGTAAAAAAATTGACTAAGATTTTCGTTTAAATCTCATTTATCTTGGAAGCCACCCAATTTTTTAATTATGCCACAAATTTATTTACCGCATCTCCTCATAAACCTGCGTCAATTTACAAAATGTTGCAACATCCAGAACTTCCGCTCGCAATGTTCCATCGATTCCTGCTTTTTCCAGCAAAGTTTCAACCGGAACACCAAGTGGCTTAAGGGCAGAGCGTAACATCTTGCGCCGCTGTCCGAAAGCGGCGGCTACTACTTTTTCCAACGCATCTTTGGAAACGGGGAAAAGCGGTTTTTCGTGTGGGGTTAAAGTTATAACCGCCGAATGAACTTTGGGCGGTGGAGAGAATGCGCCAGGTGGAAGTTGGAAATCATAACGGCATTCACATAGGAATTGGCTTATTACCGAAAGCCTTCCATATTCGCTGGTATCTGGTGATGCAATAATGCGACCGGCAACCTCATCCTGAAACATAAGAGTCATGGATTCATAAGTGTCTTTTCCATATCTGGCAATATCATCCAGCCACTGTAACAAAAGCATAGTGCCTACATTATAAGGCAGGTTAGCGACGATTTTGCGTGGGGCAGGAACTGATTCCAGTAAATTTACCTTAAGAGCATCGCCATGAATTACTTTGAGCCTGCCATCATTCCAGAGATGCGCCAGTTCTTCCATAACCGCTATGCCACGATCGTCTTTTTCTATTACCGTCAGACTCTTAGCACCAGCGGCGAGCAATGAGCGGGTAAGCCCGCCGGGACCTGAGCCAATTTCAATAATGTTATAATCCTTTAAGTCACCGGCATATAAAGCGATTTTGTCAGTAATTCCACTATCCAGCAGGAAGTGCTGCCCCAGCGATTTTCTGGTAAATAATCCGTGCTTATCAATGACTTCTTTAAGCGTAGGGAGGATGGGCGGCATAATGCTTTGACTCAATTATTAATAAATGGTATATTTTCAGCATAATATACCCCTATCGTGTGAAGCGTTGAGAGTTTTTTAACGTAATTGTGCGTAAGTGTCCAGCATGTCTGGCACATTATTATCCCCTGA
>JBEBHV010000284.1:0-1900 GCA_040080715.1 Rickettsiales bacterium | reverse complement strand
ATGATGCCCTTAGTTTTATAAATAATAATATTCCAACAATCACCCAGCCACCATTCGGACAAAACCCGAATGAAAGTACCAGCCAGCATAATATATTTGCTCCGCTTTTTAAATTTGCGGCAGCGGTAAAAAATGGCGATTTTCAGCAGTGGCTGGGACGCGGAAATAGCAAATGGCTGAAAGACAATGGTCATGAAAATCTGCTGAAAAAAGCCGAAGGCGAATTTATGTCCCTCGCCCGCCAGTTTGTTGATGTACCGCCGCGTAGCTGGCAATCGCTGTTTTTCCCGATAGCAATTGCTGGAGAATTGCAACAGACCCGCTTGTTTGTTAAGCGCGATCGCAAACAAAAGGAAAATAACGGAAATGTAACTAGTGAAGAAAATACCCGCTTCGTGCTGGAGATGGATTTATCACAGCTTGGCGAAATGCAGATGGATGGCTTTGTCCGCAACCACAGCAATAATGTTCAATTTGACCTTATAATCCGCAGCTTAACCAAGTTTTCTCAAGAAATTGAAAATGATATATTGAATATATACAACAATATCGGCGAACTCACCGGCTATAAAGGCAGCCTGTCATTTCAGACAGTAAAAGAATTCACCGTAAATCCCATGGAAGAAATTATAAAAGATAATCATGAGAATGTGATTATTTGAGTGCTGAGTTAATAGTGCTGAGTGTATAGTGTAGAGCTTGCCATACTAAAATTCCCTACTTCCCCAATTCCTCACTTCCCCATTTCTCCAATTCTTCTTTTCCACTTCCGGAACAATCGTTGAAGGTACATTGTGCTATTTAAAGTTTAGGATATATCTTATTTTTCTTGAGATATTTCCTATTTTATGTAATGTATGCATTCCTAACTAATTAAAAGCATAACCAAAAATTAAGCAATAAAATTAAGAGAAAAGGTCGGAACAATCTCCATATAGGTAACAATAACCATCCGTTTTTAAATAAGAAAAGTGATGAATAATACATAACACCTTGTCATTTAATTAACAGCAAAAGTTAAGGATTATAAAATGCCAAAAGATAGCCATACCCCACCCACCTCTGATTATAAAAATTCTTCACATAAAAAACACTCAACGGAATCATTCATATGGTTAGAGAAAGCTTGCAATTCCGCAAGGGGAGAGATGGCTTTATGGGTCGCAGTCATTACTCAGGCAATTATGGATGCGCGCAGTCGCTGTAAAAAATCCGAATCAATTTACCAGAAACATGAAGCTATATGCTGGCTTACCGGAGGCAGCAAAGATTTCAATGATGTCTGCCTGTGTGCGGGGCTAAATCCTGATTATGTGCGTCATAAAGCAAAAAAAATAATCACTTCTCCTGAGCCATGGCGGGCAGAAGCCGGAAAAGGCAAACGCTATAATGAGCGCAAGAAATACAGGGAAAAGCAGAGGAGCAAAGCTCAAGATTCTGAAGAACCTGTCACAAACACAAAAATAATCTACCTTCATACCATTAAACAAAAGAAAAAAATATAATCATATGAAAAAAGAAAAAGCTGAACACGACCCATCAAACAGAAATATAATAAGCTTCTCGCGGCGGCGCGGTAGACCAAAGAACAACAGACCAATGCTTGATACAGGAACGCCGGAAACCGTAATGAAAAGATTGCAAGGAATCACCGCAGAAGCACTGGATCTATGTCTTGAGAAAGGAATCATTACTCAGCAGCAGCACTGGTGCGGTATGCACCTGCGCTGGCTATATACTTTACGTTATGGCGGTCCGAGTGTGCGGGCAACAAATCTGTCCGACATGGAGAACCATGAATCCAAATCATCCGATTATGAAGACCCGCTATGGCGTGCAGCCCGTGAAAAAGAATATAATGATGCAGTGAATATGCTCACCACATCCGGATATTCATTAT
>JBEBHV010000283.1:0-1901 GCA_040080715.1 Rickettsiales bacterium | reverse complement strand
AGCGCAAGAATGGACCGACCGCCTCACCGATAACTTCCGCATCATCGGCGCACCAAAGCTCGCCTAAAATATCAACTCTTCATCTGCGAGGGGTATAGCTCGCTAAATATCAGAAAGTAATTGCCATGGCACTAACCCCACCGCAAACCATTACCGCAGCACAAGCAATTGCGCAAATTCAAGCAATTGCCAATCCAACTGTTCAACAGATAAAAGATATTGTGGCGAAGGTTGATGCCAGACTTCCTGTTGGCAGCCAAGGATTGTTTTATAGCGGCTCTATAAATGGAACAGAATCCTGGAAAATTGCAGGAAAAATACAATCAGTTGACTCTAGTATAGGGCTTATCGGTGATACACAGATGGGTATATTTCTTAATGATCCAATTTTCAAAAATAAGTTAGATACTGCCATACTTACCGATACAACCAACACATTAACAGCTAACGAAATCATGAACGGCAAGGTAGTTGGTGGAATACGGCAGCCTAATGGCATATGGGACGTTGCTTCTGGTAATATGGCTTCTGAAGTTTCAGGCAATATAAAAATTATAGCCCCGTTTGCGAAAGCAGACAGTGTTTTGATGCAAACGGAAATAATAAAATTAATTAATAACCCCAAGGTAACCAGCATAAACGGTGTTCCGATTGAGGAATTCAAAACTGCATGGTATGAGGGCGATACTAAGCTTATAATGGATAAAGTAAAACTTTCCAGCGTTGGCGAAGTTGCAACTTTGACTGCTGCTGAAACAGGCGCATTAGAAGGCGCAGCAATGCTTGGAAAAGATGGGCGACTTGGCGCGTTGATGAATGACATCCTGCATAGCGGTCCTGTTGGTGATGTGTTATCTAATTCTACCTTGCAAAAAATGGGTACAGCCGGCGATCTTATTGCAATCACTGTTGCTGCATATAAAGCAACTGAATCATATAATAAAGGTGATAAAGCCGGGGCTGTTCATATCATGGAGGAATGGGCTGCTGAGTTTGTTGGTGGTGTTGGTGGTGGCATAGCTGCTGTGCAAATTACCACAGCAATAATTGCGGCAACAGTTGCCAGCCCTGGTATAATAGCTGCCGGATTTGTTCTTGCTGCTGCAATAGGTGGTGCATATTATGGTGGTGAGGCAGGCAAATGGCTGCTGGAAAAAGGCATTGAACTGGAACTCTACACCCAGAAGATGATCAATGATTTTGTGCAGGCGGCACGGGAGTGGTGGCATGATTTATCCTTAACAATAGACGACATCTCCGACGCAATCTCCGCTGCTTATTGGAAGTTTTTGGATGCAGTGGTGGCGAGTTTTTCAGATCCGCTGATTGTGGATTTGAACGGCGATGGGATAAAGTTAGATTCCTTCCAAACCTCAACAGCCCTGTTTGATCTTGATGGTAACGGAACAAAGGAAAACACTGGCTGGACACGCGCAAACACTGATGATGCGTTTTTGGTTATCGACAAGAATAATAACAACAATATCGATAATATCACCGAGATGTTTGGCAATGCCAGCACGCCGGGATTTGCTGACCTTAAGAGCTATGACTCGAATAAAGATGGCGTTATTAACGCAACCGACACGCAATTCTCACTCCTGAAACTCTGGAATGATAAAAACGCCAATGGTGTTGTGGATGCTGGTGAGATGACCACGCTGGCTGCCAACGGCATCACCTCAATCTCATTAAATTATTACAACAAACTGGCGGATATTTCTGGGAATATCCAGACCGCTATATCGACTGTTACCAAAACTGATGGAACTACCCGTAATATTCATGAGTTTGATTTCGGCTTCGAAACTCCAACTGTATTTACCAATCCTGACGCTGCTCTGCCAGCCACTTTCCAGCTTAACATTGAATCAATATTGATGCCCTATTCGCGCGGATAT
>JBEBHV010000282.1:0-1905 GCA_040080715.1 Rickettsiales bacterium | reverse complement strand
ATTGCGGAAGGCCTCCAGCGATTTTGCCGTCTGGTAATTATCGCCAGCCGACGGATCAAGGAAGCTGTTAATCCTCTTCGCCACATGCGGAAACATATGATACGCACCAACCGCCCCAGCTATCCCTAAAATCCCGATAAGCATCACCCAGAGCATAGGCAGCCCGGCAAGGAAAAGCTGGAACGCCCACATAATGCTTACAGTTATGGTCATTCCTAAATCCGGTTGGATAAGCAATAAAACCACGATTAAAACATATAGCCCGATAGCTACCCTATAACCGGGAAAATCAACCCGCCTCTGGCTTTCCGAGCAGATCCACGCTATCACCACCGCAAAAAACGGCTTCATGAATTCCGATGGCTGCACCGAAATCCCAAGCAGATTTATCCAGCGGCTTGCACCCTTGGTGGAATCGCCAAAAATCGGCACGAGCAGCATCAGGAAAACACTGGCAGCAAGCCCAAGCACCGCCAAACGGCGGATCAGCACCGGAGGAAACATGGAAACCACCAACATAACAACAGTTCCCAGCGCGAGGAATATATGATGGCGATGCACAAAATAAAAACTTGGAAGGTCAAGCCTTTTGGCAACCGGCGGGCTTCCTGCCGCCACCAGCACCGAACCGACGGCAATAATCAGAAGGATAGCCGATAGATTAATCTTATCAACCGTCCACCACCACCTGCCGATAACTCCAGTATTCCTACGGTCAAGAGCCATTTATTTTCTCCACCAGTTCACAAAATACATCTCCCCTATGCTCAAAACTTTTAAACTGATCAAACGAAGCACAGGCTGGCGAGAGCAAAACCACCCCCGCTTCTGATTTCTGGCTTCCGTTTTCTGATTTCTGGAAAGCCATTTCCACCGCAACCTCCAACGTCCCGCAACGTGTATAAGCCACTTTCCCTTCCAGTGTTTTTGCAAATTCTTCTGCTGCTTCGCCAATCAAAAATGCGTGGTTTATTTTCGGGAAATATTCGGATAGGCTGGTGATGCCGCCTTCTTTTGCTTTGCCACCTGCAATCCAGTAAATATTATCATAGGCAGCAAGCGCATTAGATGTCGCATCAGCGTTGGTTGCTTTGCTGTCATTTACAAAACGCACGCCATTAATAGTTGCAACCAGCTGCATCCGGTGGCGCAGTCCGGCAAAACTCTGCATAGCGGCATAAATTTTTTCTGGCGCAACACCAACGCTTAGGCAAGCAGCATAAGCCGCCGCTGCATTCTGCCAGTTGTGTTTTCCAGTGAGCGAAGCAATAAAAGTAAGAGGCATTAGGGATTGGGCATTAGGCATTATAGAAGATTTATCATGTAGAACACCATCTTTTGCGTACACACCTTCTACAATTTCCTTATCTGCCGAAATTTTTATTATCCTTGCTTCCCTAATGCCTAATGCCTCCTGCCTAATGCCTATATCAACCACCGCCACATCCCCCGCCACCTGCCGCTCAAAAATATGTTTCTTGGCAGCGATATATCCCGCCATGTCACCATGCCGATCAATATGGTCAGGAGTGATGTTAAGCAGCACCGCCACATTGAAGCGCGCAGTCTTTAGTAAATCCAGTTGATAAGATGACATTTCCAGAACATACACCCCGCCTTTACCAAGTGGCGCAAGAGCAAGTGCCGGAGTTCCCAGATTTCCACCTACTTCGCAAGCAACACCCGACTGCTGCAAAATATGCCCTATCAAAGTAGTAGTCGTGGATTTTCCATTAGTTCCGGTAATGCCAATATAGGTCGCGTCCGGCTGCGTGCGGAATAATAACTCAACCTCGCCAATAACCGGAACGTTATATTTATGGGCAAGCGTGACAAGCTTGTCCGTTGCGCTCCAATCATAGTGGCCGCGGATCTTTTCTACGGCGCGCCATTCCCAGTCGATGC
>JBEBHV010000281.1:0-1906 GCA_040080715.1 Rickettsiales bacterium | reverse complement strand
GAAAAATATTTTACTATACAAGATATAGAGGAAGAAGTTTGTTCATGAACGAGAAAATGTATTTTGCTGAACTTCTATGTACGCGATTATGTCATGATCTTACGGGGCCAATAGGGGCAGTAAATAACGGCGCGGAATTTTTAAGTGAAGAAGGTTTTGATCTTCAGAGTCAGGCTGTCGATTTAATAGTGAGCAGTGCTTTTTCTGCGGTGAGCCGTTTGCAGTTTTATCGCATAGCTTACGGTAATGTGAAGGAGCATGGCGAGGCCAATCTTTCCGAAAAGCAGAAAATAGCAGCCGATTTTTTTGTTGGAACTAAAATTATTCTTGACTGGCCTGAAACACATACGGACGCGGCAGGAATTTCCATCAGCCTGAAAATGTTACGTCTTACGTATAATCTCCTTATCATAGCATCTTCTGCTTTAATTCGCGGTGGAAAAATATCAGTTAGATTGGATAAAGATGATTCATCGCGTAAGGTAATTACAGTATTGGCGACAGGTGCAAATCTGAAATGGGATAGTGAGGCAGAAAAAGTTTTTTCTGTTTCATCTTCTGATTGTGCGGTGAATACAAAGAATGTACAGTTGCATCTGACGCGTCATTATGCTGACGATTTAAAAGCGGCGGTTGAGTGGAAAGTTGGTGCTGACGAATTAGTTTTACGGGTGGTTCAGTCTTCTGGAGAGTAGTGCAGTTACATCATAAATTATAACAGGTAGGATATTAATATGGATGATCTAATAGTAGAGTTTATTACTGAAACCAGCGAAGGTCTTGCCACTTTGGATCTTGAGTTGGTTAAGCTTGAACAAAACCCTCAGGATGAAGGTATTCTAGGTAATATTTTTCGTATTATGCACACTATTAAAGGAACCTGTGGTTTCCTTGGTTTGCCTCGTTTGGAACGTGTGGCGCATGCATCTGAGAATGTGCTGGGAAAAATTCGCGAAAAGCAGCTTGAGGCAACTCCTGAAGCCATTACTCTTGTTTTGGAATCGCTTGATAGTATCAAAGGTCTTATTGACTATTTAAGCCAGAATGGCGAAGAGCAGGGTGGTGATGACGCTCAGCTGATTGGACGTCTGAACCAGTTCGCAGAAACTGGTAAGGTAGGTGAAGGCGCATCCCCTGAATTAAAAGAAGTGGCTGCGGTGATAAACGCATCTTCTTCGTCAGCAAGTGCAGATGATAAAGAAATAACGGAAGCTATTGAACGTATAGCTATAGCTGAATTTCCTCATTTTAAAGGTGATGATGAGGCGGTTGCTAAGGATGAGAAAGCAGTTCCTAAGATTGAAGTTGTTTCTGTTGCTCCTGCAGCACCAATTGATATTGCTTCCAAAGCTCCTGCGGTAAAGCCTGTGGCTGCAAAAACTGAAGAAAAAGAGACTAAAGAGGGGCAGGTCAGTGAAGCCAATCAGAGTATTCGCGTTAATATTGATGTTTTGGAAAACCTCATGCAGATGGTCAGCGAGCTGGTGCTTACCCGTAACCAGCTGATGCAGATTGTGCGTACGAAAGATGATAAAGAGTTAATTACACCATTGCAGCAATTAAGCCATATTACATCAGAGCTGCAGGAAGGCGTAATGAAAACCCGTATGCAACCTATAGGTAATGGCTGGTCTAAATTCCCGCGTTTGATTAGGGATTTGTCTATTGATCTTGGTAAAAAAATTGAATTAAAGATGCATGGAGCGGAAACCGAATTAGACAGGCAGCTTCTTGAGGTAATCAAAGATCCGCTTACCCATATGGTTCGTAATTCCTGCGATCATGGCCTGGAAACTCCGGCTGAACGGCGTGCTGCCGGCAAGCCGGAAGTAGGTACGGTTACTCTTTCTGCCTATCATGAAGGTGGTCATATAATAATTGAGATTATTGATGATGGTCGTGGCAT
>JBEBHV010000073.1:0-8889 GCA_040080715.1 Rickettsiales bacterium | reverse complement strand
GAATCAATATTGATGCCCTATTCGCGCGGATATGGCAGTGTATATTCTTGGCAAGCGGCAATGACGATGGATCCAACCCTCCTTGCGATGGCGAAGGATATTCTTTCTGTCGCACCGAAAGATTTTTATAAGATACATGATAAATTCGAGGCTTTCCTGTTCCGTTGGGCGAAGGTGGAGAATGTCAAGCAAACCGATATTTATACCCATATTAATAACACTTTTCCTGACCCGCGTAAGATTGCGTTCATGGAGAAGATTACCGGAAAAGATTTTGTTTTCGCGCAGAGCGAAAGTAATCCTATTGCCAATAGTGCCTGGGAGCTGTTCTTCAACGAGTTTTTAAATAAATTCCTCGTGCAGGGACCGCTGGCTGCTGCTTTCCCGAAAGCGACCTATGATTTTGCAACTGATACGCTGAAGCTGAATGACACGCTGGATAATGTAATTGCGGGCATCAAGGCGCAGGCAGCTGGCATGGATGCAAACAGCTTTGTTAACTACGCCTTCTACGCGCAGAATATCCTGAAGCTGAATAAAGGGCAGTTTACCGATGCGGCGTTTGACACAAAAGTTGACGCGATGCTGGCAAGCATAATAACCGGAGCCAATATCGCCGGCTTCACCTTCGACGGCAGGCTTAATGTCGGAAGCTCGGAGATCGATATTCTTTATGGCACAACCAAGAATGACATACTGGTTGGTGAGGCGGGGAATGATGAGCTGTATTATCCCGTGCTTGACACGGGATCTAAGGCGACAAGCTGTGACGCAGCTAATGATAATGCTGCTAATGATAATGAAAAAATGGTTAATTGCCTGTTGACGGCTTAGCGATAATTTGTACAATGGGTTGAAAATTTGGCGGTATAAAGTGAGCAGAAAAGGAAAGAATTATGGCGTTTGTTAAAGAAGAAATACCTGAAGAAGAAAAGTCTACAGGAGGAGAAATGCGAGTGAAAAACCCAAAATATACAAAATGGAAGGTGGCTTTAGATATATTATCTTTGATTCCTTTCATTATATTTATTGGAGTTCTTGTTTACGAGCCTGGTTCTAAAATTCGTTATCCAAATGGTGATTTAACCTTATCTGGAATATTGTTTCTTATTAATTTTTTTCCAGCTTTGGCTGGTGGTGTGTGGCTTGTATTTAGATATATTGGCAGTGACTTATTACTATTTAGGTTATTGGATAAATTACATGTGCCATTGTCTATATTTATAATTTTAATGATGATTTTACTTAGTCTAATAACAGCGAAAGGTTAATAAATATGGCACTTAATATTCCTTCTGGCTTTATAAGCGAAACTATTACAACCACTGGGGTTGCAAATGATATTTGGCATTATGGTGGTAGTACAGATAGTCAGATTAACACCAATATACATATTGCAGCTATTATAGCTTCACAGTTTCAAAAGCCATTAGATGTAAATTCGTTTAGAATAGCTTGGGGAGCCAATGTTATTGCTATAGCCTCTGCCCGTCAAATGCTAATTAATGATTGGAATGATCCAACAAAAAATGAATATGATATTGCAGCAGATATTTCTACAATTTTTGGTGATTTAATGTCTACCGCTTCTACCGCGGTTAATTTTCTTCCAGGTGTGAATGAAGTTATAGGCAAGAGATTATCACTTCTTGGTAACATACTAACTGGGGCTGGTATTGCCTTCCAGAACATTGAAGAGGCAAAGGATCTTGTTAATTGGGCGCACACACAATTGGTAGAGATTAGTAACGAAATTTCATTGGCATTATATAATGCCAGTAATGCTGTGGTCGAGGCGTGGGAAGCGACAAAAACTACATTGCTGGATGCGGCAAATTCAGTTGCCAATGTTATAGAAAACGTTGGCACAGCAGCGTTTGATGCCAGCGTGCAAGCAGCTATGGATTTGTTTGATGGTGCCGAAGCGGTATTAACCGGTCTTTACAATAGCACAGGGGTTGCAATACAAGGCATAACCGAAGTATTAACCGCAACTGGCGTAGCTATATATGATGCTGGCGAAAATCTCGTAATTCAGTTTAACACATTAACAGACAAACTCTCCGACTCCATTTCCGCTGCGTACTGGAAGTTTCTCGACGCTTTAGCCGCGAGCCTTATTGATCCGCTTATCATCGACACTGCCGGCAATGGAATCAAACTCGATAGCTGGCAAACATCAACTGTACTCTTCGACTTAGATGGTAACGGCAGCAAAGAGAATACCGGCTGGACGAAAGCCAATGGCGATGACGCATTCCTTGTTATCGACAAGAATAATGACGGCAAGATTAACGACATTACCGAGATGTTCGGCAATCGCGATATTCCCGGATTCAAGCAACTGGCAACTTATGATTCGAATAAGGATGGGGTTATAAATACTACCGATACCCAGTTTAATCTTCTAAAGCTATGGAATGATAAGAATGCGAATGGCGTGGTTGACGCAGGAGAGCTTACAACACTCGCTGCTAATAACATCACCTCGATTTCTCTTAATAAATATTCCAGCACTGCCAATATCTCCGGCAATATGCAGACCTCGGTATCCAGCGTAACCAAAACTGACGGCACAACTAAAAACATCCACGAACTCAATTTCGGTTTTGAGAGTTTAACTCCGGTAATTTCCAATAACCGTGATGCTACTTTGCCAAGCACCTTCCAGCTTAATATCGAAGCTATAGTTCTCCCTTATTCCCGTGGTTACGGTTCGTTATATTCATGGCAGGCAGCAATGACCCTCGATCCAACTTTGCTTGCGATGGCAAAAGACCTAGCTACCACCCAGCCCAAAGACTTCTATCTGCTTGGCGATAAGTTCGAGGCTTTCCTCTTCCGCTGGGCGGGTGTCCAGAATGTCACCAGTGCTGATGTTTATGATTCCGCCTTTGGCTATATACCATTCTCTGCCAAAAAGACAGCCTTCATGGAGAAGATCACCGGGGGTGATTTCTTCAACCGCACTCAAACTGGTGTTCCGCTGGCGCAGCAGGCGTGGGACATGTTCTATAATTATTTCCTGAACAAGTTTCTGGTGCAGTCGGTGCTGCATGATGTATTCCCTAATGCCAGTTACGACTTCGCCACCGACAAACTCACCATCGGCAGCACGCTCGATGAGGCTATCGCTGCGATAAAAGCCAAAGCCATAAATTCCGACAGCTTCACCAACTATATCTATTACGCAGAAAATATCCTCAAACTCAACAAAGACCAGTTTAACGATGTGGCGTTCGACAGCAAGCTTGATTCGCTGACAGCCAGCATTGCAGCCTTGGCAATCCCTTCCGGCTTCACCTTCGACGGACGTTTCAATGTCGGAAGTTCGGAGATAGACATACTCTACGGCACAACCAAAAATGACATACTGCATGGCGATGCCGCTAACGACGAACTGTATGGCTTCGCGGGCAATGATTATTTCGTGGGTGGTAAGGGCAATGACATTCTAAAAGGCGATGCGGGTAATGATTTTTACCGTTTTATGCGTGGCGATGGGCAGGATTCGATTGATGATAATGCCGGGGTGGATAAGATTTTGCTGGGTGATGGCATCAGCGCGGCGGATCTGGTTTTCGCACAGGTTGGTAACGATCTGGTGATTAATATCGGAACGGCTGGCGATAAGATCGGCATCAAGAATTTTTATGTGGTAACAACTAACCGCGTCGAAACCATCCAGTTCGCTGATGGCAGTACGTTTTCCCTGCAGGGCTTCGGAAATATCATAACTGGAACGGATCTGGCGGAAACAATCAATGGCAGCTCGAATAACGATGTCATCAAGGCTCTGGGTGGTAATGACACTATCTCCGGCGGGATAGGTCATGATATTGTCACTGGCGGTAAGGGTAATGATACTTTCAGCGAAACCGGGCTTTATTCAAGTAATGATACTTATATATTCAATGTAGGTGACGGGCAGGATGTTATTACTGATTGGGCGGGAACTGATTACATCGTGTTCGGGGCGGGGATTACCAAGGCGAATATCCAGTTGATTTCCGATTATGCCAATAATAAATCGCTGATTATTAAAGTTGGAACAAACGGCGACCAGATAACAATTAAAAGTTTCTTTAATGATTCCGGCTCTAACTACAAAATAGAATCTCTTAAATTTGCCGATGGCAGTGTACTGGATTTGTTTGCCGGTTTAACTTTGAGCGCGACCAAAACCACCGGAGAAACCTTGTTTGGTATAAATTACAATGACGTGCTTACTGGGAATATCGGGGCTGACACAATTTACGGAAATGAAGGAAATGATACTATCACAGGTGGCAAGGGTAATGATATTCTGGATGGTGGAAGCAACGCATCCTCTGGCAACGATACTTATATCTTCAATGTCGGCGATGGGCAGGATGTTATTACTGATAGGACGGGAACTGACCAGATTGTGTTCGGGGCAGGGATTACTAAAGCAAACATCCAAGTGATTTCTGACTACGCTAATGAAAGATCCCTTATTGTAAAAATAGGAACGAATGGCGACCAGATACGACTTGGATATTTCTTTAATGATTCTGGAAGTAGCTACAAAATTGAAACGCTTAAATTTGCCGATGGCAGTGTATTGGATTTATCGGGTGGGCTTACTTTAGCAGCAACAAAAACCACCGGCGAAACTCTGGCAGGGGCTAGTTTTAATGATAATCTCACTGGTAATATTGGTGCTGATACCATCTATGGCTATAGCGGTAATGACACCATCACAGGTGGTAATGGTAATGATACCATTTACGGCAACGAAGGCAACGACACGATAAATGGTGGCAAGGGCAACGATATTATTGATGGTGGTTCTACTTATTATTCTGGAAATGATATTTATATCTTCAATGTCGGCGATGGGCAGGATACAATTTACGATTACGCCGGAATCGACCAGATTGTGTTTGGCGCAGGGATAACCAAGGCATCTATCAAGCTCATTTCCGATTATGCGAATAGCCAGTCGCTGATTATAAAAATCGGAACAAACGGCGACCAGATAACGCTGCAAAGTTTCTTTTATGATTCTGGCGGCAATTACAAAATCGAAACCCTTAAATTCGCTGATGGCAGTGTATTGGATTTAACAACTGGTTTAACTTTAAGCGCGACAAAAACTACTGGAGAAACCTTGTTTGGTATATATTCCAATGATATTCTGACCGGAAATATAGGGGCTGACACAATTTACGGTAATGAAGGCAATGATATTATCACCGGCGGTAAAGGTAATGATATTATTGATAACAGCAGTTTCTATAGCGGCAATGATACTTATATCTTCAATGTCGGTGACGGGCAGGACACGATTACTGATTACAGCGGAACCGACCAGATAGTGTTTGGCGCGGGGATTGCCAAGGCTGGCATTCAGCTTATTTCCGATTATGCGAATAGCCAGTCACTGATTATTAAAGTTGGAACGAATGGCGACCAGATAACACTAAAAAGCTTTTTTAGTAATTCTGGAAGCAACTATAAAATCGAAAGCCTTAAATTTGCAGATGGTAGTATATTTGACCTCTCGGGTGGGCTTACTTTACTTGGCACTAAAACTACCGGTGAAACTCTGGTGGGGGCTAGTTTTAATGATAATTTAACTGGCAATATTGGCAACGACACCATCTATGGCTATAGCGGTAATGACACTATTAACGCTGGCAAAGGCAATGATATTATTGATGGAAGCACAGGTAACGATGTCTATATCTTCAACATTGGTGATGGACAGGATACGCTTTCTGATTATACGGGTGCTGACCAGATAGTATTTGGGGCTGGGATAGTACCGCAGGATATATTGATGGAGGCATCCGGAACTAATCTAATTATAAGCTACAGTGCCAATGACCGAGTAACTATCAATAATTTCTTCACTAACTCCAATTACCGGGTAGAAACCCTTAAATTTGCCGATGGCAGAATCATTGATATCACCAAGGCAATTACTGTGACTGGCAGTGCGGCAGATGATATAATAATCGGAACACCTTTTGCCGACAATCTGAGTGGAGCTGCGGGTAATGACTATATCTATGGCAGTGAAGATATTGATATTATCAATGGCGGCATCGGTAATGATATTTTAAGAGGTGGCGGTGGAGTTGATACCTATAATTTTGACGCTGGTTATGGTAGTGATATTCTTACCGAATCCGGTGGTGTTGGCGATAAAATAGTGCTGGGTACTGGTATTTTATCTTCTACTATGGCGATGATTCGGGTTGGTGATGATCTACGTATAGTAACTCAGGGAAAAACCGATTCTATATTAGTCAGCAAATTTTTCGCTACTGACAATAACCGCATGGAATATATCCAATTTGCTGATGGAACAAAATTCAACCTGACCAATGCGGCTTCTATTGAACCTGTATCCACGGTTTATTCTGTGAATGGTTATGTGGTAGTTAATGAGGATGTAGCCACAAAAATAAAACTGCTTAATAAAAATGATGGTAGTGCTGATTATAAAAATATTATTATCTCAGGGGCTGCCGTGAATGGCACAGCTTCTGTAAATACCAGCGGTGATATAATTTACACCTCAAAAGCTAATTATTTTGGCACTGATAGTTTTACTATTTCCTATAAAGACGCAGCCGGTGTAAGCCAGAGCAAAACTATCAGTGTTAATGTGGCACCGGTTAATGATGCTCCGGTGGGACTGAACAAAACTATAACAACCAATGAGGATACACCAGTTGAAGTGCTGGCTCTGGTTGGTGCGACTGATATAGAAAATAATACCATGACTATATATTCTGCTGGCGGTGCAGCGCATGGCTCTACCAGCATTTCCGGTGGTAAGTTATTTTATACTCCTTCCAAAAACTATTTCGGCACTGATTCATTCACCTACACGATTTCTGATGGCAATGGTGGTTTTGATACCAAAACGGTAAATGCCACGATTATTTCGGTAAATGATGCGCCTGTGGCAACTAATGATGTCATCACAATCAGTGAAGATAGCACCGCCCTTATAACTATTCTGAGCAATGATTCGGATGTGGAAGATGGTTTCTTCCCAGCAGCTAATATTAAAATTACCACCCAGCCGACAAATGGTACAGTTGCAATCCAGAGTGATGGCAAGGTGTTATACACGCCAAAAGCTGATTTCTATGGGCAGGATAGTTTCAAATATACAGTTACTGATTCGCAGGGGTTGGTTTCTAATATTGCCACCGCCACTATTAATGTAACTCTAATTAATGACTCTCCTAAATTTAAGACAGGCAGCACCATTACATTTACTGAAGATACTCCAGCAACTTTTGATGTGAATAGCTATTTTTATGATCCTGACGGCAATGCTTTTACCATCAATTCCGTTTCCTCGCCCAATGCCAGTATCAGCTTTGCCGGCAATATGATAACTTATACTCCAAAGCCTAATTATAACGGTATTGATAAATTCACAATCACCCTTAAGGATTCATTCGGAGCAACCAGCACTCTGATTGTTGATGCTACAGTGACACCGGTAAACGACATTCCTGTGGCGACTAACGACAGCTTTGTTGTAGTTGAAAACACCGCGACTAAACTTAATGTTCTGGCTAATGATAATGATGTTGAGACAGTTCTCTTTGCCAGCAGTATAACTGGTTTGACCACTCCTGCACACGGCACAGTGAGCATTAATGCTACCGATGGCACAATCCTTTATACCCCGACCGCAGGATATAACGGTATGGATAGTTTTACCTATAGCGTTAAAGATTCTAACGGTATTATTTCAAACACTGCCACAGCTACCATCAATGTCGCCAAAATAATCAACGGCACCACAGCCGCTAACAGCTTAAGCGGAATAGCTGGTAATGAAGTAATCTACGCTCTTGATGGTAATGATACAATTTCCGGAAGCACCGGAGTTGATATACTTGATGGAGGGGTGGGAACTGATACTGTGTCCTACGCAGCTTCTACTGCCGCAGTTAATGTAAATCTATCTGCAACGACTGCTCAATCCGGTGGTCATGCTCAGGACGATACGCTAATCAGCATTGAAAACATTATTGGTTCACCTTTGAACGACACATTTACAGGCAGCTCAGTTGCTAATAACATCAATGGTGGGGCAGGGATTGATACAGTTTCCTATGCTAATTCCACTGCTGGAGTTACAGTAAATCTTGCTGTTACCACTGCCCAAACAGGCGGGTTTGCCGCTGGTGATATAATTTCTAATATCGAAAATCTAACCGGTTCAGCGTACAATGATACTTTGCTTGGAACTTCCATCGCCAATATCATAAATGGCGGGCTGGGTAATGACAAAATGACTGGCGGTTCTGGCGCAGATATATTCAAGTTCAGCGCGGTTACTGATTCAGGAAAAGCAGCAGGCGCACGTGACATCATTACTGACTTTGTTAAAGGGTCTGACAAGATAGACTTGGGTGATTTTGCCGGAATTTTCACCTTTAAAGGCACGGGTGCTTTGGGTGGTTCAGTTCCCGGGGTTAATTATGCGCAAGTATCAGGCAATACCATTATCGGCATAGATGCGGATGGCAACGGCACGCTCGATATGCAAATCGAACTAACCGGACTGCATACCCTAGCAGCTAGCGATTTCTTGTTGTAGTTAAATTTATCCACAAACTCCTCAAAATTTTCACCACCACACCGGCAATGTGAAAATCCATATTTCCTTTTTATGTTTCTACGAGTTGGTATGAGAGCCATATGGTTCGACAAAATTTCAGCAGAAATTTTGTAGATTAAGGCATAGCCTTAAGACCCGTAGGATGCGAAGCCAGTAGGCGAAGCATTACTATAGTCATTTGAGAGTAAAAATCCCCAATTCTTGTCATTGCGACTGCGAGCATAGCGTGGCAGGAAGCAATCCAGTATTTTCAACATGTTTTGGCT
>JBEBHV010000072.1:0-8894 GCA_040080715.1 Rickettsiales bacterium | reverse complement strand
AAAAACAATTACGCTGGATAATGGTTTGGAGTTTGCAAAACATCAAGCTTTGCCTGCAAAAACCTTCTTCTGCGACCCTTACAGCTCGTGGCAAAAAGGCTCGGTGGAAAATGCAAATGGCATAATCCGCCGTTTCCTGCCAAAATCATACCGTGGAGAAATAAACGATAAAATGCTGGAAAATATCCAAAATATAATCAATAATACCCCAAGAAAAATTCTCGGGTGGAAAACACCTCATGAAATTTTTAACCGTTGCACTTCAAAATAGAATGGGCGTTCCTAACTAATGTTTTACAGTGGGCGGGTTTAGAAAATTGTAACCAGTTCTTTTTGGGGTAGGTATGCGCTGGGTCGATATTAGAGAAGTAGCTATTCGCCTGGAGGAGTTGCATCCTGATGCGGATAACGTCAATTTGCGTTTCACCGATTTGCGACAGTGGGTAATTGACCTTCCTGAATTTAACGATGACCCGAATGGCTGCAATGAAAAGCTGCTTGAGGCTATCCAGATGGCGTGGTTAGATGAGCGTGACTAGCGAATTTCGCTGTTTTCTGGAAACACCGGAGAAAACCGCTGATTTTGCAGCAGAACTTGCCAGTTTATGTCAAGCTGGTGACTGCATATTGCTTTATGGCGATATTGGTGTAGGGAAAACCACATTTGCTCGTGGTTTTATCAGGAAAATTTGCGAATCTACAGAAGAAATAGTCAGCCCGACCTTTACTCTGGTACAGACCTATCCGGCTATGGGTGGAGGTGCGGTCTGGCATCTGGATTTATACCGGCTGAAACATCAAAATGAGTTATTGGAGCTGGGGTTGGAAGAAGCTTTTAATGATGGCATAATACTTATTGAATGGCCGGAGATTGCGGTTCCATATTTGCCTGAGACTTGCCTTACTCTAAGGCTGGAGATGCAAGGGCAGGGGAGGATTGTTATTGTTTCCGATGCCAGCAATAGCTGGGGAGGCAGGTTGATCAATCTTCAGAATTGGGAAGTTCGGTAGAGTATATGACGCGCAGATCGGAACAATTAGATAGCTTTCTGAAAAAAACCGAGTTTGCCGGAGCGCGGCTCGAGCCTCTGGCGGGCGATGCCTCAGCGCGCCGTTACATAAGGGCTAATATTTCCGGCAAGCAGGCTATGGTTATGGATACGCCGGTGGAAGGTGAAAATTTTCTGGCTTTTGTGCAGATTGCTGAGCATTTATATAATAAAAATTATAGTGCGCCGAAAATATTAGCACGTGATATTCGTGAGGGTTTCCTGCTGCTGGAAGATTTTGGCGATGAGAGCTTTTCCAAAATATTAAACATTAATATTGATGATGAGAAACCGCTTTATTCGGCAGCGATTGATTTGCTCGCTCAGTGGCATAATTCACCAATACATAACGATATGACTCTGAATTTTTATGATGAAGATCTATATCTGCGCGAGATAAGCCTGTTCCCTGATTGGTTTCTGCCACAGATTATGGGAGATGAGAGGATTTCAAAGCTACGTAGCGAATATATGGAAATATGGCGGAAAATACTACGTTCGTTTTCTTTGGCTAAGAACATATTTGTGCACCGTGATTTTCATGCGGATAATCTGATGTGGCTTTCTGAGCGCGCAGGAGTTGAGCGGATCGGATTGCTTGATTTTCAGGACGCGGTTATTGGCGATCCGGCCTATGATATGGTATCACTCCTTGAAGATGCGCGGCGTGATGTTCCGCAGCAAATGGTGGATTTGATGATTGAAAAATATATTAAACAGACCGGGCAGGACAGGGATTTATTTTTATCAGCATATAATATACTTGGGGCGCAGCGTAACAGCAAAATAATCGGCATTTTTGCGCGACTTGCGATACGTGACGGGAAGCAGAATTATTTGAAAATGCTGCCGCGAGTATGGAAGCATCTCGAACGGGATATACAGCATCCTTTGCTGAAAGAATTACGTGACTGGCTGAGCTATAATGTTGCTGATGAATTTCGTGGTGAGATAAAATTATGTCGGAAATAACAAGACCTGAAAACATGCCGAAGACAGCGATGATCATGGCTGCAGGTTTTGGCACGCGGATGCGCCCATTAACTGACATTATGCCAAAGCCACTGGTTCCGGTTCTGGGAAAAGCTTTGATAGATTATTCTATGGATTTACTGGTGGAGTCCGGCGTTGATGAAGCGGTAGTAAATAGTCATTATCTTGCAGAAATGCTGGAAGGGTATTTACGGCAAAGGAAAAATACTCCGCATATTATAATCTCGCGGGAAGATGGCATTTTAGAAACTGGCGGTGGTATTAACAATGCCCTGAAACTGTTTGATAGCGAAGAATTTTTTGTAGTTAATAGCGATGTTATCTGTCTTTCCGGAAAAACTCCTGCTTTGCTGCGTTTATGGCAACATTGGGATGGAGCGAAAATGGACGCGCTGCTATTGCTGCATAAGGTAGAGGACGCTATCGGCTATGATGGTGCAGGCGATTTCTTTATAGAGACGGATGGTAGTTTGCGTCGCCGCCTTGCCGGTGAAAAAGCCCCTTTTGTTTTTACCGGTGTGCAGGTAATCAGCCGTCGGTTATTTACTGATTCACCAGAAGGTGCATACTCGCTTAATGTTTTATACAACAGAAATCTTGCGCGGATTGGTGCATTGGTGCATGACGGAAACTGGCTGCATGTGGGAAGTGAGTTAGAGCTGAGGCAAGCCGAAACATGGTTGGTGGAACAAGTTTAAAGTTTAATTATTGTTCATCAAGAGGTACATAAGGACAGCTCATTTTCGGTACTTTCATATTTCTTACTTTTTCAAGATCCTGCTCTAAAGCTTCCGCATCTTTGATAGCTTTTGCCAGAGCTGCTTCAAGTTCTTTAATTTTAGCATTTGCAGCATCTTGATCTGCCTTATCCGCAGCAGAAGGAGGACACAGACAATCCATAGTTTTCATTAATTGAGCCACTCTTGCCTGCGCTGCTTCGGCCTCTTTGGCCGCTTTATCATAAGCATTCCTAAGCTTTGCAATATTATCAGCTATTTTATCAATTTCTGCGCGTGGGGTATTATCATCAAAAGGATGTTCCTCAATATATTTATTCAGGTTGTTACGGGCAGCAATAAGGGCAGCATTTTTAGCTTTAAGATCCTCAACTGCAGCTTTTAAAGAACCAGTTAAACATAAAATATTACTCAGCCTGTTCATTTCGGCATTAATGTTCTCTATCCGAGTGGTCCATTTATCTATTTCTGCTGTATTTCCAGCTGCCTGAGCTTCGGCAAGTTTGTTTTGTGCTTCTGTAAGTTGCCTTTTAAGTTCATCAAGCCTTGAATCGATATCTTTTGTACAATTACCCAATCTTTTCTCGGCTAACTCAGCTGTAATTCTATTTCTATAATCACGAAGAGCATTCTCTGCATCTTCTACAGCTTTATTTGCGGCTTCTATTTTTTTATCAATCTCCTGTTGCGCTTTATGTAATTTCTCCAAATCAGCCTGATAAGCCTTGAGTGCCTCATCATATTCTTCTGCCGTGCATTGGTCTTCAGATCCTGGAGGAGGTGGAGGTAGAGGGACAGAATTTGGATTTTCACAAACCTCACGACCTGGGAAGCAAAGGCTTTCTTTCTTCTTTTCTGCCAATGTTGCTTTGTCAGAATAAAATTTACAGCTACCCCACTCAGGACCGCACAAGGTGGTATCAGATATATTACCAGCACCAGGACCGTCATAACCAACGTTTCTAATAACTGGAGGGTCATAGCCTGCGTTAATGCAGAATGAGATACTGTCGGTCGGCATTTCTGAAAGTGGTACTTTCAGATTTCCATCGGCATCTTTCTTGGTATTGATCATTGGGCATTGACGTTCAGCAGTGTCAAGCGATGGACGGTATATTATTACATTATCCCACGTGCTGTTAGGAATATTCTCAACAACTGCTCCATCCTTGCCGATAATGTCCAGAGATCCGCCAAGTATGCAGGAAGTATAACTTGGGTCTTCGCAGGAAGGCTGGTTGCCTATCAGGGCTTTTTTGCCTGCCGGCAACGCTTTGATTTTTTCCATTTCCGGAACAGCTGATTTGTAAATAGTCCGGTCGACACTGGTTCCTAAAGTCAGGCTGGCTCCGGAAGAGGTTGGGAATTTACCCTGATCCCAGCTTTCTATTTTAACAAATTTAGGATCTGTATTATTTACATAATCGACGAAAGCAATTCTTTTCATGCCACTCAGCGTATAAATTATTATATCGCCCATCTTCGCATTATCCAAGCCAGTTAATTTAGACGGCCCATCTTTTATAAATTCATTATTCGGGTCGGTAACGTAACCGCGCCATGCCAGAGGCCATGGGAAATCCTTGCCATCTTTAGAGCGGTAGCCAGTACCGGCTTTTGCCAGTACAAAATTCTCAGCACCTTCACCCTTGAACAGTTTTTCATGACGACCGATACAGGACATATTCTTGCGATAAATAGACAACATCTGATGTCCTTTAAGACCATCCCAGCCATCAACCCTGCCCATATGAGCTGTTTTTATCATAGATTCACCGGACGGTATATCCGCTTTGTCACTGGTGGTGGTGATAGTTGTAATAGATTGGCGTCTGGCTTTCTGGAATGCTGCTTCGGCGGCATCCATCTCTGCTTGGGCCCTGTTTAGCTCCGCCAACAGACAATCAGTATTGCCACCAACGTTACAAGCAACCCAATGGGCACCAGAATTATTCATACAATTAGTTTTTGACACGAATGGGTAACTTAGGTTTGGATAAGGCATCTGCGAAGGATAGCAGGGATTTTGTGCACCATCATAAATACCTCCACATTTTCCGTTAGCGTACTTTCTTGTGTAAGTATATCTATTGTAATTGATGCTGTAGGTGTCAAAATTCCACACCCCAATGTATGCAGGGCAAACGCTTTTGTAATCATTTTGTATTTTAGCAAAAGCTGCTCGTGCTGCTTCCAGCCTTTTCAAGGCGGCGGCAATAGCACCTGCATCCTGAACGGTACTGACATCGGTTGTGGTATTGGTTGCGTCGCCGAAGGTTCTTTCTTCGTGACCAACCCCTATCACTACGTCATAGCTTCCCAGAGTATTGATAAAACTGCCACCATGCAGCGGATTGCCGGCAGAGGTTCCGGTGTCCCAGCGACGCATATAAGGCATGTGTGCGCCACCTTCTTTCATTAATTTTACTGTAGAAAGTTCAGTTATTGGGTTTGAAGTGAGAGCGGCTATGCTTTTATCAATGGCACTTTTTATAGGACTGCCCTGAGTCTTTTTAATAACTCCAATCCCTTTTGTAACTATATCATCAGCAATATTTTTGCCTTTCTCAACTATATATTTTTCTCTAATTTCAAGCCATTTAGTGATAAGATCCTTAGCCTTTCCTTCAGCTTTGGCAAGCGTCTGTCCTTCCACATAATTTATTCCCTCCAAAGCAACGGCAGCAGCTTTCGCGGCTAATTTCTTGGTGCCCCAGTCATTGCCCGCCGCAATCAATTCTTTGCCCAGTGCCACCGGAACATCTGTTGAAATAGCACCTGCTGCTAATGCAAGAACTTCATGTGGACTTAACAAGCTTTTTAATTTTCTCTGCGTAGTCTCAAACTCTTTAAGTGCTTTCTGCTCTTCAATAAGAAGTTTATTGGTTAAGTCTTCAGCTTCTTTTATCTTGGCGACAATAGGATTTTTTACACTCTGATATACATCCCAGGCATCAGCGGCTGAAGCACCATCTATGTTGGTTGCAGCATTAGCAAGTTTTCGTGCTTCCGCTATTGTGCCATCACTTACTATTCTCAGCCCTTTCAGTTCTTCGTTAATAGGTATATAAAGCTTGTTGATGGCGAATGCGGGTGAGGTGGTTGACTTGGTATCAGCCCATGGAGATAGATCAAAATAATGACCAAAGGAATAGGTTTCCGGCTCTGTATCATCACAACCAATCAATGTTAGTTTCTGATTTATATCATACACAGTGTTATATTCTCCCTGACTGGTAGGAGTCTTCATTCCTTTTCCGCCCTGTGATACGATCGGGGCAGGAGTATCCAGCTGTTTAATCAGCACAATCTGCTCAGCTTTCAGCTTTTCTTCTGGAGTTTTTGCGTTGGCAATAGCCCAGTCATCCTTGAAAGTATCAATTGTTCTCTGCGAAGAGTCAAAGATATGAGAATGCCCGAAGGCTAGATCGCGTTTCTGGCGCAGCCCTTCGCAGGTTCTGATTTTTATATAATTCATCGGCACAACGTCTTTTACGATGATGCGACAACATTGCTGAATACTCATAGCCACCGGACATTCTTCAAAAGTGTCGCTTTCATAAAATCTGGTGACGCAAGGCTTTTTCCATGGTTTTAAAGTTCCGTCTTTGCCGGCAAGGAAAGAAATTCCCGCTGTTATAGCTGCTGGTATAGCTAAAAGTACTCCGCTAAATACGTCGCCTACAATAGGATTGACGGGAAGGCTAAGGTTCAGACCACCGTCACTATTTTGCGTGCTGTAATAGTAGGAGAGGAAGTTCCTGCGCCGCCATGTTACAAAGTTAAAATTGATGCGCTCCATAATACAGCTATTGAAAGCCTTGCGTCTTGGTTCAAGTATATCTACCGGCACGACGGCGCACATAACTTCCGGATATTTTTCACGATTTATCAGCTCGTCCAAGGCTCCTGCTATATCAGATAAAGTGCTACTATCTTCTTCATCCACTTCTTCCTGAAGTTCTGCTATATTTTCTTGAATTGTCGACAAACCTTCCTGAAGTTTATTTATACTTCCCTGAATTTCTCCAGCAGTTCCTTTGATTTCTCCAACACTTTCCTTGATTTCTGTTACACCTTGCTTAACTTCCGCAATCTCTTGAGGTACTGCTGTTATCTGATTTTTAACGTCTGCTACCAGAGCCTGAATCTCTGCTACGATAGCCTGAGCTTCGGCTGTCATCTGACTCGGGGATATTCCTGATACTATTCCCTCAAGACCAGATATCTGTCCTTGAATACCCGATATTTCCGCAGGAATACCCGTTAATTTACCCTGAATGGCCGATGTTATACTATTAGGAATATCTGCTATTTTATCCTGAATGCCTGACACTATCTTACCAGGAAGGTCAGTTATAGCACTTTTAATACCTGATACCAGCTTATCTTTGACACTTGATATTAGTTTTGATGTTATACTGCCATCAAAACTTGTAACCTTCACGTCAACATCTGTCAGCGTATCTTTTATGTTTGATACTACACTATCTTTAATGTTTGTTATTTGATCATTAATTCCTGTTGTTACATCATTTTTAATGCTTGATACCTGACTATCAATATTTGAGGTTATCTGCTTCTGAGCATCAGTCAATATTTGACCTGGAATGTTGTTTAAATCGGCAGGAATGTTTCCTATACCTGCAGGAAGAGATTTTATTTTTGCTTTAATGGCCTCTATTTTTGCTTTAATATCTCCTACTTTTCCTGTGACACTCTGAACTTTTTGTGTAACATCCTGAACCTTACCCGTAATGCTTTGAATCTTTCCGGTAATACTTTGTACCTTTTCACCAATGTTTTGGGCTGTTCCGATAAGTTCTTGCACTTTGCTTGCGACACCCTGTACCTTGCCACCAATCTCCTGAATCTTCTGCGCTTTTTCAGCAAGATCTTCTATCTCTCCTGTAATTTCACCGAGACCACCTCCTAGCCCACCGAGACCACCTCCATTATTATCGGGATCGTCATCGTTTCCTTTCCCTGGAAGTCCTGGAAGTAAGGAGTCCGGGATAATGCTGGAAAGCTTATTAGCAGGATTGAAAATAGTTTTGTTATAATCGGAATATCCAATTGACCATGTATGGAACATACGGTCTTCCGGAGTAGGGAAGCTGGTCATATTAGAATATTCGCGGTCAGTGAAATATTTATTAGTAACACTCCTGTTGAAAAGATACAGAGGTCCACTCAGCAGCAAATCAACTTCATGTTTAGCCTTGCTTACTGCTGGTGCTGATGGGTTGAAAATGCCTTCAGGATGCTCAAGACTCCTTATGTCATTGCGCGGAGCAAAAGGATGGGTAGGAATATTAATTTTCTCAACATTAGGACAGAAACCAAGCTTATGAAGCCCTGGAGATGCGTAAGGCTCGTTGGTCATAGGTATAAAATACTGTGGACCCCAAGGTTTTCTGAGTACCGTTAATTCTACGAATGCAGAAACTGCGTAATTGATAATCAGGGTATTGTTAAAAACTTCCCAGTCGGTTTGCACAATAGTGCCAGCATCGCCCATATTTTTTACGCAAGGGAAAATATTCCGGAAGGCAGGTATCGGACGACCAGGGAAGCGCGTTGCAAAGCTTCTTTGCAAGTGTTCTTGCGGATTGTAATCAGCTTCATCCAGATCAGGACGTTGATATTGCAACACTGGCGCAAAACCACGTCCTTCTGCAGAAAGACCGGAAATCACAGCCCTTGAATTGGGACCACTCATAAGTGGCTGACAGCTGTTAAATATGGCAAGGTCAGGGTTACCACCTCTGTCTTTGTCAAGAGTCAAGGGATCGTCAGTGCTAGATCCCGGGCGTTCCAGTGTCCATTCCGGATGTGTCGCCCGCTGGAATATGAAATAATCATAGCATCTTGAAGCGGCTTCTTTCCATTTTGCGGCAGTCTTTGCCGGGCTTCCTTCATCCACCTTCCCAGACACAGGAATACCTGAAATCTCGGCCGGGCAGCCAAACCTGCCACTTAAGAAGAATGTGGTTGAAAGATAGCGGTTACTGGTTCCATAGATTGTTTCCGGAGCTTCAGTATCTTTCCCGATACCTGCGAATGGATCATCACCGGCATTGACATAGTAAGAGAAGGCTGCATTCCCATTAGT
>JBEBHV010000071.1:0-8905 GCA_040080715.1 Rickettsiales bacterium | reverse complement strand
AATTGAAGAAAAATAATTCCATCTACAATACATGTTGTAATTTTTTTGCACTTCACTATTCTCCGCTCAGTAAAATTTCCAATGGAGATATTATGTCACGCGCTTTCCGTCCATCATCATTATTATCAACGATTTTCATATTATCAGTAACAGTTAGCCACGGTGCTTTTGCTGCTCCGGCTAATTTATCAGTTCCCAACGACCTTTCCGGTGCAACTGCTGTTATGGCCGGTGCCAATTATGGTTCAGGAATTGTCTTTGGTGGTATAGATACGGGAATAACCCCGCAGTGGATTGGTTTTACTTCAGCTTATAACGGGCAGGGCGTATCAAACATCGACACGGTAAATAGTGGTGTATGCCTTAACGGAACTTGTACTTCCGGCGGCGCACTTACTGATTTGAATGGACATGGTACTTTTACTGCCAGCCAGATAGTTGGCGGGGTGCAGAATGATTCAGTTAATTTCTCAGGAGTTGCCCGCGCTGGAAAGCTTATATCGGTGCAGGTTCTTAATGCACAAGGAGCCGGAACATCTGTCGATATAGCAAATGGTATCCGTTATGCTGTGGATCATGGCGCGCAGGTTTTGAATTTAAGCCTTGGACCTTCGGGAACTTCGGTTTCCCAGCGGGATTTTTACAATAGCATTGCAAGTGCTGTAAATTACGCTGCTTCCAAGAATGCTTATGTGGTTTTTGCCGGCGGTAATAGCAAGCAGAATTTAGCTGGAGGGCTTAAAATTACTGGCTATACCGACGATGCTATAAAACGCCTGATTTTTGTTGGCTCTACTAATCAGGGTGATGGTGTCAATGCATCAACTGCCAAGATAAGTTCGTTCAGTAATAAGCCTGGAAGCGGGACTTTTCAGTCCGCAACCGGTAAAACCACCGCCAATAAAAATATCTGGGTGATGGCTAATGGCGGGGATATTAAGAGTACATTTTTTCAGACGACGGTAACTAATGGTATTTGGGGGGCTTACAATTCAAATAGTGGTCCTTGCGAAGGTTATAGCTGTGTTGTCCAGAATGTTGGCACATCAATGGCGGCTCCACAGGTGACTGGCGCGATTGGGCTTCTGATTTACCAATGGCCGGTGTTGATAAGCAATGGTAAGGCCGCGCAGGTTCTCCAGCAAACTGCGACTGATTTAGGAAACAAGGGAATTGATACGACCTATGGCAATGGCTTCATTAATCTGGTGAAAGCATTCCAGCCGGTCGGTGGAACATATGGTTTGGCAAGCGGCGGTGCGCCTGTTGCAATTACTCAGGCAGCGGATAATGGCGAGGCTGTTTCTGTCAGCCAGACTTCTGGCGGTCGTTCCATATTAAGTGGCGGTGCTATGGGATCGTTGCCTTCTGTTCGTTCCGTCCTTAGCAATTATACGGTTTTTGATAGCTTCGAGCGCGATTTCGTTGTGGATCTTTCCGGGCTGGTTTCTGCCCGCACTCGTACCTCGCCACTTTCGCAAGGGTTAGCGGCTCCTAAAATAACCCAGACTAATGTTAGTTTTGCCGATGGCAGCCACCTTACCTTTGGCAGTGAAGAAAAAACAGATGACAGACTGGATATTTCAAGACCAGCCAGCCTGTCCAGCATGAGTAATTTCTTGTTTTCAGTAACTAATGAATATGGTTCTACACTTGCCCTTGGTAATGGCTTCCCTGGGTCAACGGCTTTTGCTGGAGCTTTGTGGGGAAGTGATAGTGTAGCATCCGGTCAGGTTTATTCTCTAGGCGTTTCTGATGCGCTGCAGAATCTTGCACAGGGCGGACATTTTGCTGCTTATGGAACAGAGCTTTTACCGGATACGCGTATGGCTTTTTCATGGTCGCAGACTAATAATGATTCGGTAATGGGTGGAGTTGTGGATTGGAGCTTGCCAAATGCCTCTGCCTTTGGAGCCGGTGTTACCCATGACCTTACATCTTATTTTACTGCTGGAGTTACGGTGAATGTGCTTGATGAAAGCTCGGGTATGTTGGGGACGACCTATTCATCTACCAGCCCAGTGAATTTTGGAGAGAATAACCGCAGCGTATCATTTGGTGTTTCTTCGGCGGTTAAGCTTGGTGCAGGCAGGGATTTGCTGCTTGATGCCGCTATCGCCCGCACTGACGGTGCACAGCTTTCAGGCGGTCTGATTTCTGATGTGACACCGGTTTACGCCCGTACCATAGGAGCTGCCCTTGTCCAGCGTGATACGGTTAAACCTGGCGACAGCCTGTCGCTTTCTGTGCGTGCGCCGCTACGCGTAACTTCCGGTTCGGCAGCGGTTGCGGTTAGCTCTGTTGATGAAAATGGTGTGGCAAGTACAACCAACCAGCGCGCCTCCCTACGCCCGACTGGTAGTGAGCTTGGCTTTACTCTTGGTTATCAGGCACCGGTAAATGATAAAGTCAGCGTGAACTTTAATCTTAATAGTCGTCGTGATGCTGACAATATTAAAGGCGCGGATGACAATGGATTTTTGGTCGGAACAAAGATTGCATTTTAGATGTTGTATCCCGTGCTTGCCACGGGATAGAGCCATAAATTCTGTCAGTGGGTTTTGCCCTGGATCCCCGCTTTCGCGGGGATGACAGTCTTTGCCAGATATTTTCCCAGACGCATTGCCGGTTTTTCCACTGCTAAATAGAAAATTGATGCGATGATTATGGAGGCGACAATAACTATAAGGCAAACCCATAAGAATGATAAATGCCCAATTAACAAGCTGAACAGAAAAAAGGTCAGCGGAAAATGTATGAGGTATAGACTATAGGAAATTGTACCCAGCCAGCGCATTGCTGCGTAATTAAAAAATGCTATTTTCTCGCCATAATTCCTTACCAGTGCGATAAGAACGCAGCTTGCTAATCCTATCAGAATATCTGCGCCAAACTTCAGTATGTTATTCAACATTTCCGGAGAAATTATCGCGCTTAAGAATGCTACGTTTTTGTTGTTATATATCGCCGTAGGCATGCAATATATTGATAATATAAACATTATCAGCAGAGAAATTTGCAGTTTAGTTAGCTGGCTTAGCCGCAGCTTTATTTTTTCATGATATTTTACCAGGAATATACCAGCCATGAAAAATGGAACAAAGCGCAGGGTTATAATAAACGTTCCTGCCAAGCTATCTGCTGTCTTCATCGGCATATCATATAAAATTATTATGGTAGCTGTTACCAAGTAGATTAATGTTGCCATAAAGATAGAAAGGCGGTGGAAATTGCACAGATATATAAGAATTGGAAATATAATAGATATGCGTAGCTCAACCACCAGCGACCACATGACACCGTTAAGCCACATCTCATCGGCAACGCCAGTCATTATCAGGTGTTTTGTAATATTTTCGATGGTTAAAGCTGTTCCGCTCCATTCCTGATAGAACCACTTGCTGACAAGTCCGGGTTCTGGAGACGTACTCAAGCTATATAAGGCGATGGCTAGTAATATGGATATTGCGAACGGTATATAGATTCGGCATATACGTTTGGCGACATAAGCAAAATATGGTTGGGAATCACCACGCAGGAAGGGTATGGAAAGCACATAGCCGCTTAAGACAAAGAATAGAATTACCGATGCGTGTCCATTAACCAGAACCCTAAGGATTGAAATGCGAATCCATGTTGGAATTTCCATCCTCAACGCCTCTGGATACATCAGGAAAAGATGCCCAAATACTACTATAAATGCGGCGATACCACGCAAAACATCCAGCGAGTGCAAGCGTTCTGATTTACCTGATTCATTATTATTAGTAGCTACATCCATGCGTTCTTTTCTGTATCTTTAAAATTAATCAGTCGCAGAATCAGCCAGGAAACAAACGGTAACTTTAAATAAGAATATGATTTTTTGGTGGATTCATTAGCGTTTGCTACTTCCTCCACGCTTAAGTTTTTAATTGGCAGGTTAAGTGCAGAAAATTCAGCAATAGCTTTCTGATACTGCCCGTACATTTCTTCCCACGGCTCACAAGCACCCATCCACGGCTTCGGTTGCCGGTTGAAATGGCAGATAACAGGCTCAGCATATCTATCAGCACCCCAGATCTTAAGCTGGGTTTGGAAATTCCATTTGTTGGAAAGGCGCAGCCTTCTTTCGCCTATAACCGCATTCAGCGCGCTCTGGTCTGGGCTATGTTCACAAATTTTGGCATTGTTTATATAGTATATGTAAGCTTCCTTAGAGATGGTTTCCCACGTATTGCGCGATGTGGCAAAGACACCTGAATTGAAATATCCCTGATTTTTCTTAAGACCGATCTGGTTGAAATAATGGCGTATTTCTTTTGTTGTCGCGCCAATTGCAAATTTCTGGCGGTAATAAATAGTATCTTCAGCAGCAGCAAGAAATCCTTCGGGAACGGTGGCATTTATCAGTGCCGTGGGATCGCGTAAGATCCAGGTGTCACCATCAAGATAAACTATGCGCTTGCACTCAGGCGGTAAAAGATTCTGCATGAACAGGCGACCGAACATAGCCATCGGAGTATGGGTTCGAGTCAGCCGTTCTTTATCTATTTCATTAAATAACTCGTCCTGTATGGCTAAGACATTAATAGAATATGGAGTAAGCAATTCATTCGCTTGTCGGATTTTTTCTGCGTCCACCCCCACCGTGAAAATGAAAATATCAGCTTTCTGCGCCGGAACAAATTTCCGCACTCCAGTGGCAGATATTATGCTGGGCAGCAGAAAATTTATATCTGATACATAACAAACAGCACATTCATTGTTCATAATTTTTCCTGCCGTATCATAGACTTGCTGCCAGTACTTAAAGTGTTTTGTGAGGCAATACGAAACGCTATATAAAAAAACAATAACGGTCCGACACCATATGGCCCACCAGTATCTGATTCCGATATCGAACGAATAAGGTACATGAAGGAGATGCCGACATAAAATACCGATTCAATACTTCCATTACTCTTCAACAAGCAACGGACGCTTTTAGCACAGCTGTATAAATACATCAATAACCATAAGGCGAGTCCGATTATGCCAAGCTCAACAAAAATATTGATGAACAAATTGTGAAAATGAAATCCTGATTTGCTGTAAATTTTGAATTTATACCAGATTTTTTCTGCTTCTGGAGTCCCTGGTATCCAGAAAGCCCCGAGTCCATAACCGAGTATCGGGTTTTTCATGCCGACATTGATTCCTTCTTCCCATAGATATGTTCTTCCGGTCAGGGTCACATCTTTGCCTGTTGCTTTAAGACCGATCTCCTCCAGATTTACGGAGATGCTTATTGCGGTGGTGGCCACCATAAGTAAAAACAACGCCATATAGGCAAATATTCTTAACTGTTTCGATAATTTTGCCAGCATATACCCGACAAGGCTGATAATGATGATAGCAAGTAAGGATACTATGGCGGTCGCGGACTGGCTGAGTATCAGGCATAAGCCACAGAGCAAAATGGCGGGCAGGGCTATGAGAAATTTCTGCCAGTATTTACCAAGCAGGAAAAAGCTAAGCAGGGCAGAGTAAAAACCTATCTGCGCATTAGCACCAACCTGGTTTTTAGAGCCAAGACCACCAATCAGCGCAGACTCTGGTTGAATAGAGCCGGAACTGATAAGAATTATGCCAAGCGCAATGCACATGCCGAGAGTCAAACCCTTGATAAAGATATTGGGTCTTACTATGCGCGAAATAATAAGTGCGCAGCAGATTACCGAACCGAATTGCAGGGCAGCGCGCAGTGTTAGACCAGTATGTGCCGACCATATGGCAGAGGCAAGAGAATAGGCGATGATGGCAACTGGTAAAATCATCATTGCCCTTGGTTTGATTATCCACTGCCCTTTGTAATATATTCTGGGAAGCCACAGCGCATAAAGCAGCAGTATAAATGCCTGCCCCAGAAAAATCATGGAAACTATCGACGCTGCCACAGCAAGCATAGCTGGCAAATCCGGCATTAATGGCTCAGGTTTTTCCTTTACTTGCCAGACTGGTTTTATGAAACTATGTTTTTGTGCGTTCATTCAGGTAATGCTACTGCTTACGCATTATTTATAATATACTCTTCTCATTTCAAGAATTGGCTTCGTTAACCTTCGACTCGTGTAGTTTTTCTACACTTCGTCTCGGTTGTCTAGCCAATTCTTAAACTGCTTTGAGTATACTTTGATACGCTTCCAGATATTGTTTGGCGGATAGTTTAAGGGATAGATGAGTTTTTACATAGTTTCTTGGCTCAAAGCTTGAAATATTTTGCCAGAAAGAATCGCAGGTCTTTTCAAACTCAGCGATTTTGAATTTCATCCCACATTTTTCACTGAAATAAGGAACGGAAGAAATATCAAGTGCATCCGTCATGTAGGGTTGCAGCATCGGATCTACCATCTCGCCTTCATCCCACGCCAGAACCGGCACGTTGCTGGAAAGAGCTTCCTGATAGGCAAGCCCTTGGGTTTCATGCTCGCAGATAAAAACCATTGCCCGCGCACGTTTTAGCATGTTTTGGAATTCGCTATGATGGTGATGACCATAACGCAGTATTTTATAACTTCGTCCGTTATTGTCCAGATGTCTGGTAATGCGGTTTAAGACTGCTGGCACTTGTTCTTCACGATTCCAACGTATTTTATCATAGACTATATAATCAAGGTTTTTGCGTTCATGTGAGTAATCCTGCCAGTTATCAGTATCAATTCCGGCAAACCAGGTCAGCATTTTATCGCCACAAAACGGTCGGTACATATCGGAAAACCAATCGGATGGTTGAATAAGTATCTTAAAACGTGGGTCGCTTGCGACAGCAACCGATGCCGGCGGTGTGCCAAAATCACCAGGTCCAAAAATTATGGGGTTGGGCAGAGTAATTTTATCAATCACTGATGGATAACCAGCAATGCCGATAGGATAATTCGGACGTTTTCTAGCAGCAGCAAAATCATTGATGCGAACATCACAACCTACTACTCTAAGGCTGTTTACCAGTGCAATAAACGCCGTATAAAACCCAGTTCTCACCTGCTGGCGGCATACAGTGCGTTTGGCATGGCGCAGAAAACGACGCGTATCTGATTTTATGCCTCCGATAAAACCATCATCTGCTTGTCTTTCAAACCCATCATAAAAGAGAAGTACCAGTGACCCACGGGAAGTTATCTCTAATTTTTGGGGAATAACCAGTTTTATGTCCGTAGAATTTTGCATAGCTATCCATATAATTTATGGCTTGTAATTACTATAATCATTATTTTTCATCAGTCTATATTCTCTATACTCATTGTAAAAGAAGGAATATTGCAGCAACACACTTGCGGTTATTCCTATTATGGCAAGAACGGCAGCAGTCACAAATTGCATTATCATGCTCTGTTGGAATGTATCCTGTAACACAATATAAATTATAATGCAGGAAATTGTCATGATGATCGGCGTGGCGATGGCACGCACATATTCTTTAAAACTGCAATCAATAAATGGCAGTGTCAGCATCAGTATGCGCGGGCTATAAAGTAAGAACACGATGCTGTAGGCAATAACCATCCACTCCAGTCCGAACCATATAGTGCTGAACATGGTGATAATCCAGATAATACCCTGCTCGGTTGTTTGCCGCACCTGTGCGCCGGTATGTCCCAATGCCATCCGGACAGTATTACACAGCAGGTTCATCACCGCCTGCAAAGCGGTTATACCAGCCACCAGCATGAATATCCGACCTGAATCTTGCCATTTTTCGGAAAGTATTAAGGTGAACACCGGGCTATGCGCTACCGCTACCATACCCATTGCCGGAAATATTATGGTGGCAAGGATTCTGGTTATAATCAGGAATATCCGGCGTATTGCGTGTTTGTCATTTTTCACTTTTGCCATTTTTGCATAAAAAACTGCTTGTACGGGACCAGCGAGCAGTGTCATCGGCAGGCGGGCAAATTGAAATGCCATGGAATAAATACCGACTGCCACCGTATCCATTACCTTGCCGATGATTAAATTATCAAGGGCGCGGGTCAGAAAAGTTATCAGGTTGAAAGCCAGCATATTTTTTGCGAATTTTATGTGTTCCGCGACGTTTTTAATATCAAATATTTTATGTATCCTGAGCGGAGAGTATAAAACTACCAGTATAGTTCTTATACTATACAAGCTGATTTGCTGGAATACTAAAGCCCACGCGCCAAATCCATTCTTTGCCGCAACCACTGACACTATTATACTGGTAAGTACGGTAATAGTTTCGATAATGGCTATAAACTTGAATCTCTCTGTCTGCATGAGGGCGGCACTGTGAACACCACTGGCAGTCTGCATTAATATTACTATGGAAAGTGCCATAATCATTGCGCTTAGCTGTGGCTCGCCAAAGAGCATTGCCACAAATGGCGCGCTGATAAGAGTGATTAGCGTTAGCAAAATACCAAGTAACAACGATAACCAGAAACAGGTTGACCATTCCCTTTGGTTTTCCATGGGAGTGCGCACCAGTGACATACCGATGCCAACATCGGCAATTACTAATGCGAACATGACAAAGGGCATGGCTATGGCGACTATGCCATAATCAGCGGGTGACAAAATCCGCGCCAGTATCGGAATGGCGATAAACTGCGCCAGCAGTCGCAAAACTCCGACTGAGGACATTGATATGCTATCAAAAATTGTTTTACGGATAGACAAAGAAGAAGCCTCTTATAATTTAATCAGGCTTATATATTCCCAATGGTTTCCCAATAATTACCTGAATGAGTGCTAAAGGAAACCAATGGTAAAATGTTTTATCATCATGGGCAAGTTTTTTGATTTCATCGGGGATTTTGCCTTTGGTTTTAATGAGTTGACGTAATGTTAGGAAGGCAATATTGCGCTTAAGTGTTTTTATGTAGTTTTCATTCCACAGAGAATTTTCTTTGGAAAGTATAAT
>JBEBHV010000280.1:0-1933 GCA_040080715.1 Rickettsiales bacterium | reverse complement strand
TTTCTTACCTTTACAAGATACAAATAATTCTTATAAATTAGTTTTATATGGAAAATATCACCCCTAAATTATTTAATCCGCCGCGTGGTTCGTGGGATGATACCGCACAGGCTCAAGCCCCACTTGCAAAATGGTTGAATCCCACAAATTTACAAAAACCAGAATGGAAGGAAGGGGCGGGTAAAATTATTTTAGGACGCAATGAGCAGGGGCAGAATGTAGCCTATGGAGATGACCGTCATTTGGTAACTATTGCTGGTTCGCGGGCAGGAAAAACCGCAACTATGCTTATTCCAAATCTTCGCCGTTATGCTGGTTCGGTTTTGGTTATAGACCCAAAAGGAGAGCTTGCTGAAAAAACATCTATCGCGCGTTTCAATATGGAGCAGGATATTTATATCCTTGACCCGTTTAGGGTGGTAGAGAAGGGCGGTAGGCTACGAAAACAAACGGATAGCCAGCAATTGCCTATCAAAGATAAGTCCGCGTATTTTAATCCGCTTGACGAATTGCGCTTGATGAAAAATGAGCCTGATTTGCTTTTGGGCGAAGCCGCCGCCTTGGCTGATTCCCTGATTATTTCAGAAGAAAAGCAGCCCCATTGGGGGGATGCAGCCCGTAAATTGGTGCAGGCGGTTGTGTTGTATTTATTGACGGATAAGAGCCAACACCCCGCTACGCTAAAAACCGTGGTTGATTTCTTTGCCTCACCTGCCATTCAAAAAGAAGTTTATGAAGCAATGACCACGATAGAAGATTATGACGGGTTTTTGCAACAGGTAGCTTCTACCAATCTGGCACGGATGAACGCCAATTCTAATGAATATGCTTCTATCATTAGCACGGGGGACACGCAGCTTTCACCATTGGGTGATATGTGGCGGCGTGAATCAGCTTCACGCCGTTCTGATTTTTTACTGTCTGACTTAAAACGCCGACCCATGACAATTTATTTGGTGTTGCCTGCTTCGCGCATGGGAACACACGCGCGGTGGTTACGGATGGTTATCACGCTTGCCCTTGCCGCTTTTGAGCGCGAAGCCGCGCTTGATCGTGATGACGAACATGATAACCAGTCGCCTAAATATCCTGTTTTGTTTGTGTTGGAAGAATTTGCCGCCCTTGGTTATATGCGCCCGATTGAACGGGCGGCGGGTTTTATTGCTTCTTACGGGGTTAAATTATGGACGGTGTTGCAAGACCTTCAACAACTCAAAACGCATTACCGTGATAGCTGGCAGACATTTTTAGGCAATGCTGGAATGGTACAAATTTTTGGACTCAATGACGGCACGACAGAAGAATTTATTTCGCAACGGCTTGGGACTACACAATATGAGGATGAAGAGCCAATAATTCATCGAAGTTTTCAAAGCCGTGATTTGATTATTCCAAAAACTAGACGCATAGGATGTTTATTAGAGCCGCACGAAGTAAGAATTTATTTCTCACGTGAGACAGGGCGGCAAATTATTATTTTCCCTCATCTTCCACCCATTGCTTTATTTAGGATGCCTTATGACAGTTAAAACCCAAAGAGTTAACGACCCGCAAACAGGACAATTAGAAGGAATTATTGTTACATGGGGCGAGACAATAGGTAAGAGGTATCATTTAATAGAAGATGCAGCAATTAGGTTAACTGGCGCGGGAATTGGTATAGCCATAGCATTGTGGCTTATGTCGTTTATTCAAGAAAATCATTATAATTTTGGTTATTACTGTTTCGCGGTGTCTTTAATTGCAAGTTTGTCACTGCTCTGTATGGGATTTATTTACTATGGATTACTACAACCAACTATAAGACAACGCTCTCTTGCAATTAGGGTTGATAATTATATTTATGCTGCTAGGGGGCTACCGTTTGACCGTATAATTGAAAAAAAAGTTATAATTATTTTAATAGTTTTTCATTTTATTTTGCCATTAGTGG
>JBEBHV010000070.1:0-8938 GCA_040080715.1 Rickettsiales bacterium | reverse complement strand
GTGGAAACTGGTGATGCAAAATCTTTTGAAAATGCGGTTAGTCCTGTGATGTCGCCATCAAAAACTTACACTATGGATGGTGATGTAAGCAGTCTGCTTGGCGAAAAAGAAAGTGCCACCAGCAAGGTTCGGATAATTCGTGGTGATAAAATTGAAACCCTAGAATTTTACCAGGATAAACAATGAAAAAACCTTTTTTTATTATTGCTGTAATAGCAAGTGTGTTCTATCTTAATTTACCAGTTTTCGCTGCTGATTCTCTGGTAAAAGTCGAAATCAACAAAGGGAAAATGATACGATTTTCCGCTCCCGCCAGCTCGGTTGTAGTTGCGGATCCTAACACGGCTGACATACAGGTAGTCTCTCCAAAAATGGTTTTTGTGTATGGTAAGAAAATTGGCGAAACATCACTTTCAGCGGTTGGTGCTAATGATGAAACTATATTTCAAGGGGTGATTGATGTTACCCATAACCTTAGCAGCCTGAAGCGTACTGTTGACCGTCTTGCACCGGATTCCAATGTGACTTTCAAAACTGTTGATGGCGGTTTGGTGATTGATGGGTCTGCTGTATCAGTGCAGGAATCAGAAAATATCCGCAGTGTAGCGGCAGCTTTCGTCGGTGCTACCGATAGGGTTGTTAATATGATAACCACCAGCGGTGGTGATCAGGTAATGCTGCAGGTGAAAATTGTCGAAATGGCAAGAACCGATTTGAAAAGATTGGGCGTTAATCTGCAAGCATCTCTCGCTGGTGGTGGCATTGTGTCGCAGGTAGTAACCGGCTCAGTGGCAGCGACAGCTATCAATGCTGCCCGCAATGGCGCAACTAATCTTCAGAGCACCTTAACTGGTGGCAGTGGCAGTATAAGCAGCATGATTGAGGCTTTGGAAACACAAGGTCTGGCTACAGTTCTTGCAGAGCCAAGCCTTACAACAGCAACCGGCAAGCCAGCCAGTTTCCTTGCTGGTGGGCAATATCCAATTCCGGTTGCCGGTGCTGATGGAACGGTAACAGTGCAATATCAGCCTTTTGGTGTCGGTCTTAATTTTACCCCTGTGGTTATGGCGAATGACCGTATCAGCGTTCTGGTAAATCCGGAAGTCAGCACCCTTAATTTTGCTAACCCTATACAGGTGGCTGGTTTCACCTATCCTATTTTAGACACAAGAAGAGCTCAGGCAACAGTTGAGCTTGGCAGTGGTCAGACTTTTGTTCTGGCAGGGTTACTCCGTAATGATACCAGCAATAATATAAGTAAGCTTCCCGGCGCGGGGGATTTGCCAATTCTTGGAGCACTGTTCCGCTCGCAGAGCTTTCAGAATAACCAAACCGAACTGGTTATTCTGGTGACTCCTTATGTTGTGCGTCCGGTGTCAGATGCCAAGAAAATTCAGACTCCTATTGATGGGTTTAAGCCGCCTAGCGATATGGAGCGTTTATTGCTCGGCAGTCTATATCAGCAAGATAATATCCCTGATAATGCCTTGGACGCGCAGCCGGAAGAAAAAACAAAATCATTGGAACTTCTTTCTCCAAGCGCGGGGGGAACCGCAAAATTAAACGGCAAAAACGGATTTATTCTGGAGTAGAAACTATGGAAATGTCGAAGTTAAGTATATTGGTTAGTGTTCTCACGTTTCCTTTGCTTTCTGCCTGCACGGAAAATCTGGATTTTCAAGGCTATAGCCCGCAGCAATATAATGCTGCTTATCCTAAGGAAAACAAACTGGAAACCCGGCATATGCTGATTGATCTGCGTTTTAAAGGAGCAGCAAAATCTTTATCGTCCAAGGACGTTCATGATTTGAAGCTTATCTTGGATAATATTAATCCCCATGCTGTGGACTATATAACCCTAAAATTTGACAAAGGAATGACGCATAAAAAGCAGCGGGTAGATAATATTAGAAAAATGTTGAGTGATCTGGGTTATAACCATCCTATAAATATTATCATAAAGGAAAAAATGCCTGCCAATAAGTTGGTTATTGATGTTGTGCATGTCGGGGTTATTCCGCCTGATTGTCCGGATTGGAGAAAATCTCCGGTAACAACTTTTAGCAATACACCACACACTAATTATGGCTGTGCTGCTGCAGTAAACCTTGGTCTTATGTTAGAAAACCCACGTGATTTAGTGCGTGGTCGTGATTCAAAAAGCAACAATTCTGAACGTGCTGATAAAGCCCTTAGCGATTATCGTACTGGCATAGAATCCACTTCCGGTACTGCAACCGCTTCAACAATTACCGGTAATTAGTATCAATATTGAGAATTATGGAACAGCAGAACAATAATAAACCAAACTTTTTTGCATTTGCCCAGGATAGCGCAGACAGAGCTGCTATCAAGGCATTCACCGACGGGCAGGGATGGGATGACTCCTGTGTAATGCAGGGAGATATAACCACTGCCTCTCAATATCTGAAAACCAACCCTTCTCCGGCTTTGTTGCTGGTGGAAATTCCTTCAGCGCAGGAAGCCCCGGCACTACTTGATGAACTTGCCAATGCATGTGACGCACAAACAAAAGTTATAATTATCGGTACTATCAATGAATATAGTTTTTATTGCTGGCTGGTAGATATTGGTGTGTTCAGCTATTTGCTGCGCCCTTTAACTAAAGACGTTCTTGAAGCGACATATAAAAAATCTATTGAACAGAATGAGCCGGTTAAGACAACCGAAAAAGAGCCAACGAAAATTATAGCAACAATTGGTGCGCGTGGCGGAGTAGGTGCTTCAACCATAGCCATGAATCTTGCCGGGATTTTTGCTGAGTATGGTAATAAAAAAATAGCTTTGGTGGATATTGACCCATACACTGGCACAGTGTCACTTACTCAGGATTTAGAACCAGCCCGTGGTCTGCGTGATGCTCTGGAAAAACCGGATCGCATAGACCCATTGTTTATAGATCAGGTTATGAGTAATCCATATAAGAATCTCTGGGTTTTAAGCGCGGAAGAACCACTCAAGGAATCAATCGAAATAAGTGATTCCACGGCTGAAGCTTTGATCCATGAACTATCTAATAAATATGATGTAGTGGTGTTGGATATTCCAAGGAATATGGGCAAGTTTGAGCATGAATGTTTAAAGAGAGCCCATCACGTTCTGCTGGTTGCAGAGCTTTCTCTGGCATCTCTGCGCGACACTCTGCGCCTCAGTGATTTAATAGTTGATACTTTTAAAATGCCACCGCCGATGGTGATTGCGAACCGCGTTGGGGTTGCACCTAAGAATGAAATGAGCGTCGCCGATTTTGAGAAGGGTATTACTGCGAAGATAGCTGAAAAGATAATGTATTCTCCGGATATATTCATGTATATCGGCAATGATATACCATCTATTGCCCATGCGAAAAATGCAATCCTTAAACCACTTTATTCACTGGCAAAGCAGCTAGTTCCTAGTATTACGCTTGATGAAGCACCAAAAGATAAAAACCTTCTTGGATTCATGAAGAAAAAGAAAAAGGAATAAAGAATTATGTTTGGTCGGCGTGGTAATAATGAACCAAACACTTTGTCGCCTCCGCCAGTTGTTACAGGGGTATCAGTCAGTGCCGACAAAATCCCAGACAACGTTTCTGAATCTCACGCTTCACCACCGCCTCAGAAGGTGGAAAAACCTGTAAAAGCTGAAAGCAAGGATTTGCTGGCAGGTTCTAGCGACAGCAGCCTTGTCGCGCCAACTCCTCCCAGCAAAATGGCTGATGAATTATCGGCGACAAAAGACAAAATCTACAATTTGCTTCTTGAACAGATCGATGTGACGACCTCGTCGCGCCTGCCACGTGATGAACTCAAACGCCAGATAATCGAACTTATCGGCGAAATAGTAATGGAGCAGAAGCTTCCCTTGAATTATGCCGAGCAGCAGCTTCTTGCCAGCCAGATTGTTGATGACATGCTTGGTTTTGGGCCTTTGGAGCCATTGCTGCGTGATGATTTAATAACTGATATAATGGTGAACGGACCGTATCAGATTTATGTGGAGCGTAAAGGGAAACTGGAGTTAACCGATGTAAAATTCCGCGATAATGCCCATGTTATGTCAATTGCAACGCGTATCGTAACTGGTGTAGGAAGACGTGTTGATGAATCCAGCCCAATATGCGATGCTCGCCTGCCGGACGGCAGTCGCGTAAACGTAATAGCTATGCCGCTTGCCATCCGTGGCACCTCTATTTCCATTCGTAAATTTTCCCAGAAGAAAATCACCCTTGATAAAATGATTGATACCAAAAGTATCTCACCCAACCTTTGCAAATTGCTGAAAATATGTGGCGCGGTTCGCCTTAATATTATCATTTCCGGTGGTACTGGCTCTGGAAAAACCACCATGCTTAATGCCCTGTCAAGGATGATAAGCAATGGTGAGCGTATAGTGACCATTGAGGATGCCGCAGAATTGCAATTGCAACAGCCGCATGTTGTGCCGCTGGAAACTCGAATTGCCAATCTGGAGGGCGATGGCGAAATCACCATGCGCGATCTGGTGAAAAACGCCCTGCGTATGCGCCCTGACCGGATTATCCTTGGTGAGGTGCGTAGCGGTGAAGCGTTTGACTTGCTGCAGGCAATGAATACCGGTCATGATGGCTCAATGGGAACGCTGCATGCTAACACACCGCGCGAAGCATTGACCCGTCTGGAAAACCTCATTGGTATGGCCGGGATAAACCTGCCTAGCAAGGCCGTCCGCACCCAGATAGCGGGAGCCGTCAATCTTGTTGTGCAGATAAGCCGTATGCGCGATGGGGGAAGGCGGGTCACCCATGTGACAGAAGTAATCGGGATGGAAGGCGATGTGATAGTAACTCAGGATTTATATACTTTTGAATTTGAAGGAGAGGATGAAAATGGAAAACTTATTGGCAAATTCCGCTCCAGCGGAATAAGACCAAATTTTTCTCATCAGGCGGCTTATTTTGGTTTGGAAAAGCAGTTAATTGAAGCAATGACAGCAGATCCGGAATAAACCCATGCTTACAAAAATTATCATATTCATTGGGATTGTGTTGCTGGTGGGGCTGGCATCAGCGAAAAGAATAACCGACAGTCGCGATTTGAAACGGCGTATTGACCGGATAAAACAACGCAAAACATCCAGTACAAAAACTATCCAACAAGAGATGTCGTTACGTCGTAAAAAACAAGAAAATAATGGCATTGCTTATTTGCTGATGAAACCACTTCCAGATTCCAAAAAAATTGCTGCTTTATTGGAAAATTCCGGCGTAAAAATAACTGCCAAGCAGTTTATCATGCGCCGTGCTGTTTCAGTTATTGCGATTATTTTTGTAGTCACAGTAATATTACAGAAATCAATATATCTTTCGCTTCCGGCGGCTCTGATATTTGGTGTATGGTTGCCGTTTAAAATTCTCAAAATGAAAATTAACAAGCAATCTCAGGCTTTCTTGCGTGGTTTTCCAGAGGCTATTGACCTGATAGTGCGTGGGCTGCGCTCCGGTCTTCCCGTATCAGAATCAGTAGTGCAGGTAGCAAGCGAACTGCCAGACCCGATAAAAAGTGTTTTCACCAACGTAGCCAACACTATGAAGCTTGGTGTACCTTTGGAAAAAGCTCTGGTTGAGGCAGCAAAAAAACTTGAGCTGCGTGAATTTCATTTTTTTACCACCAGTATTATTCTGCAGCGCGAAACCGGCGGTAATCTGTCTGAAATTTTAAATAATTTATCCGATGTCCTTCGTTCCCGCTTTATGATGAAAATGAAAATCCATGCTTTAACATCAGAGGCACGGGCATCGGCAGTTATTATTGGCTCTCTGCCGTTTATAGTTTCCGGTGCGGTTATGTTCTTAAGTCCGCAATATCTGCGCCCACTGATTGATGAGGATGGGGGCAATCAGGCATTGGTTGTGGCGGCGGGTATGCTTTCTTTTGGGATATGGTCGATGCGGCGCATGGCAAGGTTTGAGATATAGATATGGCATCCGGGAAAATAACCATTGAGAAAACTGATTTTATTACCGGCTTCCTGAAGCATAATCTTCCGCGCGGCGTAAGCGTTGAGAATTTCTATATTGCTCTAACCGTGATAATGGTCGGTGTTTGTGGGTTTGTCATATATAATATGACCAGAAAAAGAAAGCATTCCATGTCCAGCCGCATTAAGGCAATTCATGTGCGGCGCAAGGAATTATACATCGGGTTGACAGCGGCAAAGAGGAGAAAAAAGCCAGAAGGCAGTATCAATTTCATGCGTAAAGTTGCCATGAAATTTGAGCTGGTGAAAAAGCTTCAATTGGAACAGGCGGAGCTTATGCTTATTCAGGCAGGTTTCCGCTCTAAGGACGCGCTTTCCATTTTTGCATTTATTACTCTTGTTCTGCCATTTATTCTGGGAGCTATCGGCTTCGTCGTCATGCAGCTTTCAAACCCTGGATCCAGCAATATGAAGATGTTGACTTATGCCTATCCGGTATTTGGTTTGTATATGGGTTTAAAGCTGCCACGCATGGTGCTTAAATATATACGCAAGAAACGTTATCTAAATCTTCAAAGGTCGTTATCCGACACTTTGGATTTAATGACTGTGTGCGCGGAAGCTGGTCTTAGTGTTCCAGCCGCCATGGATAGAGTCGCGCGTGAACTGGGTATGGCATATCCGGAAATGGCGGAGGAACTTACCTTAACCTCAATCGAGATTAGTTTTTATCCGGATCGTAATAAAGCTTTTAACAATTGGGCAGAACGCTGCGCTCTGAAAGAAATTCGTGGTATTGTTACAGTTATGGTTCAAACTGAAAAATATGGAACACCAATAGCTCAGGCTTTGCGTGTTCTTTCTACGGAATTTCGGCAGGCGAGAATGATGCGGGCGGAAAATAAAGCGGCAAGGCTACCAGCAATGATGACATTGCCTATGATATTATTCATCCTGCCAACAGTTTTCATTATAATAATGGCACCAGCAGTAATCAACGCCAAGAAGAATCTGGCAACTCAACAAAGTAAATAATTACTTGTTTTTGCTGATATTATGCAGAAAATTATTCAACGCTTTCTCTAGTCTTCTTTGCGCTAAAATAAGGTCTTCATCATGAATACCGGATAGTTTCCTGTTGGATTCATAAAGAGCATGTTCACACGCACGCGCCAGAATCTCTAGAGGATTTTCCAGCACCGGCAGCAATACGTCATCATTATCAGCATCGTGGCGGTAATGATGGTGGAAGCGTCGTGGTCCCCTTATTTCAGAAAGAGCAAGCGACACAGGTGTCACGATGTTTTTAAAACGCTGTTGCCAATACATACGCTCGGAATCATCGCGTATGGCAAAACGTTTCTCCAACATACGGGCGCAAACCTCCTCCAAATCAAGGAGTGCTTCATTAAGGGATGGTGATACATAAAGAGATGATGCTGGTTGTTTTTTTTGAGTTTTAGTAACATTCATAAAAACCTCCTATTTACAGCGCATTCAACACACGCTCTTACCATTATACTATAAAACAGGTAAATTGCCAGACATAAACTGACAATTATACTCATTCTGTACAGTTCTTATTTGTAATTACTATAGCGCAAGTTTTGCTCAGGTTTTACTCAAGTTTTACTATTGAACAATGGGGCGTTACATGGTACATTGAATGTAAGAACGTTAGTTGCATAATGATTAAAACATTTGAACACAAAGGCTTGCGTAAATTTTGGGAGTCTGGCTCAACTGCTGGAATCAAACATTCTCATGCAGTTAAGCTACGGTTGATTTTGCAAAGGCTGGATGCTGCGGGAGAGATTGGTGATATTGACTTTAGTGGAGCAAGATTACATCAGCTGAAAGGTAATATGAAAGGTTTGTGGTCAGTTAATGTAAGCGGTAATTGGCGGATTACTTTTAAATTTGAAAAAGGTGATGTTTATATAGTGAATTATTTAGATTATCATTGATGGGAATATTAATATGACAATTAGGCAATATAATCCTCCGCATCCTGGTGAAGTTCTTTTTGGTCTTGATATGCAGCCAGCGGGAATTACGATAAAGGTGCTGGCCGAGCAAATAGGAGTTGACCGCAAAACTATTTCACGCATCGTTAATGGACATGCTGGAATTACTGCGGAAATGGCTATATTACTTGCTAAAGCCTTTAAAACAACACCGGAATTATGGTTAAATATGCAGAGAAATTATGACTTGTGGCATGCTGGGCAACGTATGAAACAAAGGATTAGTAAAATAAAACCGTTTTCACAAAATTTTCCTGATATTTATCCTGCTTAAGGTTCCTAATAAATGAAAGAAGAACATGATTTTTTGCCGAATATCGGTCTGACTAACTTGCGTCGGCGCACTGTTGTCAATGTGTTGAAGGCATGGCGTGAGATTGAGGGAATTGCCAGACATGCAATTTCCCATGATATTCGCCCGACTATTCCCAAAGACGATATGCCTCTTCTTCTTGAGCAGATGAAAAAATGCTTGGATAGTAAAGGTGGAGAAGTAACGCAGCGGGCGCATACGGCGGATCTTGGGCGTATTTATCTAAAGCTTAATGAAGCTGGGCGAGCGAAATTTCTGAAATTGCTGGCGGAGGAATTCGCGCCTGATAATAAAAAAGTGGAAGAGCTGGCGCAAAATTACCTGAAAGCTAAGGATAACAAGGAAAAATTGCGCCTTGAGATTGCCATACGCAACGCACTGGTAACTCCGCGCAGCATGATTTTGCGCCAGTTTACGGCATTGCCCGATGGCTTTAAGTTTCTGATCAATATGCGCGAGGATTTATTGCCGGTGATTGGTGATGATATAAGCCTGAAAGGTTTGGAGTATGATCTGAAATCCATACTCTTTTCATGGTTTGACATTGGTTTGCTGGATATGCAAGAGATAACATGGAAATCACCGGCGGCACTTCTGGAGAAACTGATTGAATATGAAGCTGTGCATAGTGTGACAT
>JBEBHV010000279.1:0-1956 GCA_040080715.1 Rickettsiales bacterium | reverse complement strand
ATTTGTGCCAGTTGTTGCCTTATATGAACACGGGAATATGATGAATTATGGTTAGATGGATCTTCAAGCCATTCTTGGTTTCTTTTTTTTAAAGTTGTAATAAGACGCGCTTTAGGAATTTTTAGCAATGGGCGCAATAACCTAACTCCTTCTACTATTCTTTGGGCGGATATAGCACTTAAACCGTCCAGACCACTGCCACGCGCCAGACGAAAGAACATAGTTTCCACCTGGTCATCAAGATGGTGTGCGGTGAGTAGATGCAGAATATTATTTTCTCTGCACCATTCCAGCATCAGTTCATAGCGGGCATTGCGCGCGTTTTCCTGTATAGAAGTATGGATAGGTGAGGGAGGTTGCCAGCATAGTGTATTTTGCTCGATACCTAGATATTCACACCATTTTCTGACTTGTAATGCTTCTGCTGCTGCTTCTGATCTAAGATTGTGGTTTACTGTAAGTGCAACCACTTTGCCATTTTTAGCCTTTGCCCAATCATTTGCCAAAAGAAGAAGAGCCATGCTGTCTGCTCCTCCTGACACCGCCACAGCTATGGTAGGAGCAGGCTCGAAGTAGCCAAGAGAGGCAATCAGCCCATCAAATTCTGATGATGATAAAGCTGTACAATTAGCGGAATTATTTGCAATCAATGCGCTTCTGTTCCTGCTCAGCTTTTTGTGCTACAGCAGCCGAGCTATTTTTAAATTTAGCAACAACCTGTCCAAGAACGACGCAAGCCTCTTTATCACGCTTAAGAGAATTCAGTGTCATAGCAAGCTTTAACAGGTTATCAGGTGCTTTTGGACCGTTTGGTAGCTCTTCGAAACCTTGTCTGAAACTATCAGCGGCTTTTATATAATCCCTGCGTATATAGTAAGTCTCGCCCTGCCAGTAATAAGCATTGCCAATAAGAGGGTCTTTTGGGTGTTTTTTTATGAATGTAGCAAAAGTCTCTGCCGCTTTATCATACTGCGTCTGGTTAAGCAGACGGAAAGCGTAATTATAATGGTCACGCGAGGTAGCAAATTCTGCTTCTGTTGCGCCTTCTTCTTCATCTTCCTGCGGATTCTGCGCCGGCTTACCTGCGGTATCAATAACTTTACCCAGAGAACGACCATTTCTATCAAGCTCAGCTTTCAGATTTTCATCGGGAACTTTTCTCTGTGCCGGGGCTTGCGGTTGGGAGTTATCCTGACCAGTTCCGGCAGGAGCATTACTTAACTCGCCAAACCTGAAATCGGTATCACGCTGCAGCTTATCCAGATTTTCAGATAGTTTGCTGACTTTAAATTCGCTTTCCTCTACCTTGCCAAGCAAAGCACGCATCTGTTCTTCAATCCCGCTTAAGCGTACTTCCATATCAACATTCCCACCTCCGGATACCGGTGCAGGAGAGCCACCAGATGAAGAGCGGGAAAGTTGCCTTTGCAATAACATCAGGTCACGTTCCAGTTTTTCTATTCTCGCGCCACTTCCATCACTGTTCATATTCTGGGCAGAAACATGATAAGGAACAGATATTGCAAGAATGGTAAAAACCACTGATGTCAGGTAGGATTTCTTTTTCATAATAACCATTGATACATATATTCTCTAAACACTAAGCACAATAGATAAACAAATTTCGCCCCGTATCAACAGATATTTTGATACGGGGCGAAAAGGATATCAAACAGCAAGCACTATTAATTGGTAGCAACTGTCACGGCACGACGGTTCTGACTCCATGCTGATTCATCGGACCCAGCGACAGCCGGGCGTTCCTTGCCGTAGCTGATAGTAGAAACGCGATTCGCAGAAACGCCAAGACCAACCAGGAATTTCTTAGCAGCGGTAGCACGACGTTCACCAAGTGCTATGTTATACTCACGTGGTCCGCGTTCATCACAATGCCCTTCAATAGTGATGTTAACGTTAGCATTCTGTTTCAGCCAGTTAGCTTGAACTTCAAGTGTT
>JBEBHV010000278.1:0-1965 GCA_040080715.1 Rickettsiales bacterium | reverse complement strand
GCCGATAATACCCAAAACTAAAACTTGTGTCTTGCTAAACAGCTGAATCTATTCGATACTTAACCGGACGGTAGTGTCTATAAATAGCAATTCAACTGTTGGATCATTTTTAAGACCTAGGGCATTAAATGCATTTTCCAAATTATCATTAACATCAATCATTCCCGGCTGACGGCCACTGGGAACTCTTAAGTTTAATTTTATACCATATTCTTCCAAAATCATTAATCGAATTGCGCATACACCTGCAAGTACAGCTAAGCTATCCTTACCGCCACCACACATTACGAGCAGATTCTTACCTTTAAGACTTTGTATAATTTCTTCATTTGTTGGCTCTAAAGTGATACTATTTTTGTTAATAGGCTTTCCTAAGTTAACATAATTACGGATAATTTGCTTTTTTAAGCGTTCTAATCCAGCTCTTTCTTCCTTAGAAAAATGGGAAAGAATTTGGTTTTTCAGTTCTATTTCATTTTTATTCATGAAGAATATACTTTAATTGTTTCAGTTGTGCACTCTAACATAGAACGTTAACATATCTTTTATAGCTGGTAAAATGACAATTGTATTACATGCATAACACAAGTCACTTAATCAGTTAATCGATTGATATTCATGGATAATTTATATTATGGATAATCCTACTCCTTCAAATCCGACCAGAAATCCTTAACTTTATCAAAGAAGCTTTCTGATTGCGGGCTGACATTATCACCGCCTTTGTCGAATTCCTTTAGCAATTCTTTTTGCTTTTTACTGAGTCTAACCGGTGTTTCAACAAGAGTATGTATATACATATCGCCACGGCTGCCAGCACGCAAAATCGACATTCCTTTACCGCGCAGGCGCATCTGATGACCATGCTGTGTTCCTTCCGGTATCGTAACTTTTATACGCGTTCCGTCAATAGTAGGAACTTCGATTGAACCGCCCAGAGCCGCAGTTGTCATTTTTATAGGGATATTGCAGTGAATATCCGCACCATCACGCGCGAACAAGCCATGATTTTTTACACTGACGAAAATATATAAATCACCAGTAGGTCCACCCCTTACACCAACTTCACCTTCACCGCTTAAGCGTATGCGCGTGCCTTCCTCAACACCGGCAGGAATATTAACTGACAATGTTTTTTCTTTGCGAACGCGTCCACTTCCTGCACAGGTTTTACATGGGTCTTTAATAATCTTTCCCATTCCACCACAACTGCTACAGGTGCGTTCCACTGTAAAGAACCCTTGAGTTGCACGGACTCTTCCGCTGCCGTTACAAGTTGTGCAGCTAACAGGTTTGCTGCCATTTGCACCACCGCTACCGCTGCAGGTATCACATGATGCAGCCGTGGTTATTTTAATAGTTTCGGATTTGCCAGTGAAAGCTTCTTCCAGCGATATGCTTAGATTATAGCGCAGATCAGCACCTCGGGCAGTAGATTGCGACTCACCACCGCCACGTCTGCCACCGCCCATACCAAATAAATCTTCAAATATATCGGCAAATCCGGAAGAGAAATCAAACCCTCCCATGCCAGCACCACCGGATGCACCGCCCATTCCTCCCTGATTGAAGGCTTCATGGCCATAGCGGTCATAAGCCGCGCGTTTCTGCTCGTCAGAAAGTATGTCGTAAGCGTGGCTGATTTCTTTGAATTTTTCCTCTGCTTCTTTATTACCGGCATTTTTATCCGGATGATATTGCATCGCCAGTTTGCGGTAAGATTTTTTTAATTCATCCTGTGATGCGCTTTTGGAAACGCCGAGTATTTCGTAGTAATTTTTGCTCATAATTTTTGTTGCTGGTTGTTAGTTGCTTTTTTAAATTTTTGCATAATAAACAGAATTACCAAAATAATAGCTGCTGGTGCAAGTGCAGGAAGAAAAAAAGAGGAACAAGCTTCCTTAATACAATTTATCCAGAATACTCCTCCCGGATACACAACTAAGGTAACTATGAAACCTGTCT
>JBEBHV010000277.1:0-1972 GCA_040080715.1 Rickettsiales bacterium | reverse complement strand
TCAACATGTTTTGGCTTCTGGATTGCCACGAATGCTACGCATTCTCGCAATGACGAGTGGGTAATTATTGTATCAAATTACTATAGTTTTCCTGATGGAACAGTTCATTTTCAATTCCGGCGTAGCCAAACTGGTCTATGCCCAGTGCATCGGTTAGATTTCTTTACTCTCCTGAATGCTTTTTTCTTACTTTCCCTTTCACAATCTGATTTACAGATTAACCCAGAATCTATACAATATCTGTATCAAGTTTGACCAGAAAGGGAGGGGTTCATGCACATAGAATTTGCTGCCATTGATACACGCTACATCAAGGATAGCGTAAAACAGGGCTATTTCCGCAGTGAAGCTGAAGCGGTACGGGATGCCGTCAGACGGGCTAGGGAAGAGCGGGAAGCGAAACAGGAACGACTACTTGCAGCCTTACAGCTTGGTGATGCTGACATTGCAGCCGGACGGGTAACACCATACACACCTGCCTTACTTGCCAAAATCAAAAAGGCTGCTGTGAAACACGCCAAAGCCGGAAGAAAGCCAAAGGTTGATGTCATCCCGTAAAACCTACAGCCTCAGCCTTTCTGATGAAGCCATAGAGGATTTTCGCGATATTCTTTCCTACACTATGCAGATGTGGGGAGAGCAGCAGGTTGAAGAGTATTCGACCATTCTGCACAAGGCTCTTATTGCCATTGAGCAAGCCCCGCTCATGGGCAAAAGCGACTTACCGCCATACCGTCACGTGACGGCTGGTAAGCATATCGTTTTTTACCGCCTCACAGGGGACAAGGTACAAGTTTCTCGTATCCTGCACAGCGCAATGGATTTTGCCAGACATCTTGAAGATTAGCCCCCCACATTTCCCTGCAAAATGTGTTCTTGTCTTTTTGTCCCTCTGAAACCCTTATCCCTTGGCAGCCTCCAGCTCTTTAAGAGCTGCCTCGAAAGGAATTTCAGTTTGATTTTCTGCTGGGGATGGTTTTGTCATAGGCGTGCGACTATAATAAAAATTGCCAATAGTTGCAAGGGGAATTGAAGAATTGAGGAAATGGGGAATTTATAATTTTTCCCCAATTCGCCATTTCCCCATTTCCTCAACTCTTCAAAGCCTTCACCAATTCTTCCGTCACTTTCTTGGCATCACCAAAGAGCATCATAGTATTATCCTGATAGAACAATTCATTTTCAATTCCGGCGTAACCCGCTGCCATCCCGCGCTTAATAAAAATAACAGTTTTAGCTGCACCCACATCCAGCACCGGCATCCCGAAAATCGGGCTGCTTGGGTTATTTTTCGCTGCCGGATTGGTAACGTCATTCGCGCCAATCACAAAAGCCACATCGGTAGTTGCAAAATCGTTATTTATCTCTTCCAACTCAACCACCAGATCATAAGGCACATTCGCTTCGGCAAGCAACACGTTCATATGCCCGGGCATACGCCCTGCCACCGGATGAATCGCATAGCGCACAGTGATGCCTTCTTTTTCCAGCTCCTCCGCCATCTCACGCAAAGCGTGCTGCGCCTGCGCCACCGCCATCCCGTAACCCGGAACAATGATAACCGAGCCGGAATTTTTAAGCAGGAACGCTGCATCTTCCGCGCTACCGCTTTTAACCGGCTTATCACCGCCCGTGTCCGGCGTAGCCGCGTTAGCGGCAGAGACGGAAAACCCACCGAATATCACATTGATAATCGAACGGTTCATCGCCTTACACATTATGTATGAAAGAATCGCGCCACTCGCACCCACCAGCGCGCCGGTAATGATAAGCAACGGATTGCCAAGGGTAAAGCCAATGCCCGATGCCGCCCAGCCGGAATAGGAATTAAGCATCGAAACCACAACCGGCATATCCGCCCCGCCAATCGGAATGATAAGCAGAACACCAAGCACCAGTGCCAGAAGAACCATCAGCGCGAATAAAGATTTCGCTTCACTTAAGCAGAAAATCACAATCAGCAGAACAATCG
>JBEBHV010000276.1:0-1985 GCA_040080715.1 Rickettsiales bacterium | reverse complement strand
TCTGGAAGGGCTGCTCAGTCAGGGGAAAATCAAAATCCGTGGAGCGGTGCTCAATCTGGCAACCGGCAAGGTTGATTTCTGCCATATTTAGTTAATTCTTAACATTTTCCGCTTGTTTTTCCGGTTAATATCTATTATTGTTGGATTAGTTCTTATGATCTTATTAAGAAAGGCAGCGCATGTTATGTCGGAACACCTCAGGTCAGGATTTACTCCCCCCCCCCCCGCAAGCTACTTAAACTGATTACAATTTTATGCTTCGGGCTTTCTCTTTCCGTAGCCGCCACCGCCCATGCCGCCACTTATTACATCGCCCCCAACGGAAATAACAGCAATTCAGGCACCAGTGCCGCGCCGTGGCTTACTTTTGCCCATGCAATCCCCAGGCTTAATCCGGGTGATACTCTTTTTTTGAAGGATGGCGAGTATAATAGGAATACAACAGGAATGGTAGCAGTTAATTGCCCTACTGCAGGGAGAAATGGCACTTCATCCGCACCCATTACAATTCAGGCGGAAAATGAGCGCAAGGCTTGGTTGAACGGTGATGGTACTATTGATATACTAGGTATCCACAATTGTTCTTACTGGAACATTGTTGGGCTGCGTGCTTCCAACGAGGACAGGGACGGCGGATCAGATGTCTTTTTTGGGGCTTTCAATAGCAACCATATCAACTTCCGCCGCAATCTTCTTTCGAATTCAAACCGTCGCGCTCGTAACCAATCGATGATTACATATAATGGCACTCAATATGGATTGATTGAAGAGAACGAACTGTACAACTACACCCGCCACGGTTTTTTACTTACGAACTCACCTAACATTGTAGTTCGGCGCAACTACGCCAATAGCCGAGATTATCCGTCATTGGGTGCGGTGGAAGGAATACCAGCCAGCGGCAATAGTGGCGGCGATTCTCTGGTGGCTGTATATCCAGGGTCAAACAATCTCATTGAGAACAATATTTCTGAAAGAAATGCTTCTGGGTTTAGTGTACAAGCTGATGGTAATGATGATGACCATTTAACTGTCAACAACAGATTTTATGGCAATATATCCCTGAGAGATGGGGCGACAGGAGCACTAAGGATTCGCACCCGGGGGAATACTATACAAGGCATGGCGCAGAACACTTATATGGAGAATCAGGTCGTCATCGATTCAGTCGGGTATGGTGGAGATTTTCGCGCAAATAAAAATACTACTGTTACAAACACTTCAATTTTTAACAGTGACGGTTATGGTTTTATTGCACACGCACCAGAGCGTGTGGGAGACGGTTCACCGACAATGGCTATTAGAAATTCATTGGCTGTTGGTAATGGCCTACATGGATTTGGTGTGCTTGATTATTCTTCTTTCAGCATTACCGCTTCCAACTCTTTTAGCAATGGAACAAACTACTCTCCCGCCTCTCTCGCCAGCGGCAACAGGAGTGTTGATCCCGGTCTTGGCTCCTGCAAAGTATTCATTCCTGACGGCAGCCCGATGAAAGGCGCGGGAAACGATGGTGGAGACATCGGCGCGAACGTACTGTGTCGCTATGAAAATGGGGTTTTAACCCAAACCCAGCTATGGGACTGGAGTACCGGACAGTTTCCCTGTGGAGTTAGAATCGCTGGTGTGAATGATATAGCAGGAGACTCCTGTTTCGATGTACATAGACGTCTTAATGTGAATACTAATGGCTGCAACCTTCCTGCTACGCCAAGCTGTAAGCAGCCTGCTCCCCCTCCTCCAGCTGGTGGTGGCGGTGGTATTATTCCTCCCATTCTCAAAGGTCCTAACGGTGAGGTTTGCCCGAGTGGGTTTTAGGCAGCCAAGGTATGCAATCAGGAATCAGCGAATATATAGGGCGGCAAGCCAACTATTTTAGTAGATATGTTTTTGCGTACCCTTCCTTCCATCATTTTCCAGAAAGTAAAATGGGTTTTTGCTAAGGTTTTTAATGCCAGCCCGATATTTCTATCCTTAAGTGCCGT